>DATIYC010000197.1:0-29726 GCA_035517955.1 Candidatus Acidiferrales bacterium | reverse complement strand
CTTTCCTCGAATTCGAGAGGGGTGATATGTCGTCTAGGGGCTCTAGGCCTTCCAGAGGCCTACGGCTAAGAAACATAATGCCGATAAGCAAAGCAGCAAAAACCCAAGCACCCACCAGAATCATGATCGCGAATGCAACTAAAGCAACTATCTTGTGACCCTTATCACCTAAAACGGCTCGTGATATATGCCCGCCATCAAGCTGCCAAACGGGCAAGAGGTTAAGGAAGGTTATCAGTGCGCCGAATTCAACTGCGAGGCTGAACGGGGGAAGTATTGCAGTATAGCCGGCGGGGGCGTTTCCGAACCCTATTTCAGACAACAAGTCGAGAAGCATCGGTTGGTTAGGCCAAGAAGTATTCACTAGTAGTTTTGCGGCGATCAGTGGAGCAATCTGTTCATTGCTGAAAATCGGGGCGCTCAGAAACATTACGATTGCGAGCACAACGGTGGCGAGAAAGCCTGCCAACGGCCCGCTGAAACCCAAATCGAAAAGCTGATCACGATTCTTCGGTGGCGCACGCAGGGATATGACTGCGCCAAACGTCCCGAAGGGAGATGGTGGTGGCACAGGAATAAAGTATGGAAGCGACGCGTTCATCTTATGGTGGCGGGCGGCAACTACGTGTCCTAGTTCATGTAAGCCGGAAATTCCAATTATCCCGATTGCAAGAACCAGAGCCTGTCCCATGCGGCTCACGTTTGCGAAAAGAACTGGTGCTAATTTGGGATCAATGTTGAAGAGCGTGAATCCTAGTACGGGTACGTTGAACATGATGACATAGCTTGCTGCAAGTACGGTTCCGATCGTTGCTAAGAAGAGAGTGAGGTTGATCTGGTTGCGTGGTTGGCCGAGGTTTGGTTTGGGGAAGACGGAGATTACTAGTTTTCCTGAGACGTTTCTTATCTTGGCTGATAGGTTGTGGTTGGCCAGGTCAAGCAGAAGTTCGAGAAATTTATGTTTCACAGGTTCCATTCCGACTACGAACGTAGGCAGTCCATTCACATCTATGTAGGCATCGAGTAGTGTGAATCTGAATTGGATCATGCTTCGGATTGAGCCAAGATCGATTGGGAAAGCGGGCCCTCTAGTTGAAGTAGTTGAGGGCTGAGCGGTCACTCGTTTGTCTCCTAAGTTTTCTCGCCTTACGACCCGAACCTGATTTAAACGTATTTACAAATCGTAGTGAGAATTGTGGGGATAGTATCAAATAGTCGACGCCTGAATCAAAACGTCGATTAACCCATTGCTAATGCAGAAGAGTTACTCGCTCCGAGGCTTCGCAGCCAGCGACCTTGACGCAGTAATGAACATAAACAGAGTCTGCCTTCCCGAGAACTACGCGCCCTATTTCTTTATCGACACGTACAACGCATTTCCCGAAGCCTTTGTAGTTGCCGAGGCTCAGGGGCAGGTGGTGGGTTACATTATGTGTAGACTGGAGCACGGTTTCTCGGATATTAGAAAGCTGAGGTTCGCGAAGAAGGGACACATAGTCTCGGTTGCGATTATGCCTGAGTTCCGCATGCTCGGAATGGGCAACGCGCTCGTTCAACAGTCGCTTACCGCTTTATCAGCACAACATGCAGACGAATGCTACTTGGAGGTACGTGTGACAAATGCCCCGGCGATTAACTTGTATAAGAAGATGGGGTTCCAGGTTACTAGAACGATTCCCCGTTACTATTACGACGGATCCGATGCATACGTAATGACAATACCGCTCAACTGAACGAACGCTGACCAGCAGCTGGCTCCGGATGAATGGTAACGATGGCGTTTACGAACCGCTCTCGAACACTCTCCTCAACTTTAGAAATTATGTCATGAATCTCTGAGATCGGCGCATTGCCGGAGAAGAGGCATGTGACGTTTATGTGGAGTTTGCCTTCCGCCGCGAACGTTGTAACTGCGCTCACGTTTAGCACGTCAGGGTAATTTCGCACTACAGATCTTACAGTCTCGGAGACATAGTTATCGTCTATGATTTTTCCCTTCATGGTTTCGGGCAAAGAGGGTTCTAAATGCACTGTTACATGCCTTACCTTCGGGATCGACGACTGAATTCCCTTCTCAACTAATGTCGCGATTTCATCAGCTTTTTCTAATGGAAGGGAGGGGTCGACTTGCACGTGGAGCGTCACGTATAGGTCCTCGCCCACGTTCGTAACTGATACGTTGTGCAAGCCTTTCGCGCCTTCGACTCGATTCGTCACGTCTCGAACCCTCAACTCAACAGGTACGTCCCATTCAAGGGGCTCTAAGTGCAAGATTACAGATGACTTTCCAAGTAGCTTGTGTAGGTTGGTTTCAATTCTTGACGCTATGCCGTCAGCGTCAGCCAACCCGGCGTACGGCGAAACTGCGCATATGGCGTCAACGTACGTGACGTCGCCAACTCGTCTCACGCGCAACTCTTTCACTTTCAGTACTTCGTTGGTTTCGCGAATTACTCTGAGAACTGATTTCACGAGTTTGCCGGAGACGGCGTCGCTTAAATCAAGAATTGATACGCGAATTAGTCGAACGCTCAAAGTACCCAGAAGGCTTGCGAGTACAAGTGAGACAGCCGTGTCGCCGACCGGGAAGCCCAGGCTCGTTAATCCGAGTGCCACGAATACTAGCGAAGTGGAGAAAAGGTCGGAGGCTGCGTGGTAGAGGTCTGCTTTGACCGTGAGACTTCCGCTCCTCAATGCCGCGCTGAGAATTAGGATCCGTCCAATGTCGATCGCCATGGTGTATCCTGCTGCGCCGTATCCTAGAAGGCTTGATTCAGCGTGGCTTCCGGTGCTGAGCCGATAGATCGCTAAGCCAGCGATGCCTATCGCGAATAGTAGGAGAATGAACCCTCCGATTAACGCGCCCAATGACTCAAACTTGCCGTGGCCGTAAGTGTGGTCCTCGTCGGCAGGTTTCATTGATATGCGAGTGGTGAGAAGGAGGATGAGGGTTGAGAGGGCGTCGAATGTTGCGTGGGCGGCGTCACTGACAAGTGCGAGGCTCCTCGTGGAGAGCCCAGCAAAGGCCTCCACAATAATGACCGAGGCCATCGCGAAAAGCGAAAGTTTGAGCGCCGTCGTCTTTGTAATATTTCGCATCTAGGTGAACGCGGTTGGCTTCGAGTTATCATCGGTCTTATTGGCTTATCGGGCCAACAGAACTCGCGAGTGTTCGGTAAGCACAATAGACATGTCTGCGCTTCACCCTTTCAACAGCAGTCGTCATAGAAACCGCAATTCAAACACTTTGACCTAGTCTTGCTACGGGATATGAATTTCAAAGGTTCGCCGCAGCCAGGACACTTGATGGTCGATATCGAAAACAGATTGCTTCCTAACTTTTTCAGGTGGCTTAAGAATTTCCTCTGTGACAGGAAACTGGGTAAGAGTTATTTTCATAGAATGATGTAGTCTTTGTTGTGAGCTACATGGTCAAAGTATGTTCGACCTGCGGCGCCGAGAACAGGGACATGGCTAATTATTGCTTGAAGTGTGGCCAACCAATGATTGAAGCCCTATGGGCTTCCCCCACTACCCAACCTATCCCCGTGGCTCAACCTAACGTCTGCTCATTTCACAGAAACGTGATGGCACAGGTCTTCTGCTCGGAGTGCGGCGCACCCATATGCTTTACTTGTGCGAGGCCTGGGGTAGAAGCAGTATTTTGTCCGCCATGCCACGCTCACCGAATAAGCATGTCACGATTCCCTCGATCACAATTCACACCAGCCACGCCAGCACCTTGGTATCCGTATCCACCCATCGTTCACAGGCCCACTCATTTCCCGTAGGCCAGTCCGGAACCGTCATCAGCCCGATCCGGGTTTGACGGTTAGGTAGACGACTACTATTCCTGCTAACAAAGTGGGCAAGTAGATTATTGGAAATTCGAATTCTGAGGACAAGAACTGCTGGTTAAGTAAACGCATAGTCAACATCCAGACGGAAACCAGGAGAAGAATTACGAAGGCGTAAACCCAAGGTTTCCTTTCTTCAATCTCAGCTGTTGGGCTTGTCATCAGTAAGCTTAGAGTCCTGCTTCTTCTCGCTCGCCCTCAAGCAACGTCTTGAGCGGAATGCTCAAACTCGTGCCGTCCGGCAAAGAGCGGCGTATACTGATGGGCAATGCACCTTCCTGTAGTTCCAATTCAGCCAATTCAATTGGTGACTTAAGTGATTCTGGTACGTCGAGTAGTACGGGTGCGCCCATGGAAATTTGGAGTGCCCTCGCCCCGACAATTCGTGCTCGTTCGAATCGTGTTAGCTTCTTTGGGCCGATCAGTTCGGCGGAGGCTCTTCTAGGACTCGCCTTCTCCTTCTTCTTTGGCACTGTCTTTTGGCCCCTTTGGTGGTCCACTCTCTTTTGACTTTGACGAAGCGATCACGTCGTCGATCTTTAAGATCATGTCGGCGGCTTCGCTAGCTGATTTCAAAGCCTGCACCTTAACGGCTAGGGGCTCATAAACTTCGAGTTTCGCTAGGTCTGCAACCTTTCCTCTAATTGGGTCAACCCCAAACCACTTCAATTTGGCTTGGTGCTTCGATCTGATTTCAGTCAAAGTATCAATCGGATCCATGCCCGCGTTCTCTGCCAAGGATAAGGGGATTATTTCCAGGGCGTCGGCGAAAGCCTGAACTGCCAACTGCTCCTTGCCCGACAGCTTCTGGCCATACAATCGAAGCAAGCGTGAGACCTCGGCCTCAGGGGCTCCACCACCTGCAACCACCTGCGGGTCCACGACAACATCTCGAACCACGCATAAAGCGTCGTGAAATGCGCGTTCAGCCTCATCCACCACGCGCTCAGTACCACCCCTGACGAGTATGCTGACGGATTTGGGATTCTTGCATCCTTCCACAAACGTCATCTTGTCATCTGACACCTTCCTTTCCTCCACTAGCCCGGCAGTTCCGAGGTCGGACGGTTTCAAACCTTCGAGCTGTGTTAGGATTCTACCACCTGTCGCCTTGACTAACTTCTCCATGTCGGACTGTTTGACGCGTCGCACAGCCAGAATTCCTTTCTTAGCCATGAAGTGTTGGGCTACGTCGTCTATGCCTTTCTCGCAAATTGCCACATTCGCGCCCGTTGCGGAGATCTTGTCAACCATATCACGCAGAATCTTTTCCTCTTCATCCAAGAAGGCTTTCATCTGGTCGGGGTTCTGGATATTCAGTTTCGCGTCGAACTCAGTTTTCTCAACCTCTAATGGACAGTTGAGTAGTGCAATCTTCGCGTTCTCAACTCGCTTGGGCATGCCTGGATGCACTACTTCCTTATCGAGCAAAACACCCTCAATCAGCACGGTATCAGTGATCGCACCTCCAGGCTTCTTCTCGAGTTTGACGTCGTCTACGTCAGCCTTGAAGGCTGTACCAGATTTCTCCGCCACTTGAAGAATAGACTTCACCGCCAATTCGGCTGCGAAGTCTTTGTGCTCGGCTAGGAGTTTGCTTGCTACTGAAACCTTCGCGATTTTCAGGAGCATTGCTTTGTCTGTGGGTTTGATTTTAATCGCGAGGCGTTGTAGAAATTCCAGTGCTTTCGTTCCAGCAAGCTGGTATCCGTCAACCACTATTGTTGGGTGAACATCCTTGTCCATCAGGTTCTGGGCTTTCGATAAAAGTTCTCCAGCGATCACGACTGCGCTTGTCGTTCCGTCCCCAACCTCGTCGTCTTGAGTCTTTGCAACCTCAACCATCATCTTCGCGGCAGGGTGCTGTATGTCCATTTCGTCAAGAATTGTTGCGCCGTCGTTGCTGATTGTTACGTCCCCGAACCCGTCAACGAGCATCTTGTCCATACCCATTGGGCCGAGCGAGGATCGAATTGATTCGGCAACAACCATTGCTGCCGCAATATTCGCATGATGCGCTTCACGTCCCTCAGATCTTGAGGTCCCCTCTTTCAGGATCACGGCCTGTCGGCCAGCGCCTCCTACTGCATTTCCTACTGACAATACTCAAAGTCTCCGCTGTGAACAACTAAGCTCAACAAGAAAAACGACTTCATATAAATTTTACTAACAGTAACAACTTGGAAAACGCCGTGTTTGCGCAAACGACACACGAGTGATACACCTGGGCATCAGGGATCATTAATACAATCATGGATTCTGCAATGTGCATCGCGTGCATCCATCCCCGATAATTAACCCCTTGATCATAAGGATAGGGTGCGAGCGGTGCGCCGAAAATTCGTTTTTACTCTTTAAGTAGATTTCTGATGTAATTTCGCAACGAAATTCCAATAATGTGGCCTTTTGAATGGAAACGCCTACACAATCGTCTCTCTAATCCAGAAACACTTTTAGATTAACGAGTTGTACTAACGAGACTTGTTCCGAGGCGATTAATTTTGCGCGACATTCTACGAATCAATCAACCAATGATTGGGAAGGAGGAGATTGATGCAGTTAACGATGTTTTGAAGAGCGGCATCTTAAGCGAGAAAAGTGGAATGGGTCCTAGAATTCTCGAATTCGAAAAAGACTTTGCAAAGTTCGTTGGAGCCAAACACGCAGTCGCAGTTAGCAGCGGAACGGCAGCATTGCACATGGCATTGCTGGTGGCAGGAGTGAAGGTTGGGGACGAGGTCGTTGTACCCTCTTTCACGTTTCACGCCACGGCGGAGGCCGTTCTTCTTGCGGGAGGTGAGCCAGTGTTCGCTGACATAGATCCAGACACCTACACCCTAACTGCTGAAACTGTGGAGGCAGTTATGACCAGGAACACGAAGGTCATCCTACCAGTTCACCTCTACGGCCTTCCGGCAGACCTTGACCCATTAAAGAAACTGGCAAGGGAGCGCGGACTCACGCTTGTGGAGGATGGAGCACAGGCTCATGGCGCCGAGTACAAGGATTCCCGGATAGGATCTGTTGGTGATATGACGTGTTTCAGCTTCTATGCGGGCAAGAATATGACCACGGGTGAGGGTGGCATGGTTACGACGGATGACGATGATTCCTCTGAAAAACTGAGGATGCTTCGGTCGCACGGTGAGCAACGTCCTTACTGGCCTACGATGGTAGGAAACAATTACCGCATGACGGAAATCCTCGCAGCCGTAGGAAGCGCCCAACTTCGAAAACTTCCCTCTTTCCTTGAGAAGCGAAAAAAGAATGCAAGGTTCTTGGGAGAAAAAGTAGGAATGCTGGGTAAGGTGGTTCCACCGAAGGAACCGGGTGGTAGGAAACACTCATGGTACTTGTATACGCTCAGACTTAGGGGCGCAAATGCGGGGAAACGAAACAAAGTAATCGAGAAGCTTAGGTCAAGAAATATCGAGGCTTCAGTTTACTACGAATCACCACTGCACATGTTACCACTCTACCGCGAACGCTCCACCGCACATAGGGCTTTGCCGGAAACGGAGAAAGCTTGCAGGCAAGTATTCTCCCTCCCAGTCCACCCAAGGCTTGGAGAGACAGAACTGGATTATGTGTTCGATACCCTAAAGAGAGTCCTTACGTAAAATGCAAACTCGACTCGAACCGCCCGCTTTCGCGAACAGTTCTTTCAGATGCATTGACCTTTTAACAAACCAGCCGCAACAAAGTTGTAAGGATCAAGTGAGTTCAAGTTGTCCAACACTCCAGGCGCGGAGCCGGAAACGAAACAGGCTGAGGCTGATGTTTCAGCTTACAAAGTTCGGCTGATAGCTGAGTCGTTCGGTGAGGCTGAGGGAGAGTTTGTTAGGTTTCACAGCCCGATGACGGTTGACAGCTTAGCAAGAGCGCTTCCGTTCGAGGGTAGGGCGGCGCGATGGAAGGAGGAGGTGTATTTTGAGACACCTGTGAAGATAGGAGCAGAGAAGGCGAAGAGCAAGGTTGAGGTTGGAACTTTGGCCTATTGGCCTATGGGCTCTGCGCTATGCGTATTCTACGGGCCCATGGACCCTTATAGTCCCGTGAATGTTGTTGGAAAAATTACTGCTAATCTTGAAATGTTTCGTTCCTTGAAAAGTGGTACGAAGGTAAGAGTGGAGAAGGTCTAGGCTGCGGCCAGCTTGTAGACCTTGATCCTGGCATTTCCGCCGACTGACTTTACCATTCGACGACGTTCCAGTTCCTCAAGGATATCTCGGGCAACGCTTAGTCGAACGTTGAATTGGGTGGCTATGGCGTAAGGCGTGAGAGCTCCAAGCTTTGATAGCTCCCCTGTAAACTTCGCGTCCTCGAAGTTTGGCAACCCTATTCCAGCGGTTTTCTTTTCCGCAATGGTCTTGCCTTTAGTCTTCTTTGCAGGCTCAGGTTTTTTGGAGGTAGCAGAGTCCTGTTGAACCTGCTGTTTTTCCATTTGCGCTAAGCTCTTTTTTTTGGCCCCACCCAACAGAATTCACTCGTACGGCCTACTCGGCAGCCGCATAAAAGCCTTGGTCTTGAAATTGACATATTTCATGGAAACCCATTCCATCATTGTCGTTCCTTCTCGCAGTAATCCAGTAAGGACCATGGCAAAATATGACACTCGACCACCACTCCCCGTTCAGTTTTTGAGAATTCAGTCCGAAGCGGACCAGGATTCTCGACTGAGGAATCAAAACCTAAGTTATCTGGTGCTCATCTTTGCGAAGACGAATTGAATAGAATTTAATTGCAAACTGTTGAATCAACCATTTCCGCGACCATCCAAATCTGAATTCCTGCAAAACCCTAGCTAGCGAACACCATTTCACGTATCGTTTTCGCCGACTTGGCAGGGTCCGTTGCCCCGTATATGCTTCTGCCGACAATTAGGTAGGTTGCTCCTGCGTCGACGGCACGTTTTGCGTCGCCGCCCTGGACGCCAACTCCGGGGCTGTAGATGGGAAGGCTTGGGCCAATGAGTTCACGAACTCTAGTAATAATTTCAGGCTTCGTTGCGCCTACTATGACGCCGTTCGCTTTCCATTCCGTTGCCAGGTTCGCTAGGATTTCGAAGACAGGCTTGACTGGGCCTTTCCCGGCAGTGGCCATTAAGGAGTAGAAGGCTTCCGCTCCAGGGTTGCTCATGTAAGTCAGCAGTAGCACCGCTCTTTCTCGAGCCCTAGCAATTTCAAAAACAGTATCCAACCCATTATCCCATCCAGCGATTGGGCTTGCAATTATACCATCGAATCCAGCGTCGAAGTATAATCGAGCCATGAAACCGTTCGTATGCCCCACATCGTTCACTTTCGCGTCCATAATCGTCGGAAGCGAATAATCATCAGCAACTTTGAGAACAGAATCGGCGATGCCGCGCAAACCCAAGGTTAGGATCAGTTGGCGGTTGATCTTGACGGCGCAGATGAAGTCTTTAACTTTCCAAAGAATGTCTTGGCTTCGTGATACCAGTCTTTGCGGGTCTGGATCTTCTATATCGAGTGCGAGTATTATTCTGGTTTGGTTTTTCTTCGACGCGTTCGCGATTTTCTCGTCGAAATTCACGTTGCTGCCTCGATGGGCAAGAGCTTGGAGCGGTAATAAAACTGCGCGACCGAAAATTCATTCTTACCGACTATGGGGTCTACTTGGGGAAGATTGGCATGTCTTTGACGTCAATAATCTTCGCGTAGAAGTATTTCGCGTCGTTAGTGTTATTCGAATATTCGACCTTCTCACCTGTCGGTTTCACTGCGATGTACTTGATGAAACCCTGTTCCGGCGCCTTATCTAAGGTGACGTAGAAGAAGACGGGTAAGGCGTCAGCTTCGTAGTAGTGTTCGAATGGAATGCAGGTTCCAACTATGTGATTCGAGCCGCGGGTGAAATGCCAGAGCGGAAATAGCGTTCCCTCTCTCAAAGATAATGGGAGAAGTATTCTGGCAATGGATTTGAGGTCCTCAACCTCAGCAAGCATGGGAGCTGGCAAAGTTGGGCATTTGCCGTCTAAACTCTCAAGAAACGCATCCGGAGTCTTCTTCAACTCCACGAAGGACGCGTACCTGAATCTAGTATCCCCCGCATCCTCCGTAAACGCCCATTCTTCTCCCTTCACAGAATCGCTGCGGTAGGCAAGGAAGGCCTTTGGTGGAGTGTCGGAAGCAGTGTATGCGAGAATGGGTAGGTCGCCCTCCCAGTACATGTAGGCGGTAAACAATCCAAGTATGTTCTTTCCCTTGTGTTTGAAGTACCATAGGATTTGGGAGCCCTCCGTCAAAGCCAACGCCAACCTAGCGAAAGAGTACATGTCGTGCACTTGCACCGGCACTGGCTGCTTGACGGATTCCAACGAAAAACACCGTTTCAGCTAGACACACTACGGAATTAAATAAGCTTACGAGAGCTCACTCAATGAATCTAGAGAGCAATGGTTGATGGCAGCTAGCGGAATAGATCCTCGGCTTCGGGGCGAACTAAGTCTTTGGCTGACCCGTTCGCTGGCACGTAATTGAACCCTCTGATGAGCACTACGGGGATGCCGTCGCTTTTCCTCATCGCTAACTCTGCGGCAGACGCTAACTCATCTGCGACAGCCATCTGCGTAACGTTGAGAATGTACCCGAACATGTCTTTCTGCCCTCGGTAATCGATGACTGAGGGCATGCCATCTACACCAACCGCAACGTTTACCTGGCCAATTCGCCACGCGCGTCCGAACGTATCCGAAATAATTACGCCCACTTCAACCCCAGTTAATTTTCGAATCTTCTCACGAATCTCTTTCGCCGACCTGTCCGCATCAGTAGGAAGCAGAGTCAAGGAATTCTCATCTTCCACGTTCGACCTATCCACCCCTGCGTTAGCACACACGAAACCTTGCTTAGTCTCGACGATTAGGTGTGCGTCCTTCCTTCGAACTATCTTTGCCGTTTCGCGGAGAATTGCTTCAACGTGCCTGGGGTCCTTGCCGCTTGTTTTCGCTATGTCTAGTGCCATCTCGGATGGGGTTATTGAATTCAGCTTCACAACTCTACCTTCGGCTTTCGAAACCACCTTCTGAGCGATCACGACCACGTCTCGAGCCTGAAGTTGGATTCCCTCATCTCTTGAAGCTTGAACGATATACTCTGCGAGGTCGTCCCCCTGTTTGATGAGGGGCAATTTTCTTAGGCCAATTATTTGAATCATTCCATCATCCTCTGAAAAACGAATCTAACTTCTTCACGCCTGCCAAGTCTTCCCATTCAATTCCTAAAGCGTCAAGAACTTGTTCGAATGTTCCGCGAATATACTCAACATACTTTTCGCTATCGACTTCCTCTATTCTTGCCAACTGAACTGGCTTGACGCCAGGTTCGCCCTTAACTTTCACGAAGGAGATTATGTCTCCAGGTTTCATCTCCGTTCCATTCTGTTGCAGCTGCCGAGCTGCTTTCACATGTTGGGGTGTCGTTTTCGTGTAACCCTCTGGACTTCGGCTCATCATCATTTGGAATGCCAATTGTTCAAGTGTATACTCTTTGCTTCGTATTTTCACGAAGCATTGCTTCACGATATCAGTTAGCTTGGTTCTGGCTGCTTCGATGTCTTCTGGGGAGTTTACTTGGGTGAGTATCGTTACCATTTCATAGAAGGCGCTATGAAGGAATTGCGGAATATGTCTCTTCTTTCCGGTTAGCCCCTTGATGTCAACGCTTCCATCACGCATTACGCCGAAGTAATTCTTCTTTCTAGAGCTTAGTGCGAGGTAGCGGTATTGCTTGTCGACCTCGAGTTCCATCTTCAACTCGTTGGTCGACCAATCGATTAGTTTGTTGAGCCCGTCCATATTCTGCGCGCCTAGGAAAATCGAGTCGGTATCTCCGTAAAATACTTCCAAATTCAAATCCGCTGCTTTCTGAAGAGCTTGCGTAATGACGTGTCTTCCAATCGCTGCGGTTGCCTCAGCTACAGGCGGACAGTACAAAGCGAAATTATCAGCGCCAAACACACCGTAGCTCGCGTTAAGTACGACCTTCAAAGCGTCTGAAACAACTTTGTACCAGTTCTTGACCGTGGGCGATAGGGTCCGATCCTTCGCCCTCACCTTATAGCGATTAACACGTAAGTCTCGTAGGGATCCTATGAGTAAGCTTTCGAGGCTTCGCTTCCTTTTGCAAACCCAGTGTGGTGTGCCGGGGATTATGTTCTTCTTACAAGCCTCGTCCCGATGTGGACAGCGTACGGTTTCATACCCAAGGTTCCATACTTTGATTATTGATGGGTATAGTGAGGCAAAGTCGAGAACTGCAACGTTGAAGTGGACGCCAGGCTTGGGTTCTACAACAATGGCTCCCTTGTACTTCTTACCCTTGATGACCGCTTCAGTCGCAGTCTTCCCTTTCACATCAATTATCTCGTCCTTTCGAGGGATAAGGTATCCGCGTTTGCGGTGGTGGCAGAACATTATGCTACGTATCCACCCGGAAACCCCTTGTCGGGAAACGTCGTCCAAAGTCATGTAACTGATGCGTGAGAGGGCAGTCATCAGTTTCATTACGAGGTCGTCGTTAAACGATGTGAGGCTAAGAACGATTTCCGAATCACGGTAACAATAAACCGCCAAATCGGAGTACGAGGCTCTAGAAATTGATTCAATCTCAACCTTCGGAGTATTGATGAGCGCTTCGCCCACCGCGTCTAAGGTGTTTTCCCGGTATTTCTGGCCAAAGGCATAGATCTGGATGGACCTATTGAAGAAGAACTTGTACAAGTCTATGTGGACACCATACTTGAGAAACGCGACATCCCGGCCCATCTCGATTGGAATCTCGAAATTACTGAATCCCAATCTCTGCGCCCGGTGGTAGAGGTACTTGAGGTCGAAATCGTCTCCGTTGAATGTTAGAATCAGCGGATATTGTTGTAGCGCGTGAAAGAGCGAGATAAGGAGAGCCTCTTCACTACCGTAGTACTCGAGTTTCACACTTGAGCCGACTTTGGTATTTCCCTCGGACACACCCGGCCTACGCAAAAGTAGAACGCGAGCTGTTCCGTCCGAGCTTGCGATGCTTACGCAGATAACGGCTTGTTCTGCCAGTTCCGGGTCTGGTACGCGTGTTTCTACGGCGTTGATGACTTCAATGTCTATTGCGGCTCTACGATATTGAGGAACTGGGCATTCGAGTAGGCGCATCCATTCACGCGCTAACCCACGGTATTCGGGAGAGTCGTCCTTGAAGAGTTCGTCTACTTCGCTCGCCGCCTGGTCCGCGAGATGGTATTCGACGAGATTGAGAGCCCTGTCCTTAACCTCGTACATCATACCTGGTTCGATATTATGGTCGTAAATGTAATTCTCAACGTATTTTATGTCGGCTTCCCAAGCAGTTATTGCTTCGCGGATAGAGCCAGTGGGCTTTCCACCGATTGTGAGGGGGTCCTTGGCAACGATCTTCGTTACTTCAATATTCTCGCTTCTCAATCCGTCAAACTTAGGCGACCTCTCGAAATGATCTACCCCTGGATTTCTCGTTATCACATCGTTCCTTTGTAACTCAGCAATTGATTGTTTAGCATAGCAGTAGGGTTTATGATTCGAATCGTCGAACCAAAAGTGGATTGTATGCGACTTTGGATCGTAGAGGCGTAGAAAACATTTCTTCATGTCCCCATCGTAACCTATGGAGACAAGATATGAGGGCGGAATCGTTGAAGGGGCTGACGGCTTGAACAGCAAGCCTTGCCTGTCGGTGAGCTGTTTGGCGACTGGCTTGGCTTCTGTCGCTGGTTCAGCGAAGAAACTTTCAAGCGTCTTCGGCATCGTCCAAGCCACCAAACAACGGAGTAAGGACGGGTGGGTTCCCCCTAAATAATTACGCAGTGGAAATCGTGCTTAGGTTTTGATTTCAGGTTGACAAAAAACTCCCTTGCCGTGGCTATCGAGGCATTAAGTTGGATGGCATACGCAGGTATGGGGGAAAGAACTGCGCTTCTCAAGGCAGCGGAAGAGGTAAAGAGCGTTGATCCAAGTGAGCTGCGTCAGGCTCATCGTATGGTGATGGAGACTGGCCGCTTTCAGAATAAACTTGACTTCCTAATTAGCCAAATCTCAGCCGAAGTGTCGGCTGAAACGCCACACGGAGTTCACAGTCTCCTTCGGTTAATTGCCTACTTCAAGTACGTTGATGGAGCGCGTGGAACGGAGGTGGAGAGAATGACGCATTGGGCGAGGCAGATTCTGGGTTGGAAAGAGCTTCGACCTTACGAGGAAATCGTTGCGCGCTTAGCCAATGGCAACGTGGACCTTGAGACGCAGCACTTAACGGAATCTGAAAGGCTGGCAGTAGAAACATGTCATCCAGGCTGGTACGTGGATTTGCTCGTCCTCACATTCGGAAGAAGTCTTGCCATTCAAATCCTCAAACGAGATCTAATCCCCGTACCCACCTACATTCGAGTCAATCAACTCAAGCCTTGCGACGAGAATGACCTTGCCCGGAAAATGCACGCGTTAAAAATTGAAGGAGTAAAGAACACTTTACGATTGGACAGAAGTTCAGCCGCAAGAACAAATCTGTTGTCCACGGGGCAAATCGTAATTCAGGATTTGGCAAGCATAGTGGCAGGCTTTGTTGCTTCGCCACTACCAAGACAATCTGTCCTTGATGTGTGCGCGTCGCCCGGAAATAAGACTACTCACTATGCCGCACAGATGCAGAACGAGGGAGAGATTTGCTCGATTGAGCTTTCGCCAAACAGAACTGCCCAGTGGGGAAAGAGTGTCGCGGTGGCTGGTTGCTCAATCGCGCAGCTAATTCGCGCCGACGCTAGGACAATTCCAGTTCATGGAGAATTTGACGTTGTCATCGCCGACCCACCATGCTCGAACACTGGCGTCTTCGCCAGGAATCCACCGACAAAATGGGGGGCGTCGTATGGTCAGTTGCGAGACTTCACATCGCGGCAAGAACACATCCTGCAAGATGCCTCAAAACATGTTAGGAGAGACGGTACACTGGTTTACTGTACATGCAGTATCCTTCCACAAGAGAACGAATTCATTGTAGAAACGTTCTTGGGAAGGAACCCAGGCTTCAAAATAGTTCGTCAAGAGCCATTCATCGGCTCACATGGGCTACGAGGTTTGAATAACTGCCAGAGGTTCTATCCCCACCTGCATGACTGCAACGGGTATTTCATCGCGAAGATGCGTAGGGAAGCCTAGCGTTCTCGTGCCTTCTCCATGTGAGCAATAACTTCGAACATTATCCGTGCGGCAGCAACTGCCGTCGCCCCGGAATCATAATTAGGGCACACTTCGACTAGATCAAAACCTACCATACGTTGATCAGCAACTGCTGTAGCTAGCGTCATCAACTCGTCGGCGGTTAGCCCGTTGAATTCGGGGTTAGCAACGCCGGGGGCGAAAGCTGGGTCTAGTGCATCAGAGTCGATTGTCAGGTATGTGTTCTCGAATTTCTTCGTGAATTCTCGAACCTTCTCAGTAGCCTTCGCTAAACCTAGCTCTCGGATCTCCCAAGGACTCATCGTATGCACATGCTTCTCGTGAATGAAGTCCACCTCCTCCTTGCACAGAGCACGCATTCCCAGCACGAGGACACCATCTGGGCCAACATGTTCGGTAATTCTGCGAAGCACAGTTGCATGTGAAATTTTGCCACCACCATATTCATCCCTCAAGTCGCCGTGTGCATCAAAACTCACCACACCAACTCTTCCTGGCAACGCCCTAACAATTCCCTGGGTGATTGTGTGCTCCCCACCCATTACCACAGGAATTTTCCCTGCGGACACCAGATCCTTTGCGACGCTTTCTAGGCGAGTTAACGTTTCGGTCGCACTATCTACAATGTGCAAGTCACCAGCGTCATGAATTGCCACATGTTCGACGTCAACACCGGTTCGCAAACTGTATGTTTCAATGTTGAGCGAGGCGTCTCGGATTGCTCGTGGCGCGAAACGAGAACCGGAGCGGTAAGTACTGGTGTGATCGTACGGTACGCCGAGGACAACGTACCTTGAACTCTCAAGCGGTTTCGAATAACCGGAAAACCTATCGACATTCGATGTATGAAAACTCAGATTCTCCAATATTTGCAGGCACCATTTTGGACTGTTAAGGTTTTATGGCACGTCTTGAGGCGTAATAAGGCCTCTTAAAGTTGGAGCGGCGAAAGGTTGAGCGAAACGTTTGCGGAACGAAGTGCGGGCATCTGGTTTCCGTTAGTGTTCTACGCCGTTGGCGGCGTGTACTTACTGGCCTTCTGGGCACTCTACGGGCTCATGGCGTACCACTTACTAGCGTTAGGCGTCGCATCAATATTAATCGCCGTGGCACTCTATGCACTTTCTAAGTGGGCCTACTGGCTCGGCCTCTTCACGTTTCCGTTACTCCTCCTAGAGCTAGTCGTCTCCTTGAATTTCTCAGTGAGCTTTGTAGGCTGGTATCCGAATATACCAACAGCCATCTTCAACGCTTCGATGATTGCCTACCTTGCTTTCCTCTGCATATCCTTCCTGTTTCTAGTTGATAAGAGGAATACGCTCAAGACGGACCGGGTCATGGACAGACTTCGACCCTCGGCTCCAGCTCCTGACAAGTCTGGAGAATCGAAATCGAAGATAGTTTAGCTCTTCTTTGCTGGCGAAGTCACACCTAACTTTGGCGTACGGACGAAGTAAGAGGTCGTCGAGAACAACCCCTCGATCACAGCACGCGTATTGCTAAGAAGCAAACCATACGCTATCGCACCCAAGTAACCTAAGTGCATGAACCGCCGCGCTTTATTGATTCCAACGTGGGAGAACTCAGACAAAGTAACGCCGGACGCGACTATCGGCGCACTATAGATTACTAACGAAAGCAAGAACGTGAAAAACGCTACGCCGTACCTCCAAAATCCCATCAACCAGAATGAGGGCGGGAAGATAGCGTAGTAAAGCAAGCCCACAACGATTGCCATGATCGACAGGGGGCACATGAAATATGTTCCAAGATGCAGAATCGCCTCAACTTTTTGGAAGAAATTCAGTCGGTTGCTGCGAATTATGTTGCCGCCGTGTTTTCTGAGGCATTCTGAGAATCCTTTTGCCCAGCGGAATTGTTGGTGGCGTAGGTTATCGAAACTTGGAGGTATCTCGCCTGGGCAAACTACCGTTGGGACGTATATGTAACGCCAGCCTTTCAAATGCAAGCGAATTGACAAGTCCAAATCTTCGGCCAGGGTGTCTGCACTCCATCCGCCAGCGTCTTCGATTGCGCTTTTTCTGAAAACGCCGCAAGTGCCGCTAAAGTGCGCAAGGAGATTACCTACATACCTAGCCCTCTGGTCAACGAAAGCATAGACATCAATACCCAAAGACAAGGCTTTCGCGATCCACGAGAACTGCCCATCTAAGTAACTCCACCTGGCCTGAACGAAACCCACCTTGTCATCCACGTAAAGGTAAGGGATCATCTTACGCAGAAAATTGCGTGGGGGAACATAGTCAGCATCGAATAAGGCGATAAATTCTCCGTTGCTCTTCTCCATCGCAAGCTTAAGCGCTCCAGCCTTGAAACCCGTTCTATCTTTCCGATGAATTACCTTAACCAAGTCAGGGTACTTCTTCTCGAAGCTTCGCACAACTTCTGTCGTTTTGTCGGTTGAGTCGTCCATGACGAGAATGTCAAGTTTGTCATGGGGGTAATCCAAATTGGCGCACGCATCAATCAGGCGTCCCGCGACTCGTTCTTCGTTGAACAAAGGGAGGTGGATTGAGACTCTTGGCCACGTGCTTAGCTTCGGCGGGTCAGCAATCTTTCGTCTACCTCGAATCGAGAGTAGACTCAAAACCCACACATTGATGGCGTAGATTGAGATTAGGCCCGTGACGATCGCGACTAGAAACAATACCAGTTGCTGAATGGTCGTGAGGTTGCTCGGGAGTAGCCATGACATGCCAGGGCACTTCTTGGAACTGGAAATTCGAGCTAACAAGTCATACTGTATAAGCCTTTTCTCGGGGTGGCGAATCGCCCAAGCGTAACGAAACATAAGCAATATTTCGAACTCAGGAGTCTTCGGTTACCTGTATAACGCAGCGTGATATTTTTGGAGCTGCCAGATTTATGGCAGCCTAAACTTATTCGTTTGTGGGGCTGATAACTGGCGGCGACAATTCTTTCACCTTAATCTTCCTCACGTAGCAGTTAGGGCAAGATGTGAATGGGGGACGACTTTTGCGCCGAACTTGTATTAGTTGAAAGGCGCACTCCGGGCAGTGTTTGTTAAGGAGTTTCAAGGTTCCTATTTGAGGAAGGGGAAGCGAGAAAGCACAATTCGATTTCCACTTTGCCGTACAACCGATGAAACGTTTCTTGGTTCGGGGATTCTTAACTATTCTGAGAGCCGAGCCGCATGATGGGCAAGGGATGGTTAGTGTTACGGACCCTAGCCAAGCGTCAACTACAATTGATGTGAGTTCTGCACCAATATCTTCCTCCTTCGCCTTTAGGTCGTTGAATACTGGCTTAAGATAGTCGACGGTTTCTAGAATTACTCTTTCGCGAGTTTCTTCGCCGGACTCTATTCTACCCATTCTCTCTTCGAGTTCCCGAGTGAAGGTTACGTCCAGTACCTTAGGGCAGTATTTGGTTAGTATGTCGGTTACTTGGAATGCGAGAGGTGTCGCAACTATTCGCTGGTCCTTAAAGTATCCCCTTCTGTAAAGGGTCTCAATAATTTCAGCCCTCGTCGCCTTCGTCCCAATCTCGGCCCGCTCCATCTCTCTGAGAAGACTACTCGGGTTAAAGCGCGGAGGAGGTTGCGTGAACTTCTCCTCTTGAGAAATATACTCGACCTCCACCTCCTGCCCTTCTTTCATGCGTGGGAGATTCTTCTCTTCGAACTTTGCGTATGGTCCGTATAGTGGTATCCACCCCTCGGCGATGACTCTGGAGCCACGTAAATAGAACGTGTACTTTCCGATTTGCACGGTTGCTTTGCTAGCCTGTTTAGTTGCAGGCTTGCCAAACGTAGCTAAGAAGCGTCGCACAATTAGGTCAAACAGGCGATGTTCCTGCGATTGCGCGTTTTGTTTGGGAAGAATCCCGGTCGGGTATATTGCTGGGTGCGCGGGGTCTACTTTCCTGCCCGCGTTCGGCATTAGGGAACCGGCCTGCAGCAGCCCGTGTATATCTGAATGGTAGGTTGGGCTTTTGCTCAGGTTTTTCATAATTTCTTCGTAACCGATTGATGGTGGGAGTTTTTGACTTGAGGTTCTGGGGTACGATATCACTTGGTCGAGGTAGAGGCGTTCGGCTATGCTGAGAGCGAATCTTGGGGAGTAGCCTAGGTGCCTGTAAGCTTCGCTTTGCAGTTCTGATAAGTCAAACGGTGTTGGGGGCGCGATGGTATAGAGGTTGGAATCCAATTTTGTGATGACTCCAACCTTGCCAGTGCACTCTCTGACCACCTGTTCCGCTTCGGCTTTAGTTACGATGCGGTCACTTTCATACTCAGCCTCCACTATCTGTCCGTCCACGTTCAATCTTGTTTTTAATGCCCAGAATGGGGTTGGGATGAAGGTCTGAATTTCTCGTTCCCTGTCAACTACAAACTTTAATGTGGGTCCTTGCACGCGACCCGTACTTAACGTCGTATAACGTTTGCTTGCTTTGAGTGCGGATTGAGTGAGTGCCCGAGACAGGTTGATCCCATACAGCCAGTCAACTTCGTGCCTGCACATCCCTGCAAAGGCGAGCGAGAAATCAAGCCTTTGAAATGCCTTCCGATATGATTCTCTGAGTTCCCTTGCTGTAAGGGTGGAGAACTTCATTCTCTGAGCGTGATCATCCGCGCCGTGGCATGCATACTTCAGAATCGTGTAACCTATCAGCGACCCCTCAACATCATAGTCGCACGCGTTAACGAATCGTGTTGCCTCTTTCGAAACTTTCTCGATGGCCTGTATCCATCTCTCTAGCCGCTTCTTCCCTCTCTCCACGATATGTTTAGGTGCCCAGTAATAATCCCAGACGGGGTACTGCGCTCTCGATTGCGAGTTCCGAGCGGCGACCGCGTATAAATGGCCAAGCGCGGAACAAACCAAGATGCGTTCGTTAGTTCTGCTTACATTGAAGAAAGGTACTCCGTTCACAGTAAACGGTTCGGGCGGATCCTCTTCGCAGAGCGCTTCTGCAACGTGGAACGCAGCGTCTGGTTTTTCTGTAATAATGAGTGTGGTCGCCACTTACTTGCCCTCTCACTTCTCCTGAACATACCGTATCACTGCTTTCGCCGCGGACCCCGTCTCATGGAGAGACAGCAATTCTCTGTAGTATTCTTCCTTCGCCAGATTACCCCCAAAAGACTTGACCCATTCTGGGTACTGGCGTTCTACGTTTCGCAATGCGTCATTATGAAGTGTACAGAATTCCTCTTCGTAGTCCCTGGTTTTGTTACAGACTGGACATTTGTTGGCCATTTGCATGACCGTCAGCGGCTGTCTTTCCGCTTAACGGTCGCATCGCTTTTAGGTCTTGTAGTCGCGTTTACCGAAACTTCTTGAATCGTCGGGATGGGCGGGTGAGCGTCCACGCTACTAGAAGCATGGCACCGACGGAGAGAATTTGAAGGGTTGCATACTGCCAGATTGGGTCGAGCGATATGAATTGAGTTTCCGTGCCAAACAACCAGTTCCCGAAACCTTGAAGTTGACTAATCGATCTGCTGAGATGGCTGAGCTTCGCCCAAAACCAATTCGATCCTAGCAGATAAGGAACAAGCAGCATGAATGCAAATGCTGCCAAGGCGAATATGACAACTCGAAGGAGCCGTAGCCGCCCGAATGGGTCGACCTCTGGGCCAGCTCTTCGCGGAAATATCCTCGTGAAAACTTCATACCATGCTACCAATGAAACCAAAGCGACTCCGATAACTGGAAGCCACAGCACGGGTAAGGACAAAACGCCCAGAGTCAGCATAGTACTCGCAATATTGAGTCCATGTGAGGTCGCATAATAGATGCAAAGTAAGTCAAGAAGAAGCACAATAACTGTAACCCCAATAACAGAAGCTATCTTCGTACCGTTATTTGTGGCCATTCGTGAACTTCCACGACTGCGTGCTAGCGGTTCGGTAGGGTACAAGGTAGAAGCTATAAAGAATATCTGATTGCGCCCCAATTTGCTCCGCACAGGCAGATCCAGGTTTGGCTAACGCGAAAGTCGAGATAATCGGTCGTGGAACATGGCTTGACATGATTGCACGACGCGTGCTGGAACGAGAAGAGAAACTAGGTAGACACTCGAAGGTCTTGAGAACAGAGAGCGGCCTTGGCGCGTCGGGAATTCCACACATTGGTAGCCTCGGCGACGTTATTCGCGCGTACGGAGTTAAACTCGCGCTGGAGACACAAGGACGAAAGGCCGAGTTCATTGCCTACTCCGATGATTTGGATGGGTTGAGAAAAGTTCCAACCGGAATGCCGGAGTCTTTAAGCAAGTATCTTGGCCAACCAGTCTCTTCAATACCTGACCCGTACAATTGTCACCCCAGCTATGCAGTCCATGTTAACTCACTTCTAAGAGAGGCGATGGACAAGTGCGGTGTCGAGTACGTCTTCCACTCTGCAACCGAAGATTACAGGAAAGGATTACAGATAGAGCAGATCCGAAGAATATTGGCTTCAGCGGAGCAAGTCGGAAAAATCGTTAAGGACCAAGTAGGGCAGGATAAATACACTGAGGTGTTGCCTTACTTTCCGATCTGCGAATCCTGTGGAAGAATCTACACAACCAAATCCAAAAGCTTTGACCCTAAGACGGACCACGTCGTTTACGCATGCGAAGGTGGAGCCGAGATCAGAGGGCAAGAGGTTGTTGGTTGCGGTTACAAGGGCGAAGTCGACATCAAGCAAGGACGGGGTAAATTGCCCTGGAAAGGGGAGTTTGCCGCTCGATGGGCTGCTCTGGAAATCAACTTCGAGGCCTATGGCAAAGACATCACGGACTCGGTTCGCGTGAACGATAGAATCTGCGAAGAAATTCTAGGTTACCCGCCTCCCTTCCACGTACGCTACGAACTCTTCCTCGATAAAGGCGGAAAGAAAATCTCGAAATCTAAATCCGCATTGGAAGTCATCTCACCGCAAGCATGGTTCAAGTATGGACCACCAGCCTCTCTCAACCTGCTGATGTACAAACGCATCACTGGCGCTCGAAGCATAGGCATAGAAGACATACCCACTTTCGTCAACGAACTCGATCAGTTGGAGGAGGTGTATTTTGGTACGAGGGAAGTTAGAGATGAGAAGGAACGGGCGAAGTTCAAAGGTTTGTACGAGTATTCTTACTTCCTTAAGCCGCCGACGACCCCGAGAACACGCGTATCTTACAACCTCCTCGTATACTTGGTCACCGTAGCACCGGAGGAAAAAAGAAGAGGGTACGTGGAAGAGAAATTACGCGAATATGGCTACCTGAAAGATGGAATCACGAAAGACATCGAGGAAGAGATGGAGTGGGCGGCCGCTTGGGCGAAAGATTGCAGAGAAATTCCGGAAACCCAGATAGAAGTTAAGGGAGCGGAAAAGTTAGCGATCGAGGATCTAATCACAATTGTGAAGAAGGAACAGGATGCTAGAGTGATACAGAACAATATTTTCAACCTCGCCAAGAAGTACGACTTGAATCAATCAGCTTTCTTCAAACTCTTGTACAACATCCTACTCGGAACTCCGCGGGGACCACGTCTCGGACCATACATCAAAGCGATGGGTAGTGAGAACGTCGCGAACGCGTTGGAACGGGCGGTCACGCAACAGTCGTTGAGTTCAGGTGCGGTCAACAAGGCTTAAACCTCAATCCACTTGCAGTGCAGCTGGGCCCGTAGTCCAGTCAGGATTAAGACGCTGAGAGATCACAGAGTCTCACGTAGGCCTGCGGACGGACCGCGAAAGATCCTGACAGTAAGCCAGTAATCGTGGGTTCAAATCCCACCGGGCCCGCCACCACTACATCAAACCAAAAACGAGAGCTAGTCCAGAGACGATTCTGGAGCGGTGTATTCTTGCACAATCTGCAGACATGGCTGTGTTCAGATTATTCATTGGCTGCCGCCAGCATTTCATCCAGAACCTTGAGAACTAAGTTCATGTCATGTAACGACACTCGTCGAGTGGCTCTTTCGACGAACTGCCTGTAAAGTTTCATTCCCACTTTCACTTTCTCTTCACCTTTCTCCGTTATCGAAGCTCGTATTTTGCGTTTGTCGAATTTGCTTGGTTCACGTCTGGCAAGTCCAAGCTCCTCCAAGTGGTCCACAATTCCAGTTATTGCGGCCTGCGTGAATGCCTGGTTGTTAGCAAGGTCAACCATGAGCTGTGGCCCTGCTTCTGAGAGATTCACTAGAACTCCGAATTCTCCGAGCGACAAGCCAAGTTCAAATGTGATCTTCTCCGTAAGCATCCTCCATTTCTTCACTCTCTTCGACAATGCTCGCGCAAAGTCATATGAGTTAAGCACTCGTTGTGTCAATGATCTCCTTCCCGATCAGTTCGCATTTGGGCTTGCAAAACTTGATTGCGAGTTTGTTTGGAGGAATTTGGCGCGTTATCAGAATCTCCGCTCCTCGATCCTCTCCCTCCATTCGTTAGGTCTTGAGACATTGCTATTGGGGTTTGTAACCTTCGTATGTTTGCATTGTTCTCGAACTCTTGGTTCTTACCCCTCATGAGTGAGGCTATGGCGGCGACAATAGCTAAACCTGCGTCCAGGTAGAGTGCGAAGTGTAAGGATCCCATGAACGATTGAGCGATGGCGTTCGGGAACCAGGTGGGCGAGGTGATTGTTGAAAGTGCTTGTGTAGTAACGTGAGCTCCCGCCAAAGCAGGAAGACGCGTGATCATCTCCTGCATTGGATTGTAACCTAGAAAAGCGGCGAATAGGGCAATTGTTGGTGGAATACTTGAGAGATATGGGCCCAGTTGTGAAGCCCCAGCGTTAGCTAAAGCTGTGGACAGTGCGCGGGGTAGACTTACGCCGAGAGCGGCAACAACTTCGGTAAACAGGACTGTAAGACCCAGAGTAGTACCTGTATTCTGAATCGTGTAGAGCATTCCTGCAGCCGAACTTCGACGCTCGGGTGGAACGGTTCCCATTATTGATGAGGTATTGGGGGCAGCGAACATTCCGAATGCGACCCCCATCATGAACAGAGCTACTGCGAATGTTGGGTAAGCGAAATTGTATGGTAGTGCTGATAGGGTTAGGAAAATTGCGCAAAGGAGAAACATTCCTCCTGAAGCCAATCCTCGGGCACCCCACTTGTCGGACATCCATCCACTCACTGGACCCGCTGAAACGAAACCAAGACTCATCGGCACCATGTAGATTCCCGCCCAGAATGGCGTGTCCTGATAGCTGAAGCCATGGAGTGGCAACCAGATGGCCTGCAGCAGAATCACGAGCATCAACAGGACTCCGCCTCGCGAGAGCGCGGAAAGGAACGCGGCAAGACTTCCCGAGGAAAATGCACGGTTTTTGAAAAATTCTATCCGAAACATAGGGTCCTGAACGCGTCTCTCGATGAAAGGGAAGAGGATCAGCATGATTCCGCCGAGTGCCAAGCATCCAATAACGAGAGGATTACTCCAACCCATCGATGAGTCTCCAAACGGTAGTAGCCCGTAAGTCATTCCGATAAGAAACACAGTAAGGCCGACGGCAAACGTTACGTTTCCCCAAACGTCAACCTTCTGGCTGGTCTTGATTACGGCGAGTTCATGCAGTTTCCAGTATGACCATACGGTTCCGCAAACTCCGAAAGGAACGCTGATCAAGAAAACCCATCGCCAGTCGTAAACGGCAAGCACTCCGCCAAGGATCAAGCCAAGCAGGCTTCCTACGAGTATTGCGACTTGATTGATTCCCAAGGCGCGGCCGCGTTCGCTGGAGGGAAAAGCATCCGTTATGAGCGCTGCACTGTTGGAAAATATGAGGGCACCACCTACGCCCTGAACCAAGCGGAAGACAAGTATCTCAAGAGCACCAAGTTGGCCCCTGTTTGGAACTAGGTAGAGAAGAATCGAGCCGACGGTGTAAACTGCGAAACCCAGATTGTAAATGCGCACACGTCCTAGCATGTCAGAGAGTCGGCCAAATGTGACAAGCAACGTGGCCGTCACAACGTTGTAACCGAAAACAATCCAGAGTAGGTAGTCAAATGCACCAGGCGATAATGGGTCGAGGTTTATGCCACGAAAAATGGCTGGTAGCGCAATGATCAGAATGTTAATGTCCACAGAGGCGAGCACAACGCCCATCGTCGTGTTGCCCAAAACGGTCCATTTGTAATCCAGTTCTAACCCACACGAATTTTCCTTCACCGGTTAATTACCGTTTAATAAGCCTAGCATCGAACACTCAAGATACGGATGGCAAAAAGTTACTTTGGTTTGAATTGGCGATCCGATTTTTAGTTGTCTAAACCATTTTCACCTTTCCGAGTGGGAAGATGGGTAATACTTTCGACCTGTTGAAAATCATACGATTGTTTTTATCGTATTCGCGCATTATTTAATCAACAGTGAGGGCACATGAATAAATTCGACGACCTCGAGGAAATCATGTCCCTTGGGGCTTACCGTAAGGAAATATCCAAACTGCGTAGACTTTTCGGTCTCCTCCTCTAGGCTTGCAGTCGCAGGGAGCAGGCGTAAGGTACAGGACTCGCTAAACCATCACAGTTACGATTTCTATAAAGGAGATCGAATAAAGTTCTGGACAGTAACGGCGGCAGATAGTCCCTGTTTAGGTCCGTAAGTAATTTTGTCCAGGTTTGCGTCCTAGATCAAAACGCTTCTCAGCATTTCGCCGCGCTCTAATCTTGGGACCAGGTGAGTGTCGTTCTCGAGCTTGCACCTTCGGTGTCTGGCTACGAACCTTACCCGCCTTAGTTAGCGATCCGTGAGTTGGTAAATTTCACACCTCCGAACGTTGATGGTGGATAGTCAGGTTGCGTATTTAGTCTTTTCACGCACGTAAAGCTTTCACAAGAAGATTTGCGTACGTTCAAGACCCCTCTGAAACAAGACTGTATCGGCCCATACTATTCCTTGAAAATACTTGAACGAGGATTATGATTGTCGTTACTCCACCAAATGCTTGATTCAGTTTCGGTAAGGTTCGGAGATTGCCTAGGTGAATTTGCAGGTTTTGTTGCGTGTTTCTGCGACGATTGCGGAAAGGGTTATATCGATTTCCGACGGGTGCGCGGCCAAGGGAATTAGTCTTTGACTCGTTGTTCGTCCTTCATGTGTGTGAGCCCAGCGAATTGGAGCTGCTCCGAGTGCGGACGCCCCTTTTGTTTCTTCCACGCGACAGTGCATGGTCATGAGCAGCGAGTTATTCCTGAGCCAGCTTTAGCGGTTAGTGCCTAGACAACTGAATAGCCGGATTATGTTGCACGCGGTACGGTTAACTCGTCCTCGAAAAAGTACCGCGTGGCACCCAATGTCTGCACCTCCAACGGGCGGACGTTGAAGACTAATGGAAAATTTGCTACTACGTCTCCGACAGCTAGGCAACGTCGCGGTGGTAGGTCGCGGACAATCATTCGAATCGTATCCGCGTCAATCTTCGCAACCTTCGAAACAACCTCCAAATCGTGCTCGTTGCTGAAGTTGAACAGGAAGACATTGTCGGCTTGGCGGTATATGCTGGTTTGAATTGTGTCGGGTTGATTTGTTACGAAGGTTGTGAATAGGCCAAGGTGCCGCATTCGCGTAACAACATCATCCCAGTACGTCTCCCTAAGGTACAGGTGGGCTTCCTCAGCGAATAGGAAGAGGGCACGTAGGCGTTGAGATGAGAGTAGGTCAGTGAATTTGCTGATCAGAAGCTCTACAACCATTCTCCGCATAGCGGAATACTGATTCTTCATATTCACAATTAATGCGCAGCCTGAGGAGTGATTCCTGAAAACGTCCTCCAAGTTCAAAGCTGTTCGAGGATCGTCTGTGAATATTCCGGAATCGTCGAGTGTATTGAACCTGGCCTGCAACGCGTCCTTGATGCTCTCATGGCAGTTGGAGGCCTGAATAGCTGCTCCGAGTCCCGCCATTGTCAACTGTCCCTGCTCCTCTAACTCATGCCAAATTCGAGCGAGAACCCGGCCGGAATTCTCGGGAAGCGATAGCGCGTAGGTCATAGTACCCAGCAACGTGCCTAATCCTACGTGTTTGAGGCTGAAGCGGAGGTTGATGCCTGGGATAAGTGAGATGATCTTCGGCGCCAGATGCATCTCCCTTCCATCCACCGATCGCCCAAGATTGACATACTCACCATTCACATCGAAAACAACCACAGGTGCGCCTTCGCGAATAAGGCTGGTGACTAGTAACTTGGTTAGATGCGATTTCCCTGTGCCCTTTCGGCCAGTGATTATGTTGAGGCGTCCGTCAAGGGTTGCTAGGTCGGAGGTTATGTGAGGGAATCGTCTGGTTGAACCAATCTCGAAGGTATGCTTGGTGATGCCTTCGCCCGAGAGGAGTTTTGGCGGCATTGTTTCAACCTCTGAGTGATTTCTGCTCGGAAGCCATGCGACATCACGACTAACATGTCCTTCCTCAACAGCGCCCCGAATCTTCGCTAACAGGAGTCTGGTGTCTTTTAGAACCGTGATCTGTGATGAGACCTTGAAGGGGTCAACGTCATCTGCAGTAAGTGAATTCTCGGATATGCCATCACGCAGCAAGTCTTCGAGAATGCCTGGGATGTTGGCGTATTGAATGTCAATGACTTGGATGATGAGCGAACGCTCTTTGACTCTGTCAGTCACGAGCAAGTAATCGCCCTTGTCTACCTCCTCATCTGGGAAACAGAGGAGTTGGATATCGTCGCCTTCCTTTCGGAGAATCTTCAATGGTATGCCTCCCAAGCGGTGCCGAATGGGCCGAAGAGGGAGCGTCTCAATGCGACTTTGGGGATCAACTGTACACCCAATCGGGCTGTGGCGAAGGCTTGCATAGCTAGGACATCCGTCGCAGTGAAAGTTGAGAAGATGTGTGCCAGTCTCAGCGTCTCTGGGTACCCTTGGTCAACGATGTCGGTGCCTATTAGTTGACAGAACTCGTTTGTTGCGGAACTTGATGAGACATGACGGTCCACGTCGATTCTGAAAGGGTAGCCGAGACGTGCCAATTTTCCCACGAAAACGCGTCCTAGGAACCGTACTGGGTAGGGTGGGAATTGCTCCGTAACCTCGTTATCGACGTCTAGAAGACAAGGGTCCCGTTGTTCTTCTAAAGGGTGGGTTAACCCTTGGTTGTTGACTCGCAACCTGGTCTTCTTGGAAATCGCGATTAATACGCTGTTCGACCGTCGTGTGTTATCCAGAATTCGTTCCAGTTCATGTGAGGGGTTATCCGGCGTTCCTGCGGTGAGAGATCCGTCGATGAGGACGAAGGCATTCTTGACTGATGTGCTTACATTGAATTGGAGCCACCGTTCAAGCATGTTCCGTACTCGTTTGAGAAGGTTGTCAATATTCGGCTCGCCTGAGAAGGGAGGAAGACCGAGGTGTTCCAAGTGTCGAGAAGAAACCAATGCGTCGTAACCGAGTAAAAAGACAAATGGACCATAACGGACGAAACGGTACCGGTCGTTCTCAAGAAGCACGATTGCGCCTCTTAGGGCGCAGAGCACGCCGTCGCTAAGTTCCCCAAGTCTCAAAGTGGAGGTGTCTACCGCTACGACTGGGCGTCGAGTCTGAATTGGGTGGAGTGGTACGATATTTTCTTCGTTGAGGCTGTTCAGGTTGAGATTGAAGGTTTCGGCTCCGTCGTATTCTGTGGCATTGAAGTAGGGTGGGACATTTTGGTCTGTATATAACATATTGCCGCGTATATTTTCAACTGAGTTGCGGCAGAATTCAACGAAACGTTGTGGTACTGCGGTGTCCGAGTCTACTGGGTATAGAAAGTTACTTATCTTCTGTTGTGTAGTTGAGGTTTGGTGGGTGTGGCGGCTCATTTCACTCTCGCCCCCTATGTGCGGGTTGATTCCCCCGAATCTCCCGCGGCCGCCGCACCCAGTCCGTATTTGGTACAGTCATAGCTCGACTGGTCACCTTTGTGGTTAATCGGGACCTCCCTGTTTCGGAAGCGCTTTCATAGATTGCTCTAGATTCATCAGTCCTCGGGTGGTGATGTGATATCTTCCACGGTCGGCGCGATCAATCAGCCCAGAGCGCTGAAGTGTGACCAGAACGTTTCTTATTGTCTTCGGAGCCCTACCTACACCTGTCGCTATTTCCTCGATACTAAGTGCTTCGCTGTCCCGCCTACCCATCTTACCGGCGAGTTGTGCCATGAAGAGGATCACCGTGACTGCCTTTTCAGCAGGAAGGTCGTTTCTGACTAGTAGTAGTTGGCCAGTGTTGGTCATTTTGGCGAAGTCGGCCACTTGGTCGGCTAGGCCAGCGAGGTCAGGTGTGTAAACAAGTTTCTTTGCTAGATCGTATGCAGGTACTGCTTGCGTTAGGAATTGGAGGATTTGCGGGACCATCTCCTGAACAGCTCCACTTCCTTCATAACGCATGTCATTAACCTGTATCTGCACTCTTAGTTGCAGTGTTTCCGTTTGGATCGTTTTCCTTCACCCTAATGCTTTCGGTCTGAGTTTGGGGAGCACGGTTTCACGGAAAATATGCATACCAAGAGTCGTCGCCCGGTACTCGCCCTTACCCTTCCTTTCTGCCAGAGTCTCTCCGCAAAGTTCGCTGAGTCTACCGGCAACGGTCCCGGAAGTTTTCTTGGTGGCCGCGATCAGTTCGCCCGATTGAACGAAATCTTTCTCTGCCTTACCGAGCATTTGAGCGATACGTGCCTTTG
>DATIYC010000196.1:0-14202 GCA_035517955.1 Candidatus Acidiferrales bacterium | reverse complement strand
GAAAAACTCGCACCTGATACGCACGATTTGAACCCGAGAGTTAGAGATGAGGCTGAACAAACGATGAATTATTCGTCGCTGATAATGAACCGCAGACGACCGTGTGTTTGTGCCAATTCACAGCGATTAGACTAAGGTTCAACTTTTTTTCTGATTCAGAAGAAGCGAACGTGTTAGTGCAGTAATGCGGCGCATTAAAGCAGGAAGAAACCGGTTGCCACAAAAAGAAAAGTCTTGGCACCCAGATATGAAGGTACGAGCCCAACGGCGCCTTTCGTATTTGAAATCAGTGGACAAGCAAGTCTGATTGCAGCGTAGATTCCTGATGTGACACCGAAGGTTCGGTATTGGTGACGTAATCGGAGATGTGCCTAGTCATAGGTGGAATACTCAAAATACTTGGCGTACTCAAACCTGAAAAACAAGAGTCGCACAAAGCCTGAACTCGACAATGACCATTAACCGAGAGTCGTAGGGCCAACGTGGGTTATCATAGTAGATTTACAAGGAAGCCTAGGATGAAGCCGAGGAAGATTCCGAAGTATGGAATGCTAAGCTTCCGAGAGTCGGTTTCTCTCAGTAGATTCCCTAGCATGGGAAGGATTACGTAGAGCATCGTACCGATAGCGAGCCCGTCAAACACTAAGTCGAATGCTGTGGAGTTGTAATAGTAACCAACTGCGCCTCCGATTACTGTTGGTATTCCAGCTAGGAGTAGCGCCCCGGCTATCACCGAAAGAGTGTTTCCTTGCTCAGACGCGGAGCCCAGAAAGGGTGACGCGATCGGGAAGCCTTCGGTGAGGTTCTGAAAGATGAATCCAACCAGAACCACAAGTGCGGCGCCGGTAAGGCCCATTAAGACACTCAGGGAACCGAAGAGTAGTCCCTCCGTGAGATTCTGGAAGCCGATACCAACGGCTATCATTAATGCGAGTTGAGTAGGAGTCAAAGACGCTTTCTTTCTTCTCCCCGCCAGGAGAAGGGCTAGGAATCCAATCGTCAAGGACAACGCGAAGATCACGTCGTAGCTGGGGGATGAGCCGTAACCGTACAATGAGCCATTGTATAGGGACTGAGCTGCATCGACGAAGACGTCTCCTATGAGAAATACGAGTATTCCAATCGCAACCGCGATGAGGAGTTTTGTCGTAGCTTGACTTTCGTTCTTCTTCAAAATAAGTGGAAGTGGAAGAGTAATGGAGAGGCCCATGATTGCTGAGAATAGTAGCGTTTGTGTGAGTGTGAACATGTTTTGTTCTAGGTGCGAATGACATACGTCATATTTATGATTCACGTCGTTAACGATACTGGCTAACACTGTTAGTTAACACCTCAGTGAAGAAAATGCCAACAAGAAACGAGGAAAAAATGCTCCCCGTCTTACGCGCCAGCCTTGCGAGGCGACTGGTGCGGATGGGGTTCAAAGTGAATCAGATAGCGCATGTACTCAACGTAACACCTCCTGCTGTGACACAGTACTTGAAGGGAGTGAGAGGAACCGAGATGCGAGAGATTGAGGGACAGAAGCAAATGATCGACGCTCTTGCCGAGAAAGCCGCCCGGAGAATTGGTGGAGACATGAACCCCTTGAGTACAGTCGAACTCCTGGACGTCGCTCATCAGATAATTGCAGTGAACAGCGGGGAGGGCATACTTCGATCGTACTATGCCAGCGGGGAGAAGAGCAAGTCCATCGCGTTACTAAGGGACAGGTTACAGTTGGAATTGAAAGCGTCACAACAGTGTTTCTCTTTGGCGAACACCGCAAAAGGCGACTATACGCGTCTATTGCTGCGCATGATCGCATCGGACAGTATTAGACACGCAGACATCATTTCACAGATCATCGCATTCCTGGAAACAGGAATCGAGAATCCAGACGAGGGACTCGATCAAGAATTGCTCAGCGACATATTGGCCCTAGAGGACAGTGCCGACGAGGTACCTTTGCGCAGTAAGGTCAAAGTTGGTCACGGCGTAGCAAGACTACTCTTAGAGTCGATAGATATGGATGAGAAGAAACATGATAAGCTGCTAGGAAAGATGCAATCTCTCAGCGAAGACGCAAAGGCATGAGAACGAAATATTGCCTCAACCTTCATCTCAGCCTGTGCAATTATCACTTGAAGGAAAAACGATCCTCACATACGGTGATATGTCTCGTGCCAAAGGTTCAGGTCTGTCCCTCTATGACGCCAAAGCATCGGGCGGTGACTTCCGAGTCGTATACAGCGTCCACGACGCTGTGAAGATGGCCCAAGAAAACCCGCAACGTGAACACGTGTTCTTCGCAGTAGGCTTTGAAACCACAGCGCCTCCAACAGCCTATGAGATCTTGAAGAGCCCTCCCTCTAATCTCACGTTTCTAACCTCATATCGTTACGTTCCACCAGCGGTTGAGGCAGTAGCAACCTCACCCGACCTCGCTGTTAGCGGGTTCATCAACGCGGGCCATGCCTCAACTGTTACCGGCATGAAAGCATACGAGCCATGCTTCAATCAAACGCGGAAACCCATGGTATTCGCCGGCTTCGAACCAATCGACGTACTGATCTCCATAGCCATGCTCCTACGTCAAATAGCGGACAATGAGCCGAAGATGGAGAACGAATACACTCGCGCAGTGACCTGGGAAGGAAATCTCAAAGCACAAGCCGCCATGGGCAAAGTCTTCGATCGAGTTGACGGATACTGGCGAGGCGTAGCCACAATACCCGCCTCAGTCTTCACGATACGGCAGGAGTTCAAGGAATATGATGCTCGCGCACGTTTCGGCTTGAAGGAGACTCCTGCAAGTGAACAGTTTGTTTCAGAAGCTAGATGTGCTGACGTTATCATTGGGAAGATTGATCCGCCGGAGTGTCCTCTCTACCTGAAGCAGTGTACGCCTGCTTCTCCGAAAGGGCCGACAATGGTTTCCGCTGAGGGAACCTGCAAGATCTGGGCGGACCACAGGATTTTAGCGTCGATGCGGTGCCGCGTCTAGCATATTCTTGGCACCGAATCCCCTGCTGGCGGCGGAATAATTCTCCTCCCTCTCCTTCCTCCCACAACCGTCTCCATTGCAACTAGGTCAAATTCGGATGTTGCCTCGCCAATAATGGTGGCGTCCTTTCCTAGAGGAGTCGCCTTCAAAGCTGAAAGTACTGCGTCTGCTCTCTCAGGAATTACCGCCGCGACAACCTTCCCCTCATTCCCAATCTCCAGCACATCCAGACCTAGCATCTCGCAAGCAGATCGAACCCCCTCCTTTACTGGGATGGATTGCTCGTCGACTAGGATGCCAATTTTGGATTTCTGACTTCACTCGTTCAGGAGGTTGGCCAAACCTCCGCGAGTTGGATCCTTCATCGCCACCACACCCCCTGCCTGCAGCATACGATTAACGGGATCCTTCAGAGGCGCGGCATCTGATTCAATCCTAGTCTCAAAGCCGTAGCCTTCTCGAGCTGAAAGAACCGCAATCCCGTGGTCGCCAATCGTACCGGAGATTATGATTTTGTCACCCGCTCTAAGGTTGCTGTCAAGCAACCATTCGGAGGACACGGCCTGGTGCTTCTTTGCTTCGATTAGGTTCTGGTCTAGCAATGGGTTGCGCTGTCCGATGCCTGAGGAATTTATCACAAACTTGTCGAGCGCACCCCTCTCCATAAACTTCGTATCTCCGGTAATGACCGGAACTTCTACTTCGTCGCCCGTTCGCTTCATGCTTTCCAGGATTTTATCGAGGTCGCCTAAGCTGAACCCTTCTTCGATTATGAAGCCCATCGCTAGAGCCAGCGGGTCGCCACCGATCATGAGAATATCGTTTACAGTTCCGCTAACGGCGAGTCTTCCAATATCGCCTCCAGGAAAGAAAAGTGGTCTCACAGTGTACGAGTCGGACTTCAGGACTATCCCATGAACAACGGCGGCATCATCGAGTGCATCCAGTGGGACATCCACGTTCGCTCCACCGAGATACTTCACAATATGCTTCTCGATGAGCGATTGCATTACTGAGCCCCCGGCGCTGTGGGCCATCGTCACCAATTCTTGATCGGGCATGGACGAGAACCATCATTCGAATGCTCAACTACTTGGCCCTAATAGGCTTGCAACCTATCTACGCCCCGGTCACGAGACAAATGTTAGGATTGGACAAATGAAAGAGAGTTCAAATGTTAGATTTAGCATGGAACTGATTATACTCGGGACTGAGTGACCACATGGCAGTCACGCATTCTTCTGCTTTGGACAAGTTGCGGACTTTTATCCATTCTTTTGGCCCCGCATGGGTGGTCATGATTGCAGATGTAGATGCCGCGAGTGTTCTCACAGCCGCATCTGATGGTGCGTTGTACGGGTACTCGCTTGTCTGGTTTCTGCTCTTCTTGGCCGTTCCATTGTTCCTAATTCAGGAGGCTGCTGGTAGGATTGGTGTAGCGACAGGGAAGGGTTTGGGTGAGATTATCCGAGAGAACTATTCTCGGAGAGTTGGATACTTGACGATTTTTCCTATGGCTATTACTGATATTCTAAGCTATATTGCGGAGTTCACTGGTATCGCCATCGGCTTTCAGCTTCTCGGTATCGCTCCATTTCTTTCCCTGCCCCTCGTTTACGCGGTTTACCTCCTAATCGTTTGGAGGAAGGGATATGCGACAGTGGAAAGGTATCTCGTTGCCTTCACTGCGGTTTTGATCATTTCGTATGGTGCATCTCTGCTGCTGCGAGGGGTGCCCCCAGTGCGGGAGTACATGTACTTCTTTTGGAGTTGGAAACCTGACTTTCTGTACTTGATGGCAGCTACCGCGGGAGCGGTCGTCATGCCTTTCATGCTCTTCTACCAGGCTTCAGCTACCGCTGAGAAGAAGGTGAGGAGTCTTTGGAGTTCTAGGCTTGAGACTTTGATCGGTGCGATTGCGAGTGAGGTTGGTATGGTTGTGATACTCTTAGCGACGATTGGTCTTAATGGTTCTGTGCTTGAGACAATTTCGCCTAGGGAACTTGCGCGTGCCTTGTCTTTCATTGCGGGAGAGTATGCCCCGGTTGTTTTCGCTGTAGGTTTGATTGCTGCATCGTTCTTGGCGCTTGTTGTGGTTTCCTTGGGGAGCGCGTGGGGTGTGGCTGAGATTATTGGTTGGGGGAGGCAGCGGTTCTTCTGGATTTATTTGGTAGAGTCGCTTCCAGCTCTTTTCGTACCGATGTTCTTCCCCAATCTGTTCAGTTTAGCATTAGACATGATGGTGCTCTTCGTGTTCGTTCTTTTGGCGCCTGGCATAATGGTTGGTTTGATCGCGAGGAAGAAGGAGATTATGGGAGATTTGTCTTCAGGGTTGACATGGAGTGTCGCTTACTGGGTAAGCTTGGCGGTTGTAGTGGCGTCTGGTTTTATCGCCTTGGCTGCGCTTTTCGTGTAGATCGGATCTGCATGTGGTATTCTAGTGCGCCTCGTCCGATAGCAGTTTCCGCGGTCGAACATCACTAGGATTCCGTTCTGGTCAGAACTTACGGACTTTTCACCGGAGAATAGGGTCGCAGGTGGACTCTCAGGGAGTGAGGCTAACTGGAACTTGGGAGAGATTTGGGTGAAGGAACATATTGCCCTAGGAAAGATGCGAGCCGGTTTGGTCGATAGCGTTGCGAGCACTTGTTACGGGAGGAGCAGGGTTTGTTGGCTCACATATAGTAGAGGCGTTGGTTGAGCGCGGAGATACGGTTACTATCCTTGACAATCTCAATCCTCGCGTGCACAGCACCGACTCACCAACATTCCCTGGAGCAGTAAATTTTGTTCGTGGCGACATCTCTTCTTCCATGTCTCTTGGAAGGGCACTTGAACAGCTGCCGGACGTGGTTTTTCATGAAGCGGCTGTCGTTGGGCTGGGAAAGGGTGCTGTTGACGCGGAACATTACGCGGACACAAACATCACAGGAACAATAAGATTGATGGACGCGATTAGTAGGCTGCGAATCCGACCCCGTGTGATACTTGCGTCAACTATGGCCTTGTATGGAGAGGGGGCTTACGTGTGCGAGATGTGCCACATACCGAGGGATGGGCGACGTGAGCTTGAAGACCTGAAGAAGGGAATCTGGGAGCCGCGCTGTGACCTATGTGGAAGCGAATTGCAACCGACTCCAGTCAATGAAACTCAGCCCGCTCGTCCGGATTCCGTTTACGCGATTACAAAGCTCTGCCAAGAACAGCTCTCCATAAGCATAGGCAAACAATACAGTATACCGGTGGTAGCGCTTCGCTATCACAACATCTACGGACCTCGTATGCCACGTGACACTCCTTACGCGGGTGTTGCTTCTATATTCAAAAGCCGACTGCTCGCCGCAGCTCCACCTCTAGTCTTTGAGGATGGTGGACAGCTTCGGGATTTCATTCATGTTAAGGACATAGTTCAAGCGAACCTACTCGCCGCAGACGGTCCTGAGGGCGACGTCGCGTACGAAGCGTTCAACGTAGGAACCGGAACCCCTCATAGTATCCTTGACTTCGCGAAGAAACTCGCGGAGGTTCTGGCTCCTGAGATAACGCCTGAGTTGTCAGGAAATTTCAGGCTGGGCGATGTAAGACACGTGTTCGCTTCCATCGCAAAGATCAAACGCCTCGGTTTTACCCCGAAAGTTTCCTTCGATGAAGGCGTGGCGGAATTCGCGCGTGAACCAATCAGGAACCCGCCAATGGTGGCGTCTTGATGGGCTTAAGCAACGTGGCTGTGGTTCTTCCTGCATTGAACGAGGTTGGCTGTGTAGCAGAAGTCGTAGAGGGGTTTCTCCCAGAAGTTCGACGAGTCATTGTCGTTGATAACGGGAGCACGGACGGCACCGGTCAGGCTGCAGCAAATGCTGGTGCTGAGGTTGTTCTTGAGACGCGAGCTGGGTACGGTAACGCGTGTCTTGCAGGTATTGCGCATCTTGCTTTCAATCCACCCGAGATCGTAGTATTTGCTGATTGTGATGGAACTCTTGACTCGAATGATCTTCACAGTCTGATCCTTCCAATCAGTCGTGATGAAGCAGATTTGATCCTTGGTCGCCGAACACGGGTCGAAAAAGGCGCGTTGCCGCTGCATCAAAGGTTTGGAAATTGGGTTGCATGCCTTCTATTGCGAGTCTTTTATGGGCTTGCAATCAATGACATTCCGCCCTTCCGGGCTGCGCGCTGGTCTTTCCTTGCAGGCTTGAATCTCTCCGAAAGGACGTACGGTTTTCCTGCTGAGACTGTGGCTCTTGCCAGATTACGTGGCGGACGGATAGAAGAGGTGAAGGTTGCTTATCGAGTCCGAACGAGCGGCCAGAGCAAAGTAGCGGGTTCAATCTCGGGCTCACTCAATGCGGGTGCAACCATGATGAGCGTCCTCTTATCCGTCCGGTTTAGGAGGTCTTCGATTTGAAGGGGGACGCGGTCCTAGTCTTCGCTCGACGACCTGAATTAGGTGCAGTTAAGACGCGACTAGCCGCTCAATTGGGGGACGAATTCACACTCAAGCTCTATCGAGCGTTTCTTATCGACACTCTTACAGCTGCCCGCCAAGCTGGTGGAACGGTACTGCTTGCACATACCCGTGGGTCGTTTTTCCCCGAACAGGAACTTGCTGACGTTAATTTTGAACAACGCGGTGACTCGTTCGGTGAACGCTTCGATAACGCCTTGACAGACGCCGCGGCGAATCTGTCGGCTGATGCGAAAATAGTTCTAATTGGTGCGGATACTCCTCATCTTTCTCCTCACTCGTTGAGGAATTCTCTTGATGCATTGCGTGATGCGAAAGCTGTGATCGGTCCATCCTTTAACGGTGGGTTCTACCTCCTCGGGTTTTCCATATCGCCCGTCCCGGTTGCAGTGGCCTTCGCTCAGCCCGCAGATAGGGAAGTTCCCGAGGTTGTTCGATTGCTATGTAGAGCAGGGGTTACGCCGAAGATTCAGGAGTTTTGGTTTGACGTCGATCAGCCAGAAGACCTTACTAGATTGGAGTCATTCATCGCGTTGAGTGAGTGCATGGAATCCGAATGGATCCCTAGATGCACTCGCGCAGCCTTGGCAGATTTGATGATTAAGCCAATTAGAGCAGTACGAGAGCCCGTCCTATCTGGAGAGCCATTTTCTTTATTACAAATGGGTGCGGGACTCGGGTCGGACATTGTACAAACATAACAGTTTGAAGAAATTCCGAGATGGAATCTCTCTTAGGTCTCTGAATTCGGTCTTAATAGCCGCTGCCCTGTCACGGGTCTTTGTCTTCGTGGTTGCATGGAGTTCGAACCAGTTCTTTGGCATTAATCCAGACTGTAGATTGTGCGGTGATATCGGTGTCCCGTTTCTAAATCTCTTTTCACGTTGGGATAGCGCCTACTATGTTGACATCGCGATTCGTGGTTACAGCTCGCTTATCACTCAAAGGTGGGAGTTCTTTCCGTTTTACCCACTCGTACTGGGCATTCTCGGACGTCTTCTCGGAGTCACGCTGGGCATTCCGCTTACTCTCGCGGTTAACCTGGCGGGTTTCGCCGTGAGTAATTTAGCATTCTTAGGTTCCGTTTATTACCTGTACAGAATATCGGAACAGGTCCTAGAAAAAACCCAGCTCGCCTGCAACTCAGCTTTCTTCCTAGTCGTCTATCCGGCAGGAGTCTTCTTATCAGCGGTTTACTCGGAATCACTCTTCCTACTTCTTACGTTCAGCTCAATCTATTACTGGCACTCGAACAAGAGTGGAAAGTGCGCGTCGCTAAGTTTCCTAGCGACCTTAACAAGGCCTACGGGCATCTTTCTAGCAGTACCCTATCTCTATCAGACAATGAGAGACTCCACGAAACGCAGAGTACTCAGCGCATATAGGCCTCCTATCGCAAGCTTGGTAGGGTATCTTGTATTCGCAGCATACAGTCAAATGATGACCGGGACACCCTTCGCTAATATCGCTGCTGAACGCGAATTTTGGCATGTAAGCACGAACCCAAACACTATCCTCCTCCAAGCCGAGAAGGATATCATAGCTCACCCGATCACCGTCATCTTCCTAGCCTTATCCGTCCTAACCTTAGTTGGATCTGTCCTCGCTTCGAGGAGTACCGAGGGCAGGGCTCTGGACCTTTACGCGATCATACTGTTCATCTCATACCTGACTACGCCAATCATTTCTTTTCCCAGATACTCGATGACACTCATCCCTTCATACTGGTCTCTTGCCAGATGGTCAGAGAGGCGATGGGTGAAACTTCTCCTCTCAATATTCTTCCTAGCCCTCTTGGCTGTAGCTACCTCTCTCTTTGTGAATTGGTACAGTTTCTACTGAACCATCATATGCAAAATCCGGCATTTCCGAGAGTGAATTGGTCTTGATCTGATTTGGAGAGGAATCGGGTAAATGATTATTACTACTCAATTACGGGCAGAGCAACAAGGCTGGATTCTGCGTTGCGATCCATGCTGAATGCGCTTGTATTTCCATAGGGTTTTGTAAGATGATGAAGCAGGGAAGTCGCAGGAGATTCGTCGTTGGCGTGGTCATCGCACTGATCATTATTGTTGCTCTAGGAGGAATCGGGTGGCATCTAATCACAGCTACTCAATCTACGCTCTCAACAACGATGGACACGTCGATGTCCGGAGTGGTCACTGCTGCAGATACAGCAGTTTCCCCGTCAATGTCTTCATCCACGGCGTTCAATTTGACTGCGGCGCTTCTTTCAGGTGCTCCAACGCTAGGGTCACCGAACGCTTCAGTCACCATCGTGGAATTTGGCGATTATCAGTGTCCAACGTGCGATGATTGGTTCAAGACTCAAGAGTCGTCACTAATCCAGAACCTGGTGAACACTGGTAGGGCCAAACTCGTCTGGAGGGATTTCGATTTCTACGGTCCAGATTCGGTTTCTGCATCGGAGGCTGCATACGCTGCGGGGGAGGAGGGCAAGTTCTGGCAGTTCCACGACCTCCTCTTCCAGAGCCAGCAGATCCCTAACGGTGGTTGGGCAAGCCGTCAAAACTTAGTGAAACTAGCGGAACAAATGGGATTGAACATGACACAGTTTGATGTCGCGTTCAATAGTGGGAAGTTTGATTCGCTCATTAATTCGAATCATAATCTGGGTGTCCAGGCGGGCGTAACTCAAACCCCAACATTCTTTCTAATTGGGTCGAACGGTAAAATGGTGACGATAGCCGGCGACCAGCCAGAATCGGTGTTCGAGCAGGCAGTAGCTCAACTGGCAGGTTGAATGGAGATAATGTCCTCTCCAATCATGGACACGTTCAGAGACATACGATACTTCCTTGTCGCAATCCCTATCCTAGTTGCCTACGGTATCGCTCTCCTCTTCTTCGACCAGTTTCTCTTCTTCTCACCGTACTTTACCTTCTACGTGTCCCCCTCAGGAGACATGAACCTAATTCTCGATCTACTCCTAACCGTACTGACGACAATTGTGCTGACGGTATCGATCAGACAGGTCCTTTTCCAAAGAACCGCAGGCGGTGGTGCGACTAAGAGCGGCGCAATAGGAATCGTCGCAGCCATCCTCGCCGGAGCCTGCCCCTGCTACTACCTCATTCCTCTGCTAGCAGTGGCAGGAACTGTTGGAGGAGCTTTAGGAGCTGCAGGAATCCTCTTAGACGCATACCAAATACCAATCAAGCTAGCCGCGACTCTAATCCTATTCTTTACGGCCTACAAACTCAACAAATCAAACACATGTAAGGTTAAAGCACCAACTCGAAACCTTGCGCAGAAAAGACAGCAACTTGCATCGTAGGAAAATCACACTGCAGTTCCCGCTTCGGTACAGGCACGGACAAGTGAGCACTTGTAGGTAACGTTCAAATTGTTCGCCGACCTGCGTCGGATTCTTGAAATAAATTGGCGCTAAATTTTGTTCTCGCTGTCGGCGGAATCACAGCGGGCACGCTTATCTGGACGTGAACGCGGCCGCATTGCCACCTTCGGCTTTTGGCGGGTTGGATCATTTGCTTGTGATATTCGCCTTCATCCTTGGAATTGTGACGCTCGCAGTCTTGGACCATCTCGCCATCCCGAGTCCTACTTCATACGAAGGTGTTCCTAACGGGGTTACCACCACGAGTCAAGCATCGGCTGGCAGGGCAGCTCCCGTCTTTCTAACCGGAGCTCTGTTTTTCGTTCCAGTCGCGGCGGCTGCGGTAATGGGAATCCACGGATTAGGTGAAGGTTGGGACTTTGCTGGAGTGGCAGCCGGTGTGGGCACTACTGACATAGTTACTGCGTTCGGGGGCTGGAATCCTATTGTTGCTTATCCATTGCACAAGTTCTTTGAGGCTTCGATCGTCGGCATTGTTTACACTATCTATGTTGGGAGATGTGGTATTGCGAAGAAGGCAGTGTGGCATCTTCCTGTTTTGGCGTTGTTGTTCGGGCTTACGTCAGTGATTGGCCCGATGGTTGGATATTTCGTAGCGTTGGATACTACTTACTTCTACGCTTTCGGTGTGACGTCAGGAATCTACGCTGCAATCAGACTTGCTGGTCCACTGATTTCAAATACGAAAGGCACCGTTGGGCTCGTACCTTCATATCTGGGTGCCAAGACTTTTCTTTTTGTGGCAATCGGCTTCTTCCTGCTTTACTGTGCCGCTTTACTGCACTAACCTGTTCGCTTCTCCTGAATCAGAAAAAAAGTTGAATTTTAGTCTAAGCGCTGTGAATTAGCACAAACACACGGTCGTCTGCGGTTCATTATCAGCGACGAATAATTCAGCCTCATCTCTAACTCTCGGGTTCAAATCGTGCGTATCAGGTGCGAATTTTTCGTTTTCCTGAATCCTAGCTTTTGGTAGTAGTTCAAGGCACGTGTGTTCGATGGGGTTACTTCGAGTTGAAGTGCTACAGCGTCGTGATTCCTGCGGACAAGTTGCTTAAGAAAGCTGGTTGTGACACCTCGATCTCTGTAATCGGCCTTTACGTACAATTCATCGATATGTAGGATGTTTCCTCCGTATTCGTTGCTCCAGTAAGGAATCAGAATCGAGTAACCAACCACCGCCTTCCCGTCTTCAAAGACGATGATCTCACCCATCTGCGTCCTATTGCGTAGTTCTCTGAGTGTTTGCGAGATTTTCTTGTCTGAAATTGGTTTGGTGCTTGGGTCCTCTCTGTATAGTTCATGAATCATACCGCGCAACTCGGAATAATCCGCACGCCTGACTTGCCTGAATCTGGGCCTGGTTACCTGCAAGTGTTCGTCTCATCTTGTGGGGGATTTCCTCGGACAGATGCTAGAGAGCAACATGAGATGCGTATATGGTTGGTCGACATTTGCAAGTCTAATGATTGATGAAGAACTTGTAACACTCTTTAAGTCCTCTCTATTCGACTCGCATCGCGTGCATCCGCATTTTGAGACGGGATGCCTTGTGCGTTTCTGTCGGTGGCGTCCGAAGGCGATGCTATATCAGCTGCTTCATCTTCATGTCGATCTCTGTCAAATAACGTTGTTTCGTGTTTTCACTGAGGAAGGATGCTTTGAACGAATTCTTTAGCAGCTTGAGAACATCTTCTTCTGTAAGCCCAACGGCTGCGGTCACCTCCTTATAGTTCTCCGCGACGTAGCCGCCGAAGTATGCGGGGTCGTCTGAGTTTAGCATCACAAGTAGGCCGAGGTTGAGCATTTTCTTGATTGGGAATTTATCCATCGATTCGAAGTAGGATACGCCTACGCTGGCTAAGGGGCAGGCGGTCATGGGGATTTGCTCTCTCACGAGTCTGTCGATTAGCTTCGGATCCTCGAGGGAGTGATATCCGTGGTCTACGCGTGAGACGCCTAGCAAATCCAACGCTTGCCAAACGTACTCTGCCGGGGCCTCTTCACCGGCATGTGCTACGGCTACGAACCCTCTCTCTCGCGCTTTCTTGAAAACATCCTGAAACTTCTTCGGGGGATTTCCAAGCTCTTTTGAATCCAGGCCAACCGCGAATATTCGGTCCTTGAATGATAGGGCATTGTCAAGTGTTTCCATGGCAGAGACGGGCGTAAGATCCCTCAAGAAGCACATGACGAGTTTCGAACTGATGCCTAGGTTCTTCTGACCGTCGTCAAGAGCGCGACTTATGCCATTCACGATCGTTTCGAATGGCACTTCGCGGTTTGTGTGTGCCTGAGGATCGAAGAATATCTCCGCGTGCCGAACACCTTGAGATGAGGCTTTCTTCAAGTACGCCATGGTGAGTTCGTAAAAATCCCTTTCATGGAGTAGAACGCTCATCGCATTATAGTAGATGTCCAAAAAAGATTGTAAGTCGGTGAACCTGTACGCTCTTTTGACGTCCTCGACCGTCTTATACGGAAGCTTTGTTCTATTGCGTTGTGCGATTTCGAACATTAGTTCCGGTTCGAAGGTGCCTTCGATGTGAAGATGCAGTTCGGTCTTCGGAAATTCGTAGAACATCTTCTCAATTCTAATATTCGACAAGATCGAAGCGTTAACTGTCTGGAGGAAGTGAGTTCATAAATCTTTGTTCGGACGATAAATAATGACGCGTAATCTGCTTCAGAAGTCTTATATCCGCTGTAAGATCCTACGCCGATTTTAGTGAAGACTTGCTTGGCTAAACGTGCTGTATTTGTTCGAGACGCAACTGGTCTCGTGAAGAATGTTTCATTGTTCGACGCTGTGGCGCTAAATATCGCGGATATGTCGGCGGGGGCGGCTCTGGCAGTTGTGGGGTTCACGATGATTCTGCTTCCGAGCGTGTCGGGCGTGAACTTAGTTTATGGTTCGGTCATAGCTTTCCTGCTCTCCATTCCGCAGGTAGTTGTTTACACGATGATGACGCAGCGTATACCACGGACAGGTGGGGACTACGTGTGGCTTTCACGCATGTTTGGAGGATTCTGGGGAGGCTGCTTAGCGTTCATGGGTCCTGCGTTGGAGACGATGGCATATTTGGCACTTATCACGCTTTCAACAATCTTTGCAATAGGATCGGTGGGAGTTTCGTTAGGCTACACGAATTGCGGTCTCACCACATGCCTCGGCCTCGCGCTGCCGGGAGATATTGCGGGAGCTGATGTCGTGTCCCAATTCACACTTGGCGCAATCATTTTCACCCTGCTAATCGCTGTGAACATTTGGCGACCGAAGTGGGGATATAAAATAGTCTCCGTCTGCACCATAATCGGCATACTCACCCTGATTGCGGGAAACTTTTCCTTACTCTCCGCGGGCAACCA
>DATIYC010000195.1:0-3389 GCA_035517955.1 Candidatus Acidiferrales bacterium | reverse complement strand
CGAGTTCACAAGCTGATTCCAAAAAGGGAATGGTCAAAACGATACGATGAAATCAACAATTTCGAGAAGTTTTTGTTTGAGAACGACGCTAAAGTTTTGAAATTCTACCTCCACATAAGCCGCAAGGAACAATTGAAACGTTTTGAAGACCGCGTCAACACCCCTCAGAAGCAATGGAAACTTTCAACTGCAGACTTTCATGAGAGAAGGTATTGGAAATCATACGAGGCGGCCTATGAGGATATGCTCAGCAAATGCAATACTAAGTGGGCGCCATGGTATATTGTCCCATCAGACCACAAGTGGTTCCGGAACCTGGTCATCTCCCACATTTTAGTGAAGACGCTAGAAGACATGAATCTGAAATTCCCCAAACCCGTCATCAATGTTCACGCATACAAGATCAGGACATAGCCACCATTTGGAAGTGACTACGTGCGGGCTCGCGCACTCAAGATCTTTCTCAAATTGATATCAATTGGGCCAGACTCGTCATCGCCCGCCTGACTCAATACGCTCCGCAAACTAATTTGGCTATCCTTACAATTCCTTCCAACCTTATCTTCCGCATTGCCCAGTGCCTTCCTGAGCGTGGCCAGACTGCCAACGATTCGGATCGTGCCCATCGGATTTGAGAGTTTAGGGGTACGTTCGATGTGCACGTTCGTCGAAACCTCCGACATTCGAGTTCTCATTGATGCGGGCGTCGCTTTGGGGCCCCGTTTTCGCAAGCTTCCCCACCCGCTCGAGTACAAGGCTCGAAATGAGTGTAGGGCTAGGATCCGTGAGTATGCCACCAAGGCTGATGTTGTGATCGTATCACACTATCATAATGATCATCACACACCGAATTATACCGAGACCGTTTGGATCGGTTGCAGTCCAGATGAGGCTGAAGCTGTATATGGGGACAAAACGGTGTTGGTAAAGGATAGTCGAAACTTCATCAACTTCAGTCAAAGGCGGAGGGGTTGGATGTTTCAGCGTTTCGCGAAAAAGGTTGGAGAAAAGTGTGAGGTCGCTGATGGGAAGGTTTTCGAGTTTGGTTCGACAAAGGTTAGGTTTTCACAACCTGTTCCCCATGGTGAAGTGGAATCTGGACTCGGCTGGCTGTTGATGACATGTGTGGAGTCTGGAGAGAGGAAATTTCTTCACGCCTCCGACGTTCAGGGCCCCATATCGAAACAGACTACGCAGCTGATTCTCAAGGAGAAACCTGACGTTCTAGTGCTGGGCGGTCCGCCATTGTACTTGCAGGGGTTCAAAGTACCGATTGAGACGATTCAGATGGGAATTGGGAACGCAGCGAAAATCGCTCGCAAGATTCCGCTCATGGTTCTTGAGCATCACTTGCTGCGTTCAGAGAATTGGAGGGAAGCGGCCAAACCGATATACGAAAGCGCCGAAGCGACCAGGCATGAGGTTGTGACCGCGGCGGAATACCTGAAGCAACCATCAACAGAGTTGGAATTCACAAGGGAATCCCTGTATGAGAAGGCGCCACCATCTGAAGCTTTCATGAAGTGGACGAAGCTTCGGGAACCTAAACGACGACTACAAGTACCACCCATCTAACCCGAGCGACTCTACAAAATCCGGTTGACTCATCTCAGGCGTGTATATGATACTGTCGAGTTCTGCGATGCTGAATGGTTAGCATGTGCTCCACGGGCCGATAGTGTGTTCAGTCTTGATTTGTTCATGTTAGAAGCAAGTTGGATGAGTCGCAAAAGAGACGGATGGAGGAAAAAGGGTAGGACCCTTAGTTAGGGTCCTCGGATGGCGGACTTATGCGCCGGCCAGTTTTGTGGCCAGCCTGAATTTCTTGCCGCATTGAGGGCATGAGAAGTGTTTGATATGCAAGGCGGGGCCTCGACCGTCCTTTGGATGCATATCCCACTCCTTAGCTGGGCCTGATACTTCGCCGCCACACTTGAGACATTTCACCAAGAGATCTTCACCTCGTTGTGGGGAGGCAGCCGCGTGTTGGGCACGAGGTGCGGAGCACGGATGATGATCATGCCACTTGGGTTTGGCTGGGTAAGTGACATGGTGGGGTGCGTGATTTCCCCATGTCCAACTTCATCGACTGCCATGAAGGGTCCATACACTTTTGATGGTATATTAATGTTTCAGACTTGGAACGTTAATATACCTCAGTGGAATAGCGCGCTTCAGAAATTAATAGGAGGGCAAAATCGAATGAGTGGAGAATCAAGAAGAAGCTTCGCAGTGGCAATTGCTTCCTTCGTAATCGGCGCGGCTGTGGCCAGCGTTTTAGGCAACCCCAAAAACCGCGAACGATTAACCGAAGCCAGCAAAACCGTAACTAAGAAGCTGCAAAGAAGGAACGACGTAGCTTAAACACCAAAAAGAGCGGCCAAAAACCGCTCTACCGATTATCTTTTTCTCAACACGGAACCAGACTTCTCAACTGCGCTTCTTTTCACGAGCATAGTCTTTCTCAAGCGCGGCAACATACTTGTCCCACATCTCCTCCGTATGCTTCTTGTCTTCCGCGGCCGACGGCACCTTACGAACCTTGAATTGCTCCTTGAACCGCATGTCCAGTCTAGTTTTCCCTGAGGTTAGGCGAGTCAGTCGATACTCGCCTTCTTCAAGATCCTCCTCTCCAACAAACTCCAGGTACCACGACCTTGGTGGGTGCAAGGTAACGATATTCACTCCCGTTTTCGGTTTGTTTGGTTTTGGGAAATACGTCGTAACATAAATCGTCCTTCTCTTACTCTTCTCCAGAATCTTGCGCCTGTTCTTCGACCCTGTAATTTTGTAGTCATCCTCACGGAAGTCGGTACACCACTTGTAGACGAAGGTTAATGGTGCGTTGATTATCTCAGACACGCGTATAGTGTGGGTTGAGAATATTCTCGATTTCAAAGCATACTACTCGACGGACATGATGCTAGAAGTGCACGTAAAGGATTTTCGTTCACGGCTCTTCCGACACATTATGGGTAAACTGGGCTTGCGTCAAGTCTCCTTCGATTTGGCCGGGTCTAAGGATCCGTCAGAGTTCGTCGGACTTCTTTAATATGTTTCTTACTTTAGGTAATGCATGCTCTGCTGACTGGGCGTTGTTTCGTTTTCTCCACGTGGGATCAGGATTGGGATGGGTTGATTTTGGTCGAGGATCGTTATTCGTTCTATTGAGAATGAAGCTGAGTCCAATCGTTGATGCAAATCGTCAGCGAACTCTTGATCGGAGGTGCTTTCGTTTAGGCGAATTACGACTACCGCTAGTCGTTCAACGTTTTCAACGGTGAACCATTGAGTCTAACATTGTTTAGTAGGCTGTTTAATTCATTTTTCAGTCACATTAGTTACTTACCCTCGTCTAAATTTCACGTTGCGCAAGTGAATGATTTAGG
>DATIYC010000194.1:0-12919 GCA_035517955.1 Candidatus Acidiferrales bacterium | reverse complement strand
GTTGACGTCTGCCACCACAAACCGTTCGCTTCCGTGTCATTGCTCGTCCACAATTTGTATGCAAAAGCAGACGCTAGCTGGTCTCTTAGCAAGGTTACGTTGGTTGACGCTACGTGTGCGTGAAGGCTATTTATTGCGTCCATTGGGTGTTCGATAGTGTAGATTTCTCCTTGCATCGCTCCTGCGAGGAAGGCTCTAACGGTATCGGGATGGTCATTGATCATGGCGCTGTTCGTTAAGATTCCGAATCCATATTCAGACACGCCGTAATGGGTAAAGGGCAACAGCGATACAGCATAACCCTTGTCAATTATGTTCACTGCTTCGTAGTCAACGAATTCGGTAATGAAGTCTACTGAACCCGACATGACGAATGCCTCTTCTGGATAACCGATCGAGGTGTTTCCTTTGATCGAGGAGGCTGAGATATGGTTCGCAGTTAGAAATGCTTGGAACGCCGTTGGACCTGCGCCGCCCGCGTGATAACCCCAAGTCAGTCCTGAGAGATCCGACGGAGATGTAAGATTGTGTTTCGATTGCAGGGCTATCGCAGAAAGTCCAGTATTCTGATCAATTGCGGCTATAGACACCACGTCAACTCCCTTTGAAATGGCGAGTAAAGTCGTTGGTAGATCTGCCTCACCGAAGTCGAAAGTTCCTGCTGCAACCGCTCGGATTGCTACCCCTGAACCAGTTCCTTCAGAGATCGTGACGTCAAGCCCTTGAGCCTTGAAGAATCCTTGATCTAGGGCAACGTAGAATGGTGCGTTATAGCCCGCTGCAAGCCATGGCAAAGTTAACGTTACACTCGACTTGCTCAGGGGTGCCATATTTGTCTGATTCATAGCACTAGTCTCGCTCATTGTGCTCGTTGCGCTGGTTGTGCTGGTGGTGGGCGTCATAGTATAGTAGAATGCCCCCGCGGCCGCGGCGATTACGACAATGGCGACAACCAGGACAATTGTTGCTGTACGAGAAATTGCTCTAATACTCGAAGATAGATGTGACATAAAGACGGATTAGCGCATTTTGTTCGATAAAACACTTTGCAATCAATCAGACGTTTTTGTACGAAATAGTAGTCGAAACTGAGCCAGAGTTCTAAGAATAGCAGATGAAATTCGACCATGACCAATACAAGCTAACATGAACTCAAATAGATGGGACTTGAACCTTATTAGGGCCAAGTCCCTCCGAACCCGCCACTAGTCTAACTTGCCAACCTAACAATGAGACAGTTTGGCTATGAAAAGTCCGCAACATGGCAGGTTTTGAACCCTTTTCGGTTCGGAACCCGGCGGGCCCGCCACGATTGTGCCTTCTCAATAAGCTATTACGAAGTACTCATGTCTGTCGCAAATTTTTCCTTGGACGAATTATCTAAGTCTCCTTCGCAGAAGTTTTGTTGATCACCATCCGTGCTCTGATGAGTTTTCTTATGAGCGCGACTGGAAGGGGTTTGTCGATTGGGAACTGAATCGTTCCTTTTGAGGTTTGGTAATTCTTCAACTCCATCTTGAAATTTTGCACGATGGGAGGTCGAACAAAAAATCCGATATGATTCTTGAACGCGGCGAACCATATGAGCGCTCCGTAGTAATTGTAGTATGGCATCCGGTAGCTGATACTCTCTTTAGCTGTAGGCGCCGCGGCCTTGACGATCTCGCGGAGTTGCCTAAGCTTGGCTCGCGTTTCTTTTGGTGCTGACCTGATGTAAATATCTACGTTGCTTTTCGAAGAACTTGTACTTCTCCCTCGGCGGTGATTTTCGCACAGATCCTATCTCTCTCCGCTTTTGATACGGCTTTCATCTCTCCGAAAAACGTTGACGCCTATGCTGCCGACGATAATATGGCCTTAAATCTGTGACGATTCAACTCGAAGAAAATGCGCGAAGTCAGGCTGAAGGCACCTGCCACATCGGCAAATTTGGGCAGTGGTTTCGATATATGTGGTATTGCGTTAGAGAGGCCTTTCGACCTTATTACGATTGGAATTTCTGAAAAAACGTCTATTCGAAATATCGGCCGCTATCTCGCTTTAGATGACGAGGAGCACAGTATCTTCGGTGCCGTAATAGCTAAGATGCGACAAGATTTCGGTTTCAAAGAAAATTTCCAGATAACAATCGAGAAAAACATTCGGCATAAGGGGGGTTTAGGAGCAAGTGCTGCCGAGAGCGTAGGCACAGCGTTTGGTTTGAATGAACTCCTAAGGTTGAACCTAAGTAAGAAAGAGATTCTTCACTACGCCGCCTTTGGCGAGGAGTTCATTGACGGCTCGCGACACCTCGACAATGTTGCCCCTTGCACTTATGGTGGCTTTACGATAAGCTACAGCAACGACCCAATTCGCATAAACCGAATTTCTCCACCAGAGCGGTTGGAATGTTTACTCATAATTCCCGAAAAAGAGAAACCGTCTACGAGATACGCGCGCCAAGTGTTGCCACGAGTCGTAGAACGCGAACACGCATTGTACAATAGCTTTTGCCTAGCCAAACTTGTCTGCGGTTTCATAGAAGATGACGTTCAGCTAATTTTGGATGCATTGGATGATAGAATCGTAGAACCGGCGAGAATGAAGGCAGGTATATTGGTGGACTTGACGGAACTACGTGAGGTAGGAATAAGGTACAATTACGGAGTCGCAGCTAGTGGCGCCGGACCAACAGTAATAGCGTTCGGGGACGTAAAGAATCAAAACAAGAGCGACTTCGAAAAAGCAATTGCAGACTCATTCCTTAGAAGGAAAATGAAAACGGAACTCCTCTGGACGCGGCCTAGTGAGGGCGGCGTATCCTTCGCGTAAAGGGCCAGTAGTGCAAGGGAAACGTAGCAATCTACTGTGTTCTTCCGTTGCAATTCCCAGACGGAAGAGCTGTCTTGTTCGTCTGTTTGTTGCAAGCGTTGGTGTTTAAGAGACATATGTATATAGTTAGAAATACGAACTATTAGAAAAGCGAAGTAATATGGAGCGTTTGGAGCCCGCAAAGCAAGATTGTGCGCAGGAGATTCTGGAAGCCGTGCCCATGGTTATGCGCACGATTCGCAGACAGTTAAGGAAACATGGCGCGCAAGTTCTATCCGTGCCTCAATTCAGAACATTGGGCTTCCTGAATCGTCGAAAAGGCGCATCACTCTCTGAAGTTGCAGAGCATATCGGATTAACTCTGCCATCAATGTCAGTGCTCGTAGATGGGTTGGTGGAACGTAACTACGTGACGAGGAAAACGCATCAAGACGATCGCAGACGTGTAACTCTAATGCTTACGACCCGTGGCGAGACTACACTTCGCGCCGCACGGGAAGGAACTGCAGAATACATATCGCAACGCCTCAGCCGTCTCACTCAAAACGAGCGTAATGAGATCCGCAAAGCGATGCGAACACTGAAAGAGATTTTCCCAGAAGAGGGAGAGTAATGTCGAAAGTTCAAACAAGGCTAGTCAACGATCAAATCTCCGAAACTAAACAAATTCTCGAAACCAAATCGTTAACGCGACAATTCGGACCATTGATAGCAGTTGATAACTTCAGTACCGGAATACGAAACGGAGAAATCTTCGGCCTCGTTGGACCGAATGGTGCGGGAAAAACTACCGTAATCAAAATGCTCACCACGCTACTCCAGCCCACAGCCGGCAACGCATGGGTAGGAGGGTATGATATCGTCCACAACCCTGCTCAAGTGAGGCGGATCATAGGTTACGTCCCACAATTACTTTCGGCGGACGGCTCGCTCACAGCCTTCGAAAACCTACTCATCTTCGCCAAACTCTACCACATCCCGCGCGCTGAGAGAGGGAAGCGAATTCGGGAAGCCCTAGCATTCATGGGACTTGCAGATGTAGCGAACAAGATGGTTCGCGAGTATTCTGGAGGAATGATTCGACGCCTTGAAATCGCTGAATCCATGCTCCACAGGCCAAAAGTTCTATTCCTCGACGAACCTACTGTTGGGCTCGATCCGGTAGCAAGGAAAATGGTCTGGGACCATATTCAACAGCTCAGGTCGGATTTTGGAACAACTATCCTTCTCACAACACACTACATGGAGGAGGCTGACACACTTTGCAACCGCGTCGCCATTATGCACTTTGGAAAAGTTGCAGCAATAGGTACGCCATCTGAGCTCAAGGCGTCGGTTGGCGAAGGAGCGACACTTGACGATGTATTCGTGCACTATTCAGGATATGAGGTAGATTCAGGAGGAAACTATCGTGACATATCAAGAACAAGAAGAACGGCTCGCAGACTCGGTTAAACCAACAGGCAACGCGTTCGTTGGCTTAGGCCGCGCAATATTCAATTTTGTAGTCGACACGTTTACAGTAGCGGAGCTTGAGGCTCGCAAGCTCAACCACGACCCCACTGAGATTATTACGCGTGCAGTACAACCCGCGCTATGGTTGTTGATCTTCGGCGAAGTGTTAGCTCAGATCAGAGCTATTCCGACAGGTCAAATATCCTATATCGATTTCATGACGCCGGGAATTCTAGCACAAAGTGTACTCTTCATTGCCATCTTCTATGGCATTGCAGTAATTTGGGAACGCGATCTGGGCATTCTGCAGAAAATGCTCGTCAGCCCAGCCTCACGCCAAGCTTTGGTCCTAGGTAAGGCGCTTTCCGCGGCTGAGAGGGGTTTGTCGCAAGCTGTGATAATCTACTTGTTGGCAATGATCATCGGCGTTCACATCAACTGGAGTCTACTGTCAGTGGTAGGCGTGTTGGCGATAGTAATTCTTGGCTCATCGTTGTTTTCAACATTCTCTTTAATCATCGCTTGTATTGTTCGCACTCGTGAACGCTTCATGGGTATCGGACAAATTCTAACGATGCCCCTCTTCTTTGCAAGCAACGCAATTTACCCAATCGCAATCATGCCGACTTGGTTGCAAGCAGTTGCGAAAGGAAACCCGTTGACTTACGAAGTTGACGCATTGCGCGCCCTGATGGTGATCGGAGGGACTTCAACATACGGACTACCGATAGACCTGGTCGGATTGGTTGGTGGTATTGCGATTTTAGTTATCCTTGCAGCAAAACTGTATCCAAGGGTTGTGGTTTAGGGAACGAACTAAAGAATTCAAGAGACAACTCAGATTCAAAGGATGACAGCGCTGCGAAGTCATCTAGGTCTTCTGACTATAGAGAATTGCACAAAGCACGATTAAGATAGTTTGGCCGACAAGGACTTGGATGGTGCCCACAGGGTACCAGCTCCATGACCAGGCAAGTTGTCTGTGGAAGAAGATGTTTGGCATTATTCTTGTGTAGAGCAGAAGCGAGTTGTCTATGACGGACAAGATTATCAGTCCAAGATTTGCCAGCTTGAACAACTTCCCAGTTGCCACAAGTACGCCGCCCAGAGCAAACAAGATAGTCGTGATTAGGAAGTAAGCTCCTATTGCGAGGAATGGAAACGATGGCCCACCCCCACCGGTTGGTCTAGCGACTGTCGCATTTGATGGTGGCGGCCGCGGGGCTTGTGGTCTGAGCATCGGCCCCAAAAAAAGCGCCAGTGGTGCATGCCCAATCGCCACCACGACGGCAACAATCAAGACGACTAGAACTAATGGCTTCGCGGCTTTCAATATTTGCACCAACTACATTTCGTAGTCAAAAGTGACCGGTTTTAAGCGTTACCTCGCGAACACGAGGGACATGAACGTTAGTTTCTACCGATTTCTTGTTCAAATCAATCATTTTCCACTGGCGGCATATCGTTAAGGCTTATGTACGTCTCGGCTTGTTTGTGCTCAGACGATCGGCTTTGACGACTGTTCAACGCCCTTTCGGTGTAACGTTGCTGGCTGTGTTGCATGTACTGCAGTCAATCCTTCTACTCGTCGGCGGTGTTGTTTTGCTATTAGCTCGAACTCTGGCTAGGGTCATGTTTCGCTTCCCACGCTTAGGAGGTTTTCTCGCCATCATCGGTGGTGTCGTCATCATCGTCGCTTTGCTTGATCTGGTATTAGCCTGGGGACTGTGGACCGGGAAAGGATGGGCTTGGATAGTGACACTGATCTTCGCTGTTTTGGGAATACTGTTCTCGTTAGTGTCTGTGATCAGAGGTGGAATAGTGGCTATCCTAATCCTCGCACTCGACATAATCATAGTCTACTACTTATTCACACCACACGTCAAAGCCTTCTTCGGCGAAGGAAAAATACCAGTTACGCCACAACCTCCCTCTCCAACTATCGCTACGACTACCACTCATCCACCACCCACAATTGCCTCAACAGAGAACAAATTCTGTTCGAACTGTGGTGCACCTATAACCTCTGATGAGAAATTCTGCGCACACTGCGGAACGAAACTTGTCTGATGTCATTGACTACTAAGTCGATACTGTAAGCCACTGTTTCTCATCAGTCTTCATTTCGTAGTCGAACTTTTCAAGTTCGCTTCTTTTCTGAAATCACTTGAGTAGTCGTTTCCACACAGGCCCAAGTGATGATTGGGAAATCCAGAAACCTACAACCCAGTTGGGTTTGTCAACGATTTCATGCACTCGCAAGTCTCCTGCTACGCTGCAGAAAATGTAAGCCTCCTCTCGGCTCAGCCCGGCATGTTTGGTTAGGGTGAGAATCATTCTTCGGATCGCCAGTCTGCAGGCGTCCATTAGGTCAGGGGATATGCCTGTGGTTACATAGTGTCTTTCTACAGCGCGCTCTGGTGCTGTGAAATATTGTGGTGCCTCCAACTTGGCGTTCTTGATGATGTTGAAGCGTAGTGTTACTTGGCCGGGGCATTCGATGGCCGTCACACACACTTCCCCATCGCCTTGTGCGGCGTGTATATCGCCAACCGAGAACAGGCCACCGTCTACCCAAACTGGGAGCAGTAGCTGGCTGCCAGTGGTAAGATGGCGTGTATCTAGGTTGCCGCCGTGATTTCCAGGCGGCATAGCCTCACTGTACCCTTCAACGGCCGGAGCTACGCCCATTACCCCACAGAACGGTCTCCGTTTCACACGCAGGCCGTTCTTGAAATTAACCCAATCACTCTTACCGAGCCGCCAGATCCATAGAAAAGGTTCAGTGAATTCTTCCAACGCCCCGAGGCCAGGAACGACTGCCGACCAACCCCAGTCCGCCGTCTCAACCCGCAAGATGTCGATCGATAACGCATCACCTACCTCCGCACCGCGCACTCGAACTGGGCCGGCGAGAGGATAGAATTTCGAAGCATCCAGCTTCGCGGCATCTGCAGCAGTGCTTTTCTTGTTTAGTTGGGAGGACGTGACCTCCCTAACCTGAAACGTAACTCGATCACCCGGGTCCACCTCGAGAACATGCGGGTGACTTTTGCTCCACAAGTAATGATAATTGGCTTCAGTTATCGTGTGAGAACGAGGCAAGAATCTTCACAGTCTGGGTTGCGCGCGCAACCAGTATTTAACAAGCTCACACGGAACAGCTTCATCACGATTCTCAAGCCGATTGCTAATCTTGTTTCAATGCTCGCAACTCTTTTGCAAAATCGAATTTTAGGTTCCGTAGTTCTTCGCAGTTGTGTTAGGGATTTTTCGTGATTGTACAATTCTGAGCGTTCGCGTTTTTCTGGAAACTCTTAAATCGGAAGTGTAAAGCTTAGGCGGAGGATTTAGTTGAACTGGAAATCTACCCGCGCAGTAAGTAAGGCTGTAGCAGCAGTTGCAATTGTTGTTATCATCATTATTGCTGGAGCAGCCGCATATTTCGTAACAACTAGGAGTGCAGTCTCCCCTTCCGTGACGACGGCTGAAACTATGGCCGCGTCCACTATGGCTGCGACAACTAATAGCACTCAGCCTACGCTGCCTTCGCTTACCTACGAGACTTTAACCTCGATTCAATACTTGGATCCGCAAGTTGCTTACGACATTTATGGAGCCTCAATCGATCAGAACGTCTACGAGTCTCTGCTTTGGTTTAACGGCGCTAACGGGCAGCAAGTCATTCCCTGGCTTGCCCAGACCTACAATGTCTCGTCTGATGGTAAAACGGTCACGTCGACTCTACGTAGCGGAATTAATTTCGCTGATGGTGAGTCGCTTAATGCAACTGACATCTACTTCGCCTACAATAGGCTACTCATTATGGACGGAAGCGCCCCCGTGGGGCATGGAACCCAAGCTTCTTGGATTCTCCAGCAGCTTCTTGATTCAAGCCTTAGCACAACCCTCTGTTCGTGCACCCAAACCTACGGCTCATCCTATGTGCAGAAAGTTCTTGCGGAGAACTTCGTTCAGATAACTGGCCCTATGAGTTTCCAGCTTAACATTATGCACCCGAACGGTGCTTTAGGTTTCCTTCTCGCCAATCAATGGGCGAACATTGTCGCACCGGACTATGTCATGCAACATGATATCGCTCTCTGGAGCCAGGCAAGCAACGGCTACACACTACCTTACCCCAGTCTTAGCGGCAACGTTACGAACCAAATGGACCAGTACTTCGATGACTTCCAAGCCACCTGCAACGCAGGTTCAACATTGAAAGGTTGCGCAGCCACATACCTTGACGCATCAGCACAAGGGTCATTAGCTGGCACCGGTCCGTACACAATTACGAGCGTTGACACATCTGCGAACGTGATCAACTTTCAAGCAGTACCGAATTATTGGGGCGGACCATTCGGCAACATTCACCCACACATTCAAACTGTCACGTTCAAGTACGTGCCAGACCAAAACACCCGAGAGATCGACCTTCGAAACGCGGCCGCATCCGGACAAGCAATGGTAGTAGACGTTGCCCCTACGAACATCTACGATGTTGCTGACAGGACAACCTGGCTACAACAAAACCAACTCAAATCAACAGTAAACGGCGTTACAATTTACGGACCATACACCCAATACGCTACATTGTTCATACCCTTGGACACGAATGTTACGAACCCGTTGACCGGAACTTTCTACCAGTTCCAACCCTTTGCAGACTTGAGAATTAGACTAGCATTCGCTGACTCAGCAAACCTAACGCAAGTGAACCTTCAAGTCAACAATAACCTCGGCCAAGTAGCAAACAACCTTGAGCCACCAGGAATTCCACCAGTGGGAACAAACGCCTCATCACTCCAAACCAGATACAGCTATAACCCCAGCCAAGTGCAGTCTTTACTTCTCGACGCTATGCTACACCCGTTGACACAGTTCAGTTACGAGAATGGGAAGGCTGCCCCTACTGGAACATTCAACAACGCCTTCGGATGTACGACGCTGAATTCTAACAATCAATGTGATAACCCGATCAAGCAGACAATTCCGATGGTTTACGCATCGGGTGATACGGTAGATGAAGCGATCCTGAATCAGATAGCCCAGACCGTTGGGAACGTAAGCGCAACCTACAACATGGGCCTAACCGTTCAACCAACCCCGCTTCCATGTGGACAAATGACCAGCGAGGCTTTCGCGGGACAAGTTTACGCGTGGGCTGAGTCCTGCTTCGGCTGGTACGATGATTACCCGTGGGCGTTGGACTTCCTCGGACCAATACTCTCGCCTGGAGGAATTTACACTGCGCCAGGAGGTTGGAACATCACCCAGATGGGCGTGTACTGGAACGAGACACGCATGGCCGACCAGCAAGGGAACAGGCCCCAACTGGTTCAGGGAATCAACTCAATGGTATCATTAGGAAATCAGCAAGTCTCGGATATCTGGACTTTCTACCCCAGAATCTACATGGTGATGACATCGAATGTTCAAGGCTTCTACTTCAACCCCGCCATCTACACCACAGGCGAACCCCAGTACCTGGCAGCATTGTACTAGGGAAAGCAGAAGCACGCGCTGTTTTCCCTCCGCAGACTTACGGATTCGGCCACACGAAATCTCCGCGAAAACCACTCCCGCTTCTTTTAAGCGGGAGGGCGAATTCAGTCGGCAGAACTAGGTGAGCTGGTTTTAGTTAGGTTTGAAGCTATACGAGTATATTCTCCGGCGCCTAGCTCTGATGGTTTTCGTACTCTTCGCACTTAGTTTATTGATCTTCTATTTGACCCGTGGCCTCTTGCCTCCTAGCACAGCCCTTGCACCGTACATTAGCCCGAGGATTGGTGAGGCGGGGAAGCTTTCACTTGCGCGCGCATTGGGAGTGGCAACCTCCACGTGCCCCTCGTTTGAGGCGTTCGCGGCGGAAGCTCCAGGCTGCATAGTCCCACTGTGGGGGCAATACTCGGCGTGGCTTTACAATGTGTTGACTGGTAACTGGGGATTCACGCTGCTGCCAGGAATAGCAGGCACCGCCAGTACATGGGTTGTATTTTGGAAAAGGTTCGCATTCACGGCCGAGCTAGCGATCTGGGCTGCGATCTTGACTATTCTTATCGGTATTCCGATGGGAATTGTCTCTGCGACACATAACAACAAGTTACCAGACCACGCATCCCGCATCATATCATTGGGAGGCTACTCTATTCCACAATTCTGGTTTGGTGCCATGCTTCAGATTCTTTTCGTGCTCTATGTGCGCGTGAATGGGTCAGGTCTTTTCTCGGCGACTGGTGCGTTAGCCACAACTTGCGGCATATGCATTCCAGCTCCCGGAGGAATCACGTCGTACACGGGTCTTCCTTTCTTGGACGCCCTGCTGTCCTTGAATTTTCCTTACTTGTGGGATTCACTCGTAGCCGTTACTCTCCCCGCCATAACGTTGGCGATCACATCCATCGGCGCATTGACCAGGATTGTGCGATCGAGCATGATGGACGTCCTAAGACAGGATTACATTCTACTGGCCAGGTCAAAGGGGTTACTCGATCGAGTTGTGGTCTACAAACATGCCTTACGCAACGCCATCCTACCGGCAGTAACCGTTTCAGGCCTACTTGTGGCCTACTTGTTTGGAGGCGCGGTGATTGTTGAAATCGTCTTCTCCTGGCCAGGAGTTGGAAACGCATCACTTGCAGCGGCCGATGTTCTCGACATCAACTTTCTTGAACTCTACGTACTCGTGACAGCTGTAATCATAGTCGTAACGAACCTCATCGTTGACATTCTATACTCCATCATCGACCCCAGGATAAGACTTTGAGGAGAACCAAAGTGCAAACAAAAAAAGAACCGAAAGCTGAAAAACTCTACGGGCGTCGCGCTGACGTAAAGTATTCCCTACACCTACTAAAGATGAACCCGATCGTTCTTGCAGGATTCATCATATCTGTAGCATCGATTCTAATCGCGATTCTTTCTCATTTACTCGTTAGTCCTACTGCCTGGGAAGCCCAGAACTTGGACTTGCGCTTATGCTGGAATAACCCCGCATTCAACTGGGGCATCCAAAATGTGTTCAACTGCAGCGGTTCAGTTTTCCCCATTGGCACAGATCAGTACGGTAGAAGTTTGCTGTTGATGATGATTCTAGCGATTCCAATAGATTTGCAGATCGCGCTGGAGGTCGTCCTATCTGCGGTCGTTATCGGAGTAATTTTTGGAAGCATAGCTGCATACATGGGCGGAATCGTGGACGAACTGATTCTGCGAATCACCGACGTTTTCCTAGCTGTACCCGGCATCTTGTTGGCAATTGTCATGATTGTAGTGATGGGGCGGTCATTACCGGTGTTGACGTTGGCGGTCTTGATTACTTGGTGGCCATTCTACGTGCGTTTAGTACGCTCGCAGGTTTTGGGTGAGAAGGAGAGGCCCTACGTGGAACGGCTGCATGCTATGGGGGCTGGACCTGGAAGAATTCTTTTTCTCCACATTGTTCCAAACTCAATCTACCCCCTACTCGTACAAGCTACACTTGATATTGGCTCAGTCATACTGACGGTCTCCGCACTAACTTTCATTGGCCTAACGCCCAGCCCCCTACTTCCAGAATTGGGCAATCTAGCAAACCAGGGAATACAGTACCTCTTCACAGCCCCGTGGCTAATCCTATTTCCAGGGATAACGATCCTCGTTATCTCGCTCGGTTTCAACCTCCTCGGTGACGGAATCCGCGACATCTTCGACCCCAGGCTGAGGAGATAGACGTGGAGAAGAGAACCGAACGACAAGAGAACGTGCTCTCTATCACCGACCTGAACGTTACCTTCCACACTTACGCAGGAGACGTCAAAGCATTAGACGGCGTTCAACTCTCCGTGAGGCGAGGCGAACTCCTCGGATTAGTTGGAGAGAGCGGCTGCGGAAAGTCCGTCACATCCCTAGCAATAGTTGGTTTACTCCCACCCAACGCCGAAGTAATAAGCGGTAACGTGCAACTGGACGGCGTCGAACTTCTAGGTTTGAAAAAGGAAGACCTACGCCGCGCAAGACTGAGGGAGGTTGCGATCGTCTTCCAAGACCCAATGACCTACCTGAACCCTGTACTAAGCATAGGTTCGCAGATTACTGAAATAATCGCGAGCAAACCAGACCTGTTCGCGACAGAACTCGTGAAGAACCGGTTGAAGGAAATCGCGGCGACCGAAAAACTGCAACCGCTTGATACAAAGGTGCGGGCGGAGATGGAGAAGCTACGAGCCACGCAACCCGAGAAGCTTAGCAAAGAAGACTTGAAGAGACTTGCACGGGGTTACGCGATTTCAATTCTCAAGTCGGTTAAGCTGCCGGACCCAGAGAAAGTCTTCAGCATGTATCCGTTCGAGTTGTCTGGTGGGATGAGGCAGAGGGCAATGATCGCCATGGCATTAGTTCGGCGACCTAAACTTCTGCTTGCGGATGAAATTACAACCGCACTGGACGTAACTGTCCAGGCCCAAATTCTTCAGCTCCTTCAAGAATTGAAAACTACCATAGACACATCAGTCGTTCTAATCACTCATGATTTGGCGGTGGTGGCTGAGGTCTGCGACCGCGTAGCCGTAATGTATGCTGGGAACGTAGTAGAGGTTGCAGCTGTCGAAGAACTATTCCGGAACCCCCTGCACCCGTACACGATTGGCTTACTAGCCTCGGTGCCGAGAGT
>DATIYC010000193.1:0-8394 GCA_035517955.1 Candidatus Acidiferrales bacterium | reverse complement strand
CCTAAATGTCGAAGCTCATATGCTTAACCTGAGGAACCTGCTGGTCGAGGGTTCGAATCCCTCCGGGCCCACCAACTCAAAGCTTTCCTGAGGGTTAGGTGGGGAATTATGGGAATTATGCGAAAACCCAGTTTTCGGCCTGAGTAAATATGAGAAATTATGCAAGGTTTCCGAGGGGTGGCTGTGGGGTGTAGTTACTACACTTCTCGACTGGGGTGGGTTGAGGGCCCGAGGGCTTCTCCTGGGATGGTTTTAGGGGTGAGTTGGTTCGGGGCCGTCATCAAACTATACGGAGGGTTCGAAACGGTATTCCCCGGGGGGAAGTTTTCTGCGATTAGGCAGACAAGAATAAAACCGCGCCACGTCCCCCTACTCCTGCGTGCAGCGTCATGAAAACGACAGCGCTCACGGAAAGATACTCCTTCCTCGAAGAGTTGGGCATAAAAGACGTCAACCCAGGTGCGTGCGCTGGGCCGGATGATTGGAGCCAGATCGATGGGCATGAGTTGTTGGAGGTTGTTACTCCAATCGATGGTTCGGTTATTGGGAAAGTGGCTATGGCGTCTGCGGCGGATTATGAGCACGTTGTGAGCGCTGCGCAGAAATCGTTCCTAACATGGCGCATGACCCCTGCGCCGGTGAGGGGACAAATGGTTAGGGAAGTGGGAGACGAGCTTCGAAGATTGAAGGACCCGTTGGGGGCACTGGTGACGTTCGAGATGGGGAAGATTCTGGCGGAGGGTAAGGGGGAGGTGCAAGAGGCGATCGATATCTCAGACTTTGCCGTCGGCCTCTCGAGGCAACTGTACGGATTGACGATGCAATCCGAGCGACCGCAACACCGAATGTACGAACAATGGCACCCACTCGGAGTGATTGGAATAATCACAGCCTTCAACTTCCCAATCGCCGTTTGGTCATGGAATTCGATGGTTGCATCAGTTTGCGGCGACACGATGGTCTGGAAACCATCATCGAAAACCCCGCTATGCGCAATAGCCGTGCAGAATGTGATGAACCGAGCGATGAAAGCGCACGGGTTGACGGGGATCTTTACGCTGGTGATTGGTAGAGGGGGAACCATCGGGGAGCGCTTGATCAACGACAAACGCATTCCACTAATCTCCTCCACCGGCTCCACGAGCATGGGACAGAGGGTTGCTGAGGCTGCAGCGAAACGGCTGGGGAGAACAATACTCGAGCTGGGCGGCAATAACGCAATCATCGTTGCTGAGGACGCGAACATGGATATGGCTGTCAGAGCTATACTCTTCGGCGCGGTAGGAACGGCCGGACAACGATGCACCACGACCCGCCGAATAATCGCCCACAAATCAATCATTGAAGATTTGACCGAGAAGCTTGTGAAGGCCTACGGCCAAATCCGAATAGGCAACCCACTAGAGGCAGACACCCTCATGGGCCCACTGGTGGACATGGACGCGGTGGACACGATGCTCAAAGCGGTGGAGAACATAAGGAAGCAGGGCGGAAGAGTAGTTACTGGCGGGAAGAAGCTAGACAAACCGGGCTTCTATGCGTCCCCAGCGATCGTGAGAGTACCAGGGAATACGCCGCTGGTCTGTGAGGAAACCTTCGCGCCAATCCTCTACATCATGCCATACGAAACGATGGATGAAGCGCTGGCTTTGCATAACGGTGTGCCCCAAGGCCTTACATCTGCCATTTTCACGGACTCCGTGAAGAAAGCGGAGAAGTTTCTGTCGGGACTGGGAAGCGATTGCGGAATCGCGAACGTGAACATAGGCACGTCCGGGGCCGAGATTGGCGGCGCCTTCGGTGGAGAGAAAGAGACGGGGGGCGGGAGAGAATCGGGATCCGACGCCTGGAAACAGTACATGCGACGCCAAACGACCACGATAAACTGGAGCGACCAACTACCCCTCGCCCAAGGCATAAAATTCGGCAACTAAACCCCTGAACCAACATTGACAATTAGGGCTGCGGCAATTCAGCGTTGAGCTTGTGCCCGTTCGCAAGCTTTCCATTTGAAGCGCTTGCATTTCTTGACAATATACGGTGGACTAGGGTAGAGGCCGAACCAGCCGGTAAGCGCTACTTCCAGGATTGGATAACGCTCTTCATATTCTGAGCACTCTTTGCATTCGTTAGGGAAGTCTCTAGAACACGACCTGCCCTCGTTCAACGCTCAACCCCACACGCAGGTTGGAGCATGATCTATAGCCTCGGCTACAGTGTAATGATTGTGCAAGGCCTCGTTTGAAGTTTCCTAAAATATGGTATTTACAACGTTTCGGAGGAAGATTAGCTTGGACAAGAGACAGACGATGGCGGGCTTAGGAGAACATTTCATCCACAAAGGAAGGAAGATGGAACCACACGTTGGTGAAAAGCCGCGTAGAATCACACGACAAATTGACCGATTACACAAGCAAGCCCTGAGTAACGTCGCCAATTCGGTTAAGGGCTTTCAGCCAAGGAGAGTTCTTGATGTTGGAACAGGTTACGGCCGCGGCCTCAAATTCCTAGCGCACCGATTCGGAAACCAGTCTCAAATCTGGTCGGTGGACGCTTCACCAAAAGTAGTGCGAGAGGTTAGGAGGATGATGAAAGAACATAAGTACTCACGACACGTCACCGTCAAAAATGCAAACGCGGAACGGTTACCATTCAAGAGCGACCACTTCGACCTCATTCTCTCCCTGTTTTCCCTTCACCACCTCTCAAACCCTAAACGCGGATTATCTGAAATGACACGCGTGCTATCCCGTGGAGGAAAACTCGTCATTGCTGATTGGACGCCGTTAGCAGGTGAGTGCCTAATTTTGCACGCGCACGTCGACATGCCCTCTCCGAGAGTGATCGAAAAAGAACTCACAAGGCTAGGTTGCAGAACGAGGAAATGTTTCAGACGCTATTGGTACTTAATCGAGACCAGTAAGTAACCGGTCTGAGGGGAAGAACATCCCTTAACCGTTCATTAACATCCCGCCGGCGTTGGTTCTAAAAATGTGTGTGTCTCTTTTGTGCGCACACAATTCTACTTTGTCGAATAAGAAATAATTCTCAAAACAAAACACATGTTGTCTGAAGCGAATCGAACTTGCAATTACCAATTGAACCAGCGAAACTGGCAGCGATTCTAAGCATGTCCACTAATCGACAGGCCGGATCGAGATTGGGGCAATGCTTTGAAAAGATAACAGAAAATCGGTGTATCGTAAGTGGAACGACCACTTCGACGCAAAGCGTGTGTGGGCTTTATTCCAAATTGGGAATAACCTCCAGTGATCATGAAAGGTACTCTTTATTGGAAGATGTTGACGCACGAAATCTTCACGGCCATAAACTTAACCGAAATTTAGGAGGACCCTAGAATTTTGGGCGATTGGGTGGTTTTCGAATACGAACGCTCCTCTGCTCGCAGAGTAAGCACATGGAAGTTCAGCAGCTTCAGCGAAGCGGAAGCATTTCGCTTCAAGCGTTCAGAATTCTACAGAACCATCGGCTTGAGCAAGAAACGTCGCTTGACCGCTCCCCTGCCCAAGATTTCAAGAGCCGAGATGGATCTCTTTCAGGAAATCGTAGAAAACCCCAAGTTGTTAAGACACGCAAAGGACCAATTCGCCAACTAACCATTCTGCACCCGAAACCTGGGTGGATGAGAAACGTGACACGCTCGGCAAATACTGTACCCATACCCTAAGTGAACTATGAATCCTGTACTACCGGATGTACACGTTTCCGTTTTATAGCAGCAGGTTCAGGATGAAGTTTAACGGACGAGTATGCGGTGTATCTATTTCATAAACGGTGAATGCCACGCCCAGCCGTTTGCAGACAAGGGCTACGAATACTTTCACCCAGACGAACAAGATCAGAAATATTGTATGAATACGCTTACTGATGACGAGGAAAGCGGAGAAGACGATTTCACCTATTGCCCGCGATACCAAGCCTACCTCGACTACCTGAGAGCCACACGGTTGGATGTGCGGTTGAGGAAGCTCGACACGTTGGTTGTACGGGAAGTCAACTTGAAACCAGTCTTAACTGAGTTTGTAGATGAAGCCATTGCCGTTACCAACGCGGATTTCGGCAACATTCAACTGCTCGACCCCAAGTCTGGAGATCTGCAAATCGCTGCGCACCGCGGCTTCCCGCAGTGGTGGCTTGAATTCTGGAATTCAGTCACAAAAGGAAGAGGCTCTTGCGGAACGGCGCTACAAAGCGGGGAACGAGTTATCGTCGAAGACGTAGAAAATAGCCCCATCTTCGCTGGCACCGCCCTGGACATGCAACTCAAAGCCGGCGTGCGCGCTGTGCAGTCTACACCGTTGGTCAGCAGGTCAGGCAAAACATTTGGAATGTTCTCGACGCATTATCGCTCACCGCACCGACCCGACGACCGCGCACTGCGCCTGATTGACCTTCTTGCCATTCAAGCAGCGGACATCATAGAACACGCACCAAAAAACCCAATCAACTAATTCACCCATAGTGGAAGCTAACCTTCGAGAACAAGACTTACTGAAAATCCGCAGCCGGAAAAAAGGACTCGTGAGCATTATTGAAAGCATAACAGAATCTCGGGTTTTTTCATTCACCTAAATTTATATTGGTATGGCCTTGTCCAGCGTACCGAAGCGAATCAGCCATGGCCTCTTGGTTAGCACGCGGTATGCTAGGTAAGATAGCTTACATACTAGTACTGGTCGGCGGAATCGTAATGGCTGTCTCAGGCCTCGCCGCCCTCATAGGAGTAGGCATCTTCGCACCCTCGATTCTGGGATACGCTTTCGGCAGCGACATCCTACAAATGATTCTAGGTGTTGCAGCCTTCCTCTTAGCCAAACGCGTGAGCCTACTAATGTGGGCAATCATCATTCTGATAATCGGATTCATCGGCGGAGGTCTTGGAGGAGTTCTCGTAGCGATTGGCGCAATCGCAAGCCTAATCGCCATCTTCCTCAAACGCGGCATCTAACCTACTAGGTCCTTTCTTCACGCGAGCCATCAGCTTTCGCTACCCTTCATTCCGCGAATTAGCCCACTCTGGGCATAGCCACTTATCCAAAACTTGTCGTAGTCTCTTGAGGCGACAACCACGTTGGATAAGCTCAGTAGTGACTGGAGGAGTATTCGAACGATTGATGCGCATGCTGCAGGAGAGCCACTGCGAGTAGTGACGGATGGCGTCGGGCGAATTCCTGGATCAACTATTCTCGAAAAACGTCAGTATGCCCGTGAACACCTGGATGGACTGCGCCGTGCCTTGATGTTTGAGCCTCGAGGGCACGCTGACATGTATGGAGCCCTAGTCACTGAGCCGGTGACTCAGGATGGAGATCGAGGCGTGTTGTTCATGCATAATGAGGGGTGGAGTACGATGTGCGGCCACGGCACCATCGCGCTGGTCACCGTTCTCTTAGAAACAGGGATGCTCAAGCACAAGGAAGTCGTGAAACTTGACACACCAGCGGGTCGCGTAACGGCACATGCTACGCTGGATGGGAACAGGGTTAGGAAGGTTGCCTTTGAGAACGTCCCCTCATTCGTATACGCTCTCGATCAAACCATCCAACTCCCAGAGATCGGAACGGTACGGTATGACATCGCGTTTGGCGGCGCCTTTTACGCATTCGTCGAAGCAAAGGACTTGGGCATTGAACTCGTGCCTCGAGATTTCAGGGCACTAATCCAACGTGGAATGGCGGTGAAACATGCAGTGATGAAATCCCATCCAATCCGCCACCCGTACGAACAAGACCTCTCCTTTCTTTACGGCACAATCATCGTCGGACCACCCCAGTCAACCGGCGCGAATTCACGAAACGTGTGCATATTCGCAGAAGGCGAGGTTGATCGGTCGCCAACCGGAACCGGGGTGAGCGCAAGAGTCGCATTAGAGTACGCACGTGGACTCTTAAAGAAGAATGAACCGTTCATCGTCGAAAGCATAATCGGAACACGATTTACAGGCATGGTGGTTGACTCAACGAAGTTCGCGAATTACGATGCCGTCGTTCCGAGAGTTGAGGGTAGCGCTTGGATCACTGGAAGACACGAGTTCCTTGTCGCCCAAGACGATCCAATCAGTGAGGGATTCATACTCAGGTAATGTGTGGTTTGCACTGACTAGCACGATTATCCATGCCTTGATACTGTTACTGTTCGGTCGATAGCGTTAGGTTAGGGAAGGACTTCGTGGAGAGAAAAAGAAAGTAGTTACAGAGAGTGGAAGGAGCGTAAGAGTTTAGCGTCTCATTGTTGCTTCCAATCTCGTTCTAGATGCTTCCGCCTCATGGAATTCGCTAATGACTTTCGGTATTTCATTCAGCCGTCCAGTCGGAATCCTAACCAGTCCGCTTCCGTGTACGTAGAATGATTCGTTTACACCCTTGAACAACTTGTCAAATATGCCCAAACTTAGTCACCTCAAACATTTTTGTACGCGGCGAACACGTGGATTTATCGTATATTAATGGCACCCTTTCGTGGTTGCCCTCTACTTCCATTGCACACTCGGATGAAAATCCGTGTGCACTAATGAAGAACAAATTTCTTGCACGTAACTTTTGGTGAGAGTGCTGTTACGTTGTTAGAGCTCGTGTCTTGACGTCAGAGCTGTTGGTGGTAACCACGCTTATGCGGCCTAACGTGGTCGGGTTTGGTTTGTCGTGACCTGTCAAGGGTTCCTTTGTCTTAAAGGATTGCCGCACTCGCCTCCCTAGAGATGACGGTGACCGTCCACTTCCAACAATTTTGTTGCGCTTTAAGCTACGCGATTTATGTTGAGTTGACAGTTGCAATCATTGATGTAATTATCGAATCTTAGTTTCTTCAACGTTCATTTTCTACGAGGATGTCAGCGACGCCGTTTCATTCTCAGGAAGGCTAGGCTTAATGCTACTACCACGATAACGGCAACAATTAGCGCCGCGTAGCCGTATCCTGTCGATGATGACTGTAGCGAACTCATAGTCGTCAGAGTTGAAAAGACGAGTTCATTGCTAGCATATGTGAGGTTTGAGGTTGCTGTGAAAGTCTCAGTTGAACTTTGAATTGTCGTACTGAGGTCTTGTGTAGTCAGGTGAATTGTGCCTCCGTAGAATTCTCTTAAGGAGAACAAGAAAACGTACAGACCAGACTCCGGCACAACCCAATTGAAATCAAAGGATGAAGCGAACACGTGTAAACTCCATGTCCATTTGCCGAAACCGCAGTTTCCGAAGTTTTGAAACTGAGAACGGCTGAGGATGAAGAAGTTCAGGCGCGAACCTTGTACGGATAGGTCGAAGTGCCCGCGGATTTCATGCCCCGCTGTGGCGTTGAAGACGAAATAATCGTAGTAGAGGCATGGGTAGTCCTCAAAGTCAAGCTGCGTGGGTATTGTGTCCATCTGGTTTAGGGAGAAGGTTTTGGTTTCATAGTTGTAGTCGAACGGCCTGATTTCGTAGCGCAAGGGTTGCGTGACTGTGGAATTGATTTGAAAGGTTGAGTAGGCGGTCGATGTCATGCTAGAGGTGAAGTATCGTGTGCTAGCGCTAGTAGCGGTCATGTTCTGGCCGATTACCGTTTGCGAGATAGTCAACGGAGTTAGAATCGAACAGATGAGAAGCACACTGAGCAGAATTCTGTAGCTTACCAAGATAATTCAATTCATGCCCAACCTCGAAATAAGCTTCGCCCCACATATTTCATCAATCAGAATCCGCACGAACTAGCAGCATACGCGTACAGGTTCGACTAGAAGGGGTTAACTAGAATCTGAGTTGAATACTTCCGCAATAGTGGGATTATTCCGGTTGCGGCTGGTTAGACGCAAAGAGTCTCCTTTCTCGATCTCGCCTTCTTTTGAAACGGCTAAGTAGAAGCCACTTCTCCCACTTTCCTGAAATCGTTTCACCATATCCATTGCCCCGAATTTTATTCCAAGTTTGTAGCAGGGGAATCGGGGTTCAGTTACTACGAGTTCAGCTGAACCTACCTGGAACCTGTCGCCAATGTGAACCGATTCCTCGAGCAACCCCCTAGTTGTGAGATTCTCGCCGAACATTCCATAGGGTAGGCTCAGGTTCAGTCGCTCAGCCCAGTAGTCATAGTGTTCTGACGGGTACGCGTAGACCGCCTTCGCAGGGCCACCGTGGACAGTTAAGTCGGCCTGGCCATCCCCTTCTAGCCCTAGCGTCTTCACTTCGATACGCCCGGTGATTGGTGTCTTGAATATCCCGGTTGCAACTACTCGGTCACCGTACACAACGTCCCGTGGTAGGCCTATGTTGATTGATAGGATACTAGCCATCGTTGAGTCCGATGTAGTGGAGGTGGAATTTGACTCCTCGGGTTGATCGTTATCGAATCTTAGGCGAGAATATTCTCGCGGTATGCTTGTAATGTAGGATGGAACAA
>DATIYC010000192.1:0-13572 GCA_035517955.1 Candidatus Acidiferrales bacterium | reverse complement strand
CTGCAGGTTCTGATAGAAGCTTTTGCGTATTGAGTTATTGCACAATTTGGGGGGACGAAATGCAGATTAGAGCCTTCGTTCGGTTTAGCCTGTGGGAAGTTTGTTCAGATGGCGCGGATATACGATCGCATTATGCGATTTGACAAGAAAGTTCGATTTGCTGCCGTGGTTGACGGGCATGGTAGGATTTTGGAAGGCGGCATGCGAGAAGGTGTCGAACCAATCGAGCCGTTGGAGAAAACGCCGCACTTGATCGCCAAATTGGTCTCAGTTGAGAGAGCCGAAGATTTGGCGGAATTTTTTGGTAAACCTGAATACTCTATCTTATTGCATGAGGATATAATCGCGTTCATTTTTCGGTCTCGGAAGAAATTCGTGTTAGTTACCGCGGAAAGGAAATTCAACCTCAGCAAGGTTGCGCGGCTTCACGCACTCGTCATGAGGAAATAGGTAGTCTTCAACGACGATCTATTCTTGTGAAGTCAGCTTCAGAGCCTTGGTTTCGTCATGGTGATAAAGGGATCTTAAGTTCTGTTTAAGCCATCGGCTGGGAAGCTCCCAGAGCATTACCCTCTTGCTGTGACGCATGGAATCGTACATGAAACAAATGTGGGTGCAGAAGCATTGGTCGCGTTTCACGCTATCAACTTCCATCTTCCTCTCAAATGATCTCCAGAAACGATTGAAGTCCATGGCGTACTTTCTAAGGTTGCCAATCGGTTTGCGTAGCTCACAAACTCTTACGTCAGCGTTGTAGTCTATTACGATTGATGTTTGGCCTGCAGTGCACGGCATTTTCCATTTCGCCCCAAAAGCGTAGTTGTTGAATTGAGTGTCATAGCTGAAGCGGTACCCCGCCTTCCAGAACGCCTCTTGTAATCCATGAAGCCGTGAGATTTCGCGTGGTGTTTTTGACGTGTAATGAACATTCAAGGGCAATACCTCCTGATAGATTTGTTTCAGTTGCTGAGCAGATACCGCTTGCAGTGCAGGATCTTTAGGGTCACCGCGAATGATTTGGAAGTAGTGTCCGTCTAAGTCGTGATTTTGCTTGAAGTGGTTCCCGAGATTTGTGATTTCGTCTTTGTTCTCGTGTGTGATTACGGTGTTGACGTAGAGGGTGAAGTTTGGCCAATGTGTTCGGAGTTTTTCGAGTTGTGTGATTGTGTTGGTGGCTGTGTCGAAGTTTCCTTTCACGGCTCGGATGCGGTCATGTGTCTTGCTGAATCCATCTATTGAGACGTCTACCTCTAACCGGAGTTCCGGGCACGATTCAAGTATGCTACTCACGATCTTAAGCGTCTGCTGCGTAGGGAGACCATTTGTAGGAATTCTGACATCGCGAACACGATTATTCGCGTAGAACAGCTGTATGATGGCTGCTAGGTCCTTCCTGAGGAATGGTTCTCCGCCTGAGATCCATAAGTCGTGGAATTGGGGCATCGTTGATGAGAGTTTGGACAATTCTTCGAAACTCATGTCTCCTTTCTGGTTGAGTTGAAGCCAGTAGAAGCAGGTTCTGCAACGAGCGTTGCAGACTGAAGTTACGAATAGTATGACGAGGTCAAGTTTCTTCATGAAGAGTGGTTTCAGGAACTCGTCTCGGTGCGGCATTGTGCGTCCTCTTTGCTAGTTGGTATTTTCGGCCTCTCCACTCGATTTCATTTGTTAGGGCCGACTTAATTATGCAGTATGTCATAATCCAGGAGACAATAAGGCTTGCTAATGCATCGAACAAGCTGTTGCATCGGAAGTCTTCGGCGAACTCATGCATGGCCCGTTTGAATGTATACCTCCTCTGACGGCTCCGGTATACTCCAACCAGTGATGGAATGAACAGAAGTAGGGCAGGAAGATACCACGCTGCCGAGACGAAGATTCCTGCTAGAAGGCAAACGAAACCGAGCAATGTAATGAAATTGAAAAAAGCATAAGCGACTAAGCCGTATCTCCAAAATTTATGCAAATAGACCTTGGTGAGCGTTATTTGCCTCGTCGCCCAAGCCATCAATTCTTTCCTGTTGCTTTGGTTGTAAGTTGCAACACAACACTGCGGAAGAAACATCACTCCATAACCATGTTCTCTCAGAGCAGAGTTCAGTGAAAGATCATCGCTGATAGCGTTCTCCCAAACCGAACGTATATCGATCTCGCGAAGCGTGTCCGCTCGAATGGCCATAGCTCCGCCCCAAGGAAAATTGTAGTGATAATCGAATAGCAAATTCGTCCCTGCCGCATTCCACGCAGCCTCAACGTGAGACCAGAAGTCTTGGCACGGGAAATACCAACGAAAGCCTGTTGTGGCGCCCGTTGAATTATCCTCAAGAGGGTTGACCAGTGAGGCTAACCAGTCAGCCGAGATACGAGAATCACTATCAACGATAACGTAAGCTTCTGATTTCCAATCATCAATCTCTAGCGCTGTCAGAAGAGCGGATACTTTTCCACTAGCTCTAGGATTTTTTGACGAAGTGCAAACTTGTAGTTTTGTTTTCGATTTTCGTGTTGAGATGGAATTGGCGATGGAATAGGCAGTGTCGTCGGTAGTGTCAGTGACTATGATCATGTGGAATTTTTCGTACTTCTGGTTTAGAACGGCCTCAATATTTCTCTCCAGTCCATTTTCGGCGCCTTTGCATGCCATGATGACGCAAGTTTGAGGATTGTAATCGCGTTTGGGCGTGTGTAGGCGTTGGGTTACTTGCTGGTCGAATTGTTTCGCCAGATAAAGGGAGTAGATTGCTCCTAAGAGTCCGATGATGCCTATCGCTACTGCGAAGTTGTAAACAGCGAGTCCTAGGATCAGAGATGTTCCACGGCGAATATGTGATCTTGAGATTTAGGCTTCGATTACTTCGCACTTAATCTGTTTAAGAAGCTCCGCGGCTTTCGTGGGGTCAACTTTGATGGTGTAAAGCTGTTTTGATGTTCTCAATTTCAATCGAACAATATCCTTGAGCCGCTTCACCCGGCATTCACTCGCGCGGTCAGATATCTTAAGGAACTCTTCGGTGTCAACGATCTCTCGAGGCATTGTCAGAACAATTCCTTTGAGAGCTAGACTAATTTGGGAAATATAAACCTGAACAGGGCCCTAGTGCGAGAATATTAGCAATTCTTCATCGTAGCGCCTTCCATCGAATGTTGATCCGGCAGGCTTTCTTTCCATTTTTCTTTGCCCTAGAATCTCATGGAGTTTTCTGTCAGCTTCTTCGCAGGAAAGCGTTGTGTCTGTTAGGAATGTTAGGGGAATGTTGAATGCGAGTGGCCTGGAGGGGATGACGTGGCGAGTGACCTTGTGTGGCAGAAGTTGACCTTTCAAAGCGACTTCGCGGATTTGGTCCTTTGAGAACACTGGCAGAGTTATGACAAGGTTAGCTTCGGTCGACTTAAGTGCTTGAGTTGCTGCGGTCTCGGACAAGTAAGTAACTTGAGGTCCTCGTTCCACGATTAGTTTCTCTAGAACGATTGCATTACGGGCTCGTTCTAAAGGCTCATAAGCATTGCTAAGGACGAATGCGGTCCCTTTTTTTGTTATAGCTATTGTTTGGGGATCGTACGTTGAGTTGTCAGTTTTTGTCGTGCTCTTTGAGTATCCAAGGCCTGACTTGTCTAACGCTTCTTTGGCCAATAATTCAGGGTTGTCGACGGTGAATACTCTAAACCATGCTCCGACCTTGATCAATGGGCTGTTGTAATCGAAGAGGCAACAGGGACTGTACCGACAGCCGAGTCTTTTTAGAGAATTATAACGATGCATTCCATCCAGAATGACGTAATCATCTTTGTCAACCATTAGTGGGTCTCGAAGTTGGCCCTCGCGTTGAATCGCATTCACTAGCTTGTTCACCGTAGCCTCCACAATTTCTTCGTGGGGTTTCAGTTCGTCTGTGTTGATCATTGAAATACGAATCGTGAGATTGGACGAGCTGATTTCCAAGCCTTGAATCCCGCGTATTCGTCGGCGTGCGTTTCGATGGTTAAGGCTTGCTTACGAATATTCGTTCTGGGAAACGGCTAACTCTTGCTCCTTTGAAAAAGGAGTAGGATGATAAAAAACGGTGGACTCGTTACACGACGTAAGGCGAAGGTTTACTTCGTGAACTTGGTCATCTTCGTGCCGCAAGTAGGGCAAGTCGCGCGAAGCATGTTGCGGCCCTTGGCGGTTTTCTCCATCGTCGTCTGATCATCAGGTACCGTTTTCTTTTCTTTACATTTAACGCAAAACATTTCAGCCAATGAACATTCCCTCCCCTTTCAAGCGAGTTTCTGTTAGCAACTGACTAAGCCATAAAAGGCTTTGGTAACACACCCGAAGTCCTCAAATTTCACGTCAAATCGCAAGAAAATTTATTTACAAAGCGCAATTGTTCCATCCGTTTTTGCAGAAAACGATTAGGCCTTATGCAAGTTTAGAAACTAGTGACAAGTGTGTGAATTTCTTGTCTTCGCGCAAACTCATCTCGATTATTGGCACCGGCAAATTGGGCAGTGCAGTAGCTCTCCAGGTTGCTCAAAGAGAACTTGGCGACCTACGACTGGTTGACATAATCCAGGGTTTGCCTCAGGGAGAAGCGTTAGACTTGGGGCAGATGATTGCCGAACAAGGAACAGACCTAGATATCGTAGGTTCCAATGATTACAAAGACATTGCCGGATCCGATGTGGTTGTCGTAATAGGGGGGTTGGGCAGAAAGCCGGGCATGACACGTCTTGACTTGCAAGAAAAGAATGAGACGATAATTCGAGACATTTGCCTGAAGATACAAGAGTACGCGTCTAAGACGCTTGTCTTAATGGTTACCAACCCGCTCGATGTTATGACCTATCTCGCGTGGAAAGTTACCGGATTCGACTCGTCGCGAGTTTTCGGACAAAGCGGAATGTTGGATACGATGCGATTCAAATATTTCATTGCAAAGTCTCTAGGCGTTTCTAACGGTTCTGTTCATGCGGTGGTTATTGGCGAGCATGGTGACTCCATGGTTCCACTTCCGCGCTTCTCGACGGTAAACGGCGTGCCGATAACTGACCTGCTTTCATCAGAGAAGGTTGCTGAGGCCATTGAACGGACTAGAAAGATCGCGGCTGAAGTCATCGCACTGAAAGGCGCCACAATCTACGCGCCTGCGCATGGGATAACCAGAATGATTGAAACAGTGATCAAGGACAAGAGAATGGTACTTTGCCTAACCACCCGTCTCAACGGTGAGTACGGGCTGAAGGATGTTTACGTTGACGTGCCTGCCGTTCTTGGTGCCAGAGGGGTGGAGCGCGTTATCGAGTTGAAACTAAACGCTGAGGAGAAAGCCGCGTTTCTCAAATCCGTCGAAGTCGTTAAGACGGCCTGTGGCCACTTAAAGACCGTGAAGGCTCCTTGAGTTAGTGGCGCGCTCTAGCGTTCGCTACACGATTCGCAATCTGCGCCGCAATGACACCGGCCGCAACACCTGAATCAATATTCACAACGGCAATTCCTAACGAGCAAGCCTGCAACATAGCCATCAAGGCGGCTTGGCCGCGCCCACCATACCCGTACCCCGACGAGGCTGGAACAGCGATTAGGGGAATATCGACCAACCCAGCAACGACCGTCGGCAACGCTCCCTCTCGCCCAGCAACCACAATCAAACAATCAACATCATGCTCAATCATCTTCTTCAATGGGTCAACCAAGCGATGTATACCCGCGACTCCAGCGTCGACCTCTAAGTAAGTTTCACAGCCCATCGCATCCGCAATCATGGAAGCCTCCTCAGCAACTGCCAAGTCCACAGTTCCCGCGGTCAGAATCCCAACTTTTCCCTCACCACGTAGTTCACGATAATTCTTTTTCTTAATTACAATGGACATCGCATGAGGCAGTTTTTGGACTTCATACTCACCGAACTGCCGCTTGATCTGCTCCAGTTGTTTTTCGTCAAGACGAGTCACAATGGCGCGTCCCATAGTTTCGAGCATTCGCTTGCAAATCTTCTCCAAATCCTCGTGGCTCTTACCTTCCGCGAAGATCATCTCCGGTACCTTTCGTCTGTTCTCCCTTCCAACATCCAACTTCGCCACGTTTGATACGCTTTCAACAAAATTGATCTTCAAGGCCTTTTCCGCTTCGTTAACGGAGATTTCGCCTTTGGAGAGTTTTTCGAGAATTTCGCGCAAGTTTTTTCGCCGCTAAGAAACGCCTAAGTACAATGAGCTCCTTGTGGAAGCATAAAATGTTAGCATCAGACATGCCCGAGAAACCAAGAACGATCACTGAACTATCCTCGCGAGTAACACCTCAATTGTTATCGAAAGCGACCCTAGTTGAGGAAACTCTGAAGAGTTTCGGCAAAGTGATGGTTGCGTTTTCTGGAGGAGTAGACAGTACCCTCGTGGCTCTCATAGCAAAAATGGCTGTTGGGGAGCATGCGATCGCCGTGACCGCAAATTCGCCGAGCCTCGCGGCATCTGAACTAACCGAAACCAAGAAACTTGCCAGGGAGATAGGAATCAAACACTTAATCGTTAAAACAGATGAGCTGAACGATCCAAACTACCTTGCCAACCCAACGAACCGCTGTTACTTTTGTAAGAAGGAGTTGGGACGGAAACTTCACGCGTTAACGAGAGAGCTTGGAGATTACCAGATTGTGGATGGAACGAATGCGGAGGACTTGACGGGTCATCGCCCCGGAGCAGCGGCGTTGTCAGAGGACGGCGTTCGGAGACCCCTAGCGGACGCAGGACTCGTTAAGGCTGAGGTTAGGGAATTGGCGATGGCGCTTGGCTTGCCAAATTACGATAAGCCATCTAATCCTTGCCTCTCATCCAGGGTAGCATATGGTGAAGTCATCACTCCGGAGAGGCTGTTGCGGATTGAGCGAGCGGAGAACACCATTCGGTCACTAACAGGTGTTAGAGAGTTGAGGGTCCGAGACCACGCAAGCATTGCAAGAATAGAGGTTGGAAGGGATGAGCGTAGGTTGTTCTTCGACGAGCAACTCCTCGACGGCATTTCCGATGCTCTACACAAATTAGGTTTTGCGCATGTTGCGATTGAGCTAGCAGGCTACAGGTCAGGTAGCTTGAACAGAACTTTACCCACCGTGCGCGATCGGAAGCAATGACAACTCGTCACTCTCGTTGAGAGCGGTGTTTAGACCGCCCAGAGTCCCTATCTCTCGTCCCGAAATCATGATGAGTGCATTTGGTCGTGGATCGGTCATTTCTCCGTCGAAAAGCAGTGGTTTGATTCCAGCATATTCTGGGCGAGACGTTAACTCTGTTATGGCGGTTTTCACAGTATTTGCAGAGGGGGGCAGTTCTAGTTGGATGTCGTTTGTTCCTGCGGCTGTTCGGAAGACTCCGTAGAGCTTGAAACAGACTCTCATTTCCTTTCACTCTTTGCCTAGCCAGATTCTGAATTTTGCAATGTTTTCGAGGGAATTCAAAACGTGTTGCTTCCTAAATCACCTTTACGACAAGAACTAGGCTTGGAATGGTCTAGCGTTTAACATGTAATGCTTACTTAATGTTATTAGTTGTTCAGAACCAGCCCTCAATCATTACATTAGGGTTGGTTCCCGATGCGAAAGAGTAGGTTCTGGACAATCGTAATTGCTGTTACATTAGTCGCTCTAACGGTCTCTGCAGTTCCCGCGAGCGCTCAAATGGGTGTCTGGCGAGATATCAACCCAGACGCTTACATTAGCCCGCCCGCGAACCCGCAACTCAACTCAATCTACATGTTCTCCGCGGCAGAGGGCTGGGCAGTTGGAGATTCAAGACCCACTACGAACACGACTACTGGTTTACCGGCAATATTCCACTATGACGGCTCGACATGGAACCTCGTCCCCGCCCCTAAGAACCCAGACTTCCCTAACAATCAATCTGCGTACAATCTAACTTCCGTGACCTTTGGTCCACCGGGTAATCCAATCAGTCACAATGACGGATGGGCGGTGGGCAATGAAAGTTACACCGAACCATCGTCTCGCATATGTCCTTCGTGTATTCCTTCGGCAAGCAACGCGTCAGTGGCTCTTCACTGGGACGGAATAAGTTGGAGAACTCAATTGGCTGGATTCACCGACTCTACGGGAGCCGAACTTGCAGATGCTGGACCATTGTGGTCAGCGTTTATGGTTAGCAGCACCGATGTTTGGGCGGTGGGACAAACAGTTGACGGACACCATGGAACGTTCTGGCATTGGACTGGCACTGCTGGGCTTGGCGGCGGATGGAATGAACCGCAATCTCCCATTCCCTACAAGATGTTCTCCATCTTCATGGTTAGCTCAACTGAAGGATGGGCTGTAGGAGAAAACGGAACAATCTTCCACTACTTTGGCGGCGAATGGAATTCATTTACATCCCCCGTCAAATCTTCACTTCGATCCATCTACATGATTTCGCCAACCGAAGGTTGGGCCGTTGGCGATGGCGGAATCATAATTCATTATGCAGAAGGCCAATGGTCAGGCCCAGTGAGCCCCGGAACAACAACGAACAACCTCTTCTCCATCTTCATGGTTAGCTCAACTGAAGGTTGGGCTTTCGGATCCAAAGGATCCATCCTCCACTACGCTGGCGGCGCCTGGAGCATCCTATCATCTAACCTTGTTCCAACCTCTCCCGTCTCACTCCTTAACTTCAACGCAGCTTTCTTCAACTCGCCAAGCGACGGATGGGCTGTTGGAACAGACGGACTAGTCCTCCACTTCGACGGAACAAACTACGGCACCGTTACTAGCCCAACCATCAACAATTTCACCTCAATCTCATTTGGACCACCCTTAACAGGTCCGATAAACCCTGACGACGGGTGGGCAGTGGGCAACGCTTCGGTCACAGACGGAGTACTTCCATCAGAACCCACGATCTATCATTGGAACGGTTTCGTTTGGACTAAAGGCGTAGCGATAGGCACAACTAACAACCTCAATTCAGTATTCATGATCAACACTGGAGATGTGTGGACAGCAGGCGGTGGAAGCAAACCCACAACAACTTGCACCGGCCCAATATGCCCGGTACTACTGCATTTCACCGGAGGAGCATGGAACACCGTAACTCCTCCACCAGGGAACTACGTACTCAAATCAATTTTCATGGTCAACTCAAATGAAGGGTGGGCCGTAGGCGAGCAAGTAGCATCACCATACCCAACTGGGATCATCCTCCACTACACCGTGAGCGGAGGCGTTGGAACTTGGGCAATATTTCCCGCACCAACAAGTCCCGCTCCAGTGCACGGCTTGGAATCCGTTTTCATGCTGAACCAGAATGAAGGATGGGCGGTCGGTGACAATGACACTATACTACACTACACAGTGAGCGGCGGCATAGGAACGTGGAATTTAGTCGCTATAAGCGGCTCACCAACAATTTCGACAGACGCGAATCTAACCTCAATCTTCATGCTCTCACCAACCAGCGGTTGGGCGGTTGGAGGAATTCAAGCGTCCTCATCGGTCTCCGCTGGGCCCGTAATAGTTTACTGGGACGGAACCAAGTGGGAGCCTGTTGCACCTCCAACTATACCCGGTGGAATCACCTCAACGGGTCATACGAGTGCAACGCTGAAGTCAGTATACTTCAGCGCTCCAGACGATGGATGGGCGGTCGGTTATCCCGGGAAGTTGGTGGCGACGATCCTACACTGGGACGGAGTATCTTGGGAGCATGTCACTCTATCCCCCGCTCTGCTCGGTGAAGTTCCCCCAATCCTAACTTCAGTTTACATGACTAGCGAGACAAATGGTTGGATTGTTGGCTCTAGCCCTGATTTCAAGAGCTCGAGTTACTACAACCAGACTTTGCACTATGGGTTCAGGACGCCGCTGTCAACCATGTTGAGGTTTTCGCCGTTTGGCGGAATCTTCTCGACCACTTCAACATCTATCGTCGTGTCGACGGTATCGACGTTCACAACCGGAAGCACGACGACGGTTTCAACCGCCATGAACGCCACATCACCGTGCGGACCAAACGTCACAATAACAATCAAGGCTAGCGACACACAAGGCAACCCAATATCCGATGCAACAGTAGTTGTCACTCCCGCATCGCCCACCCCATGCGTCCCCAGCCCACTACAAGGTACAACCAACGCGCAAGGAACTGTAACCTTCACTCTCCCAACCGGAACATACTCCGTAACCATCAGCAAGAACGGAGTATCATCAAGCCAGACAATCACCGTCGCCAGCAATGGGCAAGCGTTCACAATTGTGCTACAAACAACACCCGGGGGAATGATACCAGGCTTCCCCTTGGAGTCAATCATGGCAGGCATTGCTCTAGGCGCATGTACATTGGTCATCCTTCGGCGTAGGAGGAGTCGCCAATGACTGAGCAGATCAGTTTGGCTAATCGCAGGTCTAGAATGGCAAACATCACGGCGACGCTTCCGATCCAGCTTCTCGACAAAGTGGATGATCTGATCGACAAGGAGAAGGCGCCCTCCAGGTCCTACGTGATCCGAGAAGCTGTGAGGAAATACTTGAAGGAGCTCGAAAAATGACGCGTGTGTTGAAAAACAGATTCACCATTTTGTTTTTCGTTTTTTTCGTTTCGTTCATGCTTCTATCATCACCTTACGTGTCAGCCGGGGGCGGCATTACAGCTGGACCTTGGAGAGACATTAACCCAACTCAATTTGCCACTGCTGGAGACGCAAGCGTACCGGGCCCTGATATTCCACTGAACGGCGTATACGTCCGAGTTGCAGGATTCGGATCGGTAGGCGCTGGAGAAGCGTGGGCTGTGGGGGGTTGCGGACCATTAGGGGCAACCCAACCTGTGTTTCCTTTCTCGGATACGGGTTGCGCAGTGTCTGGCTCAACACCACCAGGTGGAGGAACCATAGCGTATTACGATGGGTTCTCATGGACCATCAAAGGAGACCCGTTCACGGGGCAACATTCGTTCTACACCGGCGTGCATTTTTGCACCTCACCCGGTTCGCCTGGAGTCGGGCTCTGCAGCCCGAATGGTGACGGCACAGACGGTTGGATCGTTGGAGGCAATAGCACCGGTCCGATCGCAGCATACATTACCAATCCCGCAGTCATCACTCCAGACACCATAGGGCTGCCTCTCGGCGGCTACCTAACCTCTGTCTTCGAAACGTGCCACGTCACCAATGACCCCAACGGTGTTGGCTGCCCAAGCTCACTCGGCGCAGGCCAAGCATACGCAGCAGGAACCACCGGGTCAGCAGGTGCAATTTACGAATACGCAGGAGGTGCTCCAAGTGGTCTCGGTGGTTGGCACGCGATGTTGATTTCACCTCTTCCAACTCCGGCCCCAACAATATTCAACTCAATCTACATGTTCGTTGATTCCACAGGCAACTTAGAAGGATTCGCCGTCGGCGATAACGGCGCCGTAGCAAGGTTCCAGGGAGGATCTTGGACTGCCACTGCTCCAGCCCCATCGACGACCACGTTTCATGGAGTCGCAGTAGACAACAACAATCCCATAGATGCCTGGGCCGTAGGATTCGACTCCGCGCTCCACGGAGGCGTGATTTGGCATTTCAGCGGCGGCACCTGGTCAGGACCATTATCACCCTCACCCGTCGATGGAGTAACTCTCGAGAGCGTGGATGTTCTTAGCACAAGCGAAGCATGGATCGTCGGAACAAATAGCACCATACTGCATGGAACAAGCTTGCCAGGAAGTAGCTTCACCTCCGTCAGCACCGCAGGCTCAAACGTCCTCTTCAGCGGAACAGGAGCGGGCATAGATCTGAATTCAGCCAGCTTCCAAAGTTCAGGCAACGGATGGTCCGTTGGAACTCATGGCGTGATACTACAAACAAGTGACTCTAGCTGCGATTCCATCGTGCAAACGTCCAGCCCCATGGCATGCTTTGGAGGGCAAACGAGCATCGTACAAACAACGCAATTGCGGACCGTATATGAGAACAGCCCTAGCGATGCCTGGACGGGCGGGCTATACGACAATGTTAGCAAACAAATCTCGCTGATTCATTGGGACGGTCAGAAATGGCATCGAGCCACAATCTCACCTGGAGGAAGCTTCCAGACGATGAACCCTGATATCTATGGCATCTTCATGGCGGGTGGGAGTGAAGGTTACGCGGTCGGTGCACAAGCTAACGCGACCGGAGCCAAATGCCTGAAACAGTACTGCCCAGTCGCATTCACGTGGAACGTGATCAACCCAGACATATGGCAGGGAGTAAACGTCCAACAATGCTCAAACAATCTCGGCTGCAATATGAGCTCAGTGTATTTCGCAACCATCGGTCCCATTGACGGATGGGCTGTTGGAACGAACGGGGGAATTTGGACTTACAGCAAATCAAGTCCAGGATGGGACTTCGCCGCAACCGGCCTTCCTGGAACATTCAACGCCACATTAAATGCAGTTTTCATTAACAATCCAGGGAATAACAATCCTGCCGGATGGGCTGTTGGAAATAATGCTACGATACTTTCACTTAATTGCAATGCCGCGCCGTGTGTTTGGAGTCAACAATCAATTACAGGGCTATCTACTGACGTAAACCTGTACGGCATTTATTTCTCAGACTCCAACCACGGATGGATCGTAGGGTCTCACAACACCATTATTACAACAACAAACAATGGTGGCGTTTGGTCCATAGGTAGTGCCGCTCTCGCACCGCCGACTGCTGTATGGAGATCGGTCCACGTTGACACCTTCAGTACTAGCCCAGGGAGCGGGGACGGATGGGCAGTCGGATATAATGGCACTGGCACGTTTGGCAATAGCACCGGGAACGCCCTGACCGCTTGGTGGAACGGTGCGACCTGGACTAACTTGCCAATTCCACTCGCCGTCGCCCCCGGCTTGGGCCTATACTCTGTATTCACGACTAACCCATCGGATGGTTGGGCTGTCGGTGCGCAACCGAGCATCGGAGGAAACGAAACTCTAACCGGCATATTCCATCTCGACCCCGTCGTCCCACCGGTCGTCGGTCAAGAACAGCAAGCAACAACGGCGCAAAACTCTACACAGACTGCGACAAGTTCCGCTGCATCTGAAACGAGTGCGTCCGCGTCATCTGCTGTCACTCAACCTGTCACGACTACGAGCTCGCTCACAGTTACATCCGTGAGTACATCTGTATCAACGATGACAGTTGTGAGCACTTCAATGTCAAGCGCCTCCATCTCAACACCAATGACGCTACCTGCTGTGCCAGGGTTCCCCTGGGAATCCATTATTGCAGGACTAATGCTAGGCATGATTGCACTAGCGATAGTTAGGCGTCGGAAGAGGTAAAGCAGGTTTCTTCCTCCTGCCACCTCCACAGCAATTCGATGCAAATCCTTTCGGACCTTAATCACCAAACTTTTCTTACCGGAATCTCACGAGGACGATTAGAAGAGATGTCGATTCTTGAGTAGCGATTTTGTTGACGCTGTAGTTGTCGGGTACAAGTTCGTAGGCCCTGACTTCGTTACCATTCGATTGGATGACGGAACTGAAATGAAAATCACCTTAAATTGCGAAGTCTTCAAGGCCAAGGAAGATCAAGGAAACCCCAGGTACCACACGAACATTAACTTCAATGTCGCCGTGAAG
>DATIYC010000191.1:0-8690 GCA_035517955.1 Candidatus Acidiferrales bacterium | reverse complement strand
TAAGTAAACAAAACAATCATCCAAGCCAGATGCATATTTCTTCATCTTCTCGGACCACACTTTGAGTCGATTTTTCGAGTAGGTGTCGTGACGCAGCCTAGCGTAAGCGAAACTCGCTGTGTGCTCAAGGACTGGTTTCATGTCCTCAGTCTCAGCTACACACAACGCCGCGTTGTACTTCGACAGTATTTTGTTCAGTTTCACGCCGAACCACGAAGTGTCACGAAGCTCAACTGCGATCCGCGTCGACTCGGGTTTTTGTTTAAGGAAATTTTCCAATGTTTCATAGTCTTGTTTCATGTAAGGCGGAAGCTGTATGAGTACGCATCCCAACTTCCTATCAGCCGGGATTAATCCTTCGAGGAAGAAATCGAATTCTTCCTTGGCTCCTTTCAGTTTCATAAAGTGAGTGATTTTACGGTTGGTCTTGAAGCTAAACCGGAATTTTTCCGGCGTAGCCTTTGTCCATTTCGTGGTGGTTCCCCGTGTTGGCATATGGTAGAAGCTTGAGTTGATTTCAACCGAATTGAGTTGGTTGGCGTAGGCTTGTAACATCTCATTTGATTTAGTAGCCTCAGGGTAAAAGACTCCCCGCCAGCTAGCGTAACTAAATCCTGAAACTCCAACCCAAAACCTCGCCATATTTCCATCATTCATTCTAGTGTTCCTACAGTCGGCATTCGTCAGGTTTCTTGTCGCATCTGAACCTCACTAACCTCGGTGCCCGCAATTTATGATCCTTTGTCATATTCATATAACCCACTTCAACGACGACCTCTGGTTTCACCCACCTTATTTCCGCGAGAGCTTTCACTTCACCAGGGACAGTTTTCGTTTTTGCTTTAAGTGGCCTGAGAATCTTCATAGTTTTCTCTAGCACAACGTCCGAGAACCCGGTTCCAACATTACCTAGGTGAGAAAGACGTCCCTTAGCATCGTATGCAGCTAAAACAAGGGCACCAAAGGATGATGACCGGGAGCCTTGGCCAACGGTGTATCCCGCTACAATTGCATCTATGGTCTTAACCAGTTTCAATTTCGACCAATCCTCGCTTCTAACTCCTATCTGGTAGGTGGAGTCAATTTTCTTTGCCATTGCCCCTTCGAAACCGATCTTCAGCGCGTTCTCGAAGTAGGTTATTCCTTTTTCGGAAACAAATTGTGTAAGAAGAATGTGTGGAGCGTCTGATACTATTTCTGCAAGTTTTTTCTTGCGTTCCGAGAGAGGTTGATCGACCAGATCCTTGCCATTTAGATGCAGCAAGTCGAAGGCGATGTACGTAACTGGAATTTGGCTTGACAGCCTTCTAACTTGAATTGCGTTGTATACTCCGAACCGATGTTGAAGCTGTTCGAAGCTTGGTAACCCTTTTTCCAGTACGACAATTTCCCCGTCTAGAATGGCGCTTTTGACCTTGACGTTGCTAGATATTGTTGCGAGTTCTGGGTATGATCTTGTGACGTAACTCAAATTGCGATTTTGTAGCTCAACATTGTTGTCTCTGAAGTAGGCTATGCACCTCATTCCGTCCCATTTCGGCTCAAAGTAATGGTCCGAGGAGTCAAAGGGGTCCGCGGTCGTTGCAAGCATTGGGCGGATGTCGCGCTCATCGAGGAGCGTCAACCTTTTGCACTGACTTTGATGCTTGCTTTGAGGGCTTCCATCAAATCCTTGGTGGTCTCAACCTCAGGCTGTTTGGCCTCAAAGACTTCTTCCTTTCCATTAATCTTGGCCTCGACCAGTTCCATCAAGGACTCGTGGTACCGGTCCTTGTACTCTTTTACATTGAATGGTTTCTTCATGATTCGAATAAGTTGCCCAGCCAACTCCAATTCCTCATGTGAGACCTCAACAGGTTTTCTGAGTTCTGGGAAATCGCTTGGGTCGCGAATTTCGTCGGCGAAGTGCATTGTTTCCATCAGAAGTGAATTTCCATACGGTCGAAGTGCAACAAGATGTTCGCGTTCGTGCATGACGACTCGGCCAACGGCCACCTTACCGTTCTCTTGGAGGGCTTCCTGAAGTAGGAAGTAGGGTTTCTTGGAATCTTCCGTGGGTACGAGGAAGTATCCTTTGTCGAAGTAGAGCGGGTCGAGTTTGTCTAGGTCGATGAAGCGGAGAATCTCGATAGCTCGGCCAGACTTCATCTCGATTTTCTCTAGGTCTTTGTTGCTAAGGGCTACGAATTTGCCCTTCTCCACCTCGTAGCCGCGAAGGAGGTTGTTCCAAGGTACCTCTTTCTTGTCTTTCATGCATACGCGTTTGAATTGTATCGGGCTCTTGTCTCTTGGACACAAGAGACGTAACCCAACTTTGTGCTCCGAAACTGCTCCGAAGCCTTTCACCGGTATGCTGACGAGGCCGAAGGTTATGGAACCGCTCCATGTCGCTCTTGGCAAGATTTTCACCTACCTTAATCGCGGTTATGCGTCTACTTCAACGGTACTATTCTCGATCCTTCAGTTTAGCTAATTCTTGTCTAAACCGCGAGGGTGAGCAGGATGATTTAACCATAAGATATTACAATGTTCAAGCAAAATCGAACCCTCATGTTTCCAACCCATGTGAGGTCATTCTGTGCCGGAAAAGAAGCTGGTCAAGGTTAACGGTCGCAATCTGGCTCTCACAAACTTAGAAAAAGTGCTCTGGCCAGACGAGGGAATCACAAAGGCTGAGGTCATAAAGTACTATGCCGACTTCAGCAAATACGTTCTCGCCTTCGTGAAAGACAGGCCGCTAATGACCCAACGGTACCCAAACGGAATCAATGAGGAGTATTTCGTCCAGAAGCATTTCCCACAAGTCCCCGACTGGGTGAAACTGTTCTCGTACAAATCAGAGCACTACATCCTCTGCGACGATCTCCCAACGCTAATTTGGCTTGGAAACCTAGCGGCCATCGAGATTAATCACATGCTCGCCAGGGCTCCTGCCGTCACAAGACACGACCTCATACTAATCGACCTAGACCCCCACGCACCATCAACCTTCAACGACGCAAGAATTGTTGCGAGAGGAGTAGCAACGGTGCTGGAAAAATTGGGTTTAGATTATCTGCTCAAAACATCTGGCGCGGACGGCTTACATTTCTTCATACCGATCGCGGCACGCTATAGCGTCGAGAAGATTAGACGATTCGTGTACGCGATTGGGAAGATGGTGGAAACTGCGAACCCTAAACTGGCGACTGTATCTACGAGAGCCGACCGAAAGAAGGGCCACGTGTATGTTGACTTTTTGCAGAATGCCCTAGAGAAGACAATTACGTCACCCCTCAGTATAAGGGCGACACCGAGAGCAACAGTTTCCTACCCGCTGTTAACGAAACAACTGGATGACCCTAAGCTACGCCCCGACAACTTTACGGTTCGCAAAGCACAAAGAAAATCTCCAGCGCTTCAAAAGATGCGCCGGATAAGTCGATTATCTCAGGAACTTGGACCAGCCTTTACGAGGCTAGGAATCAAAACTTGATCGTAAGTTCCAGCTTAGTCGGTTAGCTGATGTATGCTCTGTGAGACCGGTCGAAATCCGACACCAGTTCAGCGCTGCGTGGTTTCGCATCAGGTTGGCCTTGGTTTGGAATTTGAGTGTTGACGTATCCAGGGCTACGTAAGAGCGTCCATGGACCTTTTGATGCAATGGTCGAGGCGGGGTGGTCTGGGCCGAAGGTCTTCAAGGTAACGTCGTAGACTAGCTGACGAACTTCGCCCTCGTCCGCGACTCCTAAAGAGTGCAAGTATTCGTGAAGCAGGATTGAGTAGACGAATGAGTTTATGTGACTTCTTGGGTGGCCAGAGGCAATTACGCGATCTAGGAGGGCTCGGTTCATGACGATCTGGTTGGTTCCCATTCCATGGTAGGCTCCAAGTTGAAGCGGCAAGTCGGCTAAGACCAACATCAACCCTGCCCTCTCTTGGTTTAACTGCTCCTTCACCGACTTCTTCACGACTTCGAACACGTCGCCAAAGTTCTCACTTGATTCGAGTTCATTTGCAAATGTTGCCATTTTTCTTCTTATGCTCTATGTGTTGGCTCGACGTAAGATGACTGACCACTGCGATACCTCGTCACCGAGAACTTGCTAAATTTTCCTTCTAGGTATTTCAACAATAGGGTCGAAGTGAGGGTCAGCGGAAACAATCTCCGTGCAGCGGCTCAGCAAGGCGGTTGAGGCGTGTATGGCATCACGGGGATCGAGCCCGTAACGACGCATCAACGTCATAGCCGAAAACAGCGTATCCTGATTCACTGGAAGTAGTTTTAGATTTGAAATGTATAGAAAAGCGTTTCCGGCGGCGAGCGCGTCGTCTCGAGAACGATGCTTGCCTACGACCCAAATTAGTTCGTCAACCGAGAGAGCACAGCTGGCTGCTTCCTTTTTTCCATCGGTCACTCTTTGGATTAACGATCGGGCTCGTCGGCCTATGGCTTCTTGGTTAAGTGCTGCAAAGATGAAAACACTAGCGTCCAGGTAAATCAATTATGAATGCCTAGAGTCGAGTTCGTCCTCATACGAGTGAGTGTCGACCTTCGACACTGATTTTCCTTTCATGGCTATGCTCTCGAGGGTCTGTACGGGGTCCTCGATTTTTGGAACGTCAATGATCACCTTGTCCTTCTCAAGGCGGAACACTATCTCCGACCCAGGCCCTATCTTCATGGCTTGCCTCAAGCTCGCCGGTATGACGACTTGGCCCTTCGGGCCTACACGCATGACCTCGTCGAACAAGTATAACCACCAGTTATACGAATGTATAACTCCAATTTATACTATTTGTCCGAGTTTCGAGCATATTGATTCAAGCTGTCAGGCGATGATTACGCTGAAATCTCGTTTCTCCTCCCAGTGGCGTACCGCATAATTCAGAGCCTCGTCGCTGTCCGAGTAGATTGTGAATAAAGGATCGCCGGAATTGACGAAGTCATTCACGTGTTTCGATAAGTGAACGCCGGCTCCTGGATTGCTGGGCGCTCCGGCTAATTGTGCTATTCTGCCGATGGCTCTGTTACTGATGTTGGTTATTCTGCCTGATTTATGTGCGGGTATATCCTTGACTCGTGAGCCTAGAAGTAGATTCTCGCGTCCTCCTTGATTTGCCCTTATTGTCTCGAATTTCTCAAGTGCTTTTCCTGACGTCAGGAGACGCTCTGCGAAAACATGCCCTTCGCCCGAACACCGCCCAGTCAGCTCGAGAAGTTCCGCGGCCAAGTGGATTGATTTCTTTTTCAAATCGTCCGGGGCGTCCGGGTCATTTCGCAAAACCTTCAGTACATCCCGCGCTTCAAGTACCGGGCCAATCCCGTTCCCAATTGGCTGAGCGCCATCCGTCATTAATACTCGAATATTCAACCCAAGTCTCTCGGCCAATCGTTGGAATCTCTCTTTCAAGTGCATGGCCCTTTCCACACTGGACGCCTTTGTTCCAGGGCCGTAGGGTATGTCTAGGAGAATGTGTGTGGAACCCGCAGCGATCTTCTTCGCCAAAATCGAGCTAATCATCAATCCCTCCACGTCGACGCTTAGTGGGTGTTCAATCTGAATCAGCATATCATCAGCAGGAGCTAGATTCAATGCACCCCCCCAAGCCAAACACCCATTTGTTTTCCTAACCGTCTCGTAGATTTCCTGAGGTGACAACTCGACATTCATCAGTACCTCCATCGTGTCAGCTGTTCCGGCTGGAGATGTGATGGAACGGGAGGAGGTTTTGGGTATAACCAACCCAGCGGCGGCAGCGATAGCTACAACAATGGGAGTTGTTCTATTTCCGGGAACTCCCCCGGTACAATGCTTATCGGCGACAATCTCAGTGTCGAATTTCAAGCGTTCCCCTGAATCAACCATTGCGTTGATGAGCCCAGTTATCTCTTCGTAACTCATACCGAAAATTTTCGTGCTTACGACAAAGGCAGTCAGCTCTACCTTGGAGAATCGGCCATGCACTATGTCGTTGACGATTGCTTTCAAATCGGAGGGTGAGAGTTCCTTACCAATCATTTTAGCGCGTAGGAAGTCTGCTGATGCTGGGGGTTCTGCGGGACTTACGTCGACAATCGTGTCTTCTCGTAGGCCAAGTTTCTCAAATGCTGTGTTGCTTAGACCTATCGACCCTTCCTCGAGAACTGTTCCTTCCACTGTATTGAGAACTGCAAGAACCGTCCGTCCGTTAGCCGAAACCTCAACCCTGTCAAGTGGATGCAACCCTAGCGATCGGCCGAGAAGATCACTGTTGTCTAGAAACGCAATACTTTCCCGATGAGTATCAATACCGATCCGTCTTAACCGCAACTTCATCTCTAAATCCACAGCTATTTGCACTGAAATTCAGTTGTTCGCAACACGCAAACACACATTTCACCCAGTAAGACGGTCGCGTGGCATTATGCGTCGCAAATCTGACTGAAATAGACAATCAGTGATATTCTGGATGGTTTGCGTGCATTCTTGACTGAGTTGCATCTATACATCTGGTGGTAGGCGAGAGGTCGGCGCTTGGTTTTACTTGTACGTAGCTACCCCCCAAGTTTCGATTGCTCTCCTTAACTCGATTTTGTCGCGGGCGGCGTCCTCGAGCCGTTCCCCTTTCAATGCGGCATCAATCGCCTGCCTCAAGGCCATGGCTCCTGCGCGGCCTCCGTCAGGGTGGCCCCAAATTCCTCCCCCTGCTTGAATTATGATGTCGGACCCTACGGCTTGCATCATTTTCGGAACCAGTCCCGGATGAAGTCCACCGGAGCATGTTGCGAAGACTGGTTTGATGCCATCCCAGTCTTGTCCGAGCGACATTGGCGTTCGCTGAACTATTTTACGTTGCAAGTTATCCCTTATCGCAAGGACCTCTTCGCGTGGTGATTCCAGTTTTCCTATGATCGTGCCGATGTGGAGTTGGTCCACTCCGATTAATCGTGCCACGTCAGAAACAGTGAGCATGGACATTCCGTGAAGTGGGTTTCTGGTGAAGGCCGCGTGAAAGGCACGGTGAGCGTGGATCGCAAGTCCTAGTTCTCCACATTTATCCCTCAAGGTCTGAAGCGCAGACCAACCTGCTGTCAGGATGTCGATCATGACGTATTCGCCGCCCGCGTTAGCAACGACTTCGGCACGATGGAGCATCTGTTTCGTTTCTCCGGTAATGTTGATCAGGTAGCTCTTTCGCTCTCCAGTTTCCTTCTCCGCTCTTGAACGCAGCTTGAAGCATTCCTCAACTCTGTCTTTGAATTTGTTGAATGGTTGTGATGTCAGGTTTTCGTCATCCTTGAGCAGGTCAACTCCCCCAACCCACGCGTCGTATCCTGCCATAGCATGCTCTTTCGCGGTCAATCCGAGTTTGGGTTTCGGAACTGTTGCGGTGACCGGTCTCTTTCTAATCTTAAGGATCCGTCTTATGCCGCTGCTACCGTATTCTGGGCCATGAAATGATTTAATGAGTCTTCTAGGCCAGCGAATATCTTGTAATCGAAGGTTCTTCACAGCCTTCATTCCGTAAATGTTCCCCGCTATCGAGCTCAGAATCTGTGGCATATTGCCTAGTTCGAAGAGTTCGATGGGGTAAGCGACCTTCACCCAGTTACCGTGAATCTCGTACGCTTTAGCCATTAGCTTTCGAATTCGTGGCTTCATTGTCGTCACCTCAGTCCACGTGCCCACAGAAGATTCAGACGCTGCTCTCCCCGCAGCATCCTTGATGGAGAATCCCGATGCTGGTTCTACCCTGAATAGGCACTCTAAATCATCAGGCAATGGACGGTAGGATGAAGATACAAACTCGTGATACCACTCGCTCATGTAGAATCATCACTTGCAGCTAGTAACTGCATTACTGCCTCATCAAGCCATTGGGCCGCCTTTAGATACGTGTCCGCAAACGCGTTAAAGTCAAACGGTGGTTTTCGGCTTACAATTTCTTGGCCTAGCCAGCTTGATGGTAGCCGGCTAGTCTGACGTCGAGAAAAATTGAGGTTGAAAGAGTGCTATTGTTCCAGTTGTGTGATTACTTCTGTTGCCTGGATGTTTCTCGTTTCAGGAAGGGCCGGTGATTTATCCCCTGTGATGGTATGAGTGGGCATTGCTATTCCTTGGAAGAGGCAGTGGCCATGGGTCTTCAGGAGTTCGGGGAAGAGGTTGTAGTATGCTTCGTCGAGCACTTGTCTTGCATCATAACAGCACAGAACTGTTGATGGGCCGAGCGTGTTTAGCCATCGCTCGAATTTCATCAAGTCGCGGAAGGTGTTGTCGCTTAGGGGATACTCGTTCAGTAGTACGAATCGGGCTCCTTGGCAATTTGATTCCAAGTCGTTTCTGAGGAGAGTCTCAAGGTTCATGTGCCTCTTTTTCAGGATTTGGACTTGTTCCTTGCTGCATGAATCTTGGTTTGAGATGTGGCGAAGGTAGCCACAGGTCTCAAGCATTGCCGTGTCGATGCCGACTTGGTCGAAGAGTGTTTCGTAGCGTTCCTTAGAGAGGCCTAGGAAGACTGTGGTCTGTTGGCGTCGTATTCCTTCCTCTATAAATGCGCACAAGTATTCTGCGGCTGCAGCAAGGTTGTCGTAGAACAATATTGCATGGGCGCCTGATTCAAGCTCTGAAACATACGAGAGCGCTTGAGGCAACCTTTGAACAAATGCTCTGTACCCATGATCAGATTCAAGCAATGAGAAGGAGTTGCAGCCCTTTGTCTCTAATTGA
>DATIYC010000190.1:0-4736 GCA_035517955.1 Candidatus Acidiferrales bacterium | reverse complement strand
AGGGCTGAAAGCATCTAAGCCCGAAGCCTCTCCCGAAAAAAGGCAGCCATTCTAACCCACGAAGCTCAGCAATGGGCGTCAGGGTTGGACGAGGGCTCCCAAAGAAGATGGGTTTGATGGAGCAGGCGTGTACGCACGAAGACTTCGGTCGACGTGTTTAGCGCGCTGCCCCCAATCGCTCAAGGTGTTGAACTGAAAATGGAACCCACCGTCTGATAACGAAACGTCGAGGCCATGCATGGTGCGAAACACACACCGCTCTGCACTTTTTCTCGAATGGTCCATACATGGCAGAGCGTCTTGCGGTCATTCAGCGAAAATGAAAGCGTTCAAGTTGATTGAGATAGTCGTAAGCTAAGAGTTGTAATCTGGATGTTTCGCGGCAGCGCGCACATTTTGTGAGATGGTAGTAATGGTTGTAGTTTGAAAGGAACGGAGCGATGCGTATCAGTTTGATTGAGGATAGGTTGAATGATGGAAAATGGTTTCTGAAAAAGATACGGTTCAACGAGCGATTGCAGCTTTCGCAAAACTCCATGGAGGCGGGCAGGTAGTTCGGGGCATTGATCGGGGAGAATTGAACCTAAACGAAATGACCTGCGTGCGACAGAAGCAAGGGGTTTGGGTTTGCACGCTTCCACACGTTCACTACCCTCTAAACACTCTCGTCTACGAGTTCGTATACAAAGACCAAGACGGCCACAAACCCCACTACACCTGCCAATGTATCACTCCACCGATTGAACAACCTCAGTGACCAAATACAGAATCAGCTGTAAACTCGGATTGGGCTAGTATCGGTTAGCCATGTAAAGTCTCCATGAGTACTCTCATGGAGACGCTTGCTGTACAGCAGACTCTGTCTGCACCGCCATAGAAAACCCTCAACTCATCCCCCATAACCACCGCGCCCTCTGGGAAAACTACGTTCCGTACTACTCCGACTCTTTCGTAATCTTCCTCAGGTTCAAGGATCGGTTCTGTGGTCCGTGCGATGACCCGGCACGGGTCCTCAAGATCAAGCAGTGCCGCGCCTGCACGGTAGGTGGTGTTCGCATCCACGCCATGATAAATCATCAACCACCCATCGTCAGTTCGAATAGGTGGAGGACCAATGCCTACTTTCTGTGCCTCCCATTTTTTCTCCGGTTTCATGATGACGTTCGATTCGATGCGTTTCAGGTAGCTAGGGGAGTTTGGGTCACGAGGATGCCGATCCAGCTTTCTGATTTTATCGAAGAAAGCGAGCTCTATATTCGGTTCGATCCTGTGGGCTGCGGCAAACTCCCCTCGAATTCGCCCAGGGAAAAGGGCACAGTCCTTGTCATCGTGATCTGGACCCACAATTCCGTAGCGTGTAAAGCTCTTGAAGTCGGTTGTTGAGGCGGCGGCGATGCGGGGGCCACGCCGCGAATACGCTGTATAGAAAACGTAGAACTCCCCCTCAATGTGAGTGATGCGTGGATCCTCACAGCCCCACTCCTCCCAAGGGTCAGTAGGACTAAACACGGGTTGCACTGGTCGCTCTAGAATCGTTTCACCATCCACAGTCGTCGCGTAACCGAGTGAGGAGATCTTATGCTCATCCACCGCCCTGTACAGAATGTGAATCACCTTCCCGCTCTTCACAATGCCTGGGTTAGTAGTGGAGAGGCTTTCCCACGACAACCCAGGTCGAGGTTGAATTATGGGGTTCTTGCTGCTCCGAACCAACTTAACGCTCATTCCGCAACCTCCCCTTACGCAACACCGATTGCTTGAAAGCGTCGTTATCAGCTTCATGTTGCAAATAGTTCAGCCAACCTAAGACTTATCCAGTTCTTTGAGAAGGTGGGTCTTCTTCTTCAGAGGTAATCGCGTCCTTCTTAATTGTGATGTGTGTTCTTTTCCCTAGTTGGTTGGACGCATTCTTCTAGTACCCCTATCTATCCTAAACAAATTCTATATCAAGTCGAGCAAGTTTTTGGTTATTGGGGTTTCGAGGTAAGTTGTCAGATACACGTCCACCGAAAATCATTGACCTCCCTATCGGTACCAATGCGACTGGAAAGCGAAAGGAGACTGATTCGATGGGGGAAATTGAGGTTCCGGCAGAACGCTACTGGGGCGCGCAAACGCAGAGATCATTGATCCACTTCTCTATTGGTAGCGATCGCATGCCGAAGGGAGTTTACCACGCATACGGTTACGTGAAGAAAGCATCAGCCATCGTCAACGCGCAGGAAGGACTCCTGCCTCAGTGGAAGGCAGACCTGATTTCAAGAGTCGCCGATGAGGTCACCTCTGGAAAACTCGACGCCGAATTTCCTTTGTATGTTTGGCAGACGGGGTCGGGCACTCAGTCTAACATGAACGTGAACGAGGTCATCAGCAACCGCGCGATACAGCTTGTCGGAGGAAAGTTGGGAAGCAAGGAACCAATCCACCCCAACGATGACGTGAACATGAGCCAATCCTCAAACGACACCTTCCCTACGGCCATGCACATTGCCACCGTGTTCGAATTTACAACTCATCTCATTCCCGCTCTAGCGGCGCTACGGGATGTGATTCGCGTAAAAGCCCAGCATTGGGTGGACGTTGTGAAAATTGGTCGAACGCACCTTCAAGATGCTACACCGCTGACGGTGGGACAGGAATGGTCGGGCTACGCGGCGCAAATAGACAACGCCCTTCAACTTGTAGAGCAATCCCTGAACGGATTGTACCGGTTAGCATTGGGCGGCACCGCGGTTGGCACCGGCATAAATACGCCTGCTAATTTCGGAGAAAAAACCGCCGCAGAGATATCCAGACTCACAGGTTACCCATTCATAACAGCACCAAACAAGTTTGAGGCGCAGGGCTCCTTGGATGCTATGGTGGCGGCGAGCGCAGCCCTAAGGGCCCTAGCGGTTGCTTTAATGAAGATCGCTAACGACGTTCGGTGGTTGGGCTCCGGACCGAGAGCGGGGATCCATGAACTTGTTCTTCCGAGCAATGAGCCTGGGAGTTCGATAATGCCGGGAAAGGTTAACCCAACGCAGGAGGAGGCGATGATAATGGTGTGCATCCAAGTCATCGGCGAAGACAACGCCGTAGCCTTCGCTGGATCTCAAGGAAACTTCGAATTGAACACGATGCGGCCAATCATAATCAACAACGTCCTACACATGGCGCGCATCTTAGGCGACGCATCAACCAAACTACGCGAACACAGTTTCGAAGGAATAGAACTTGACCAGAAGCGGATAAGCAAGTACGTCGCAGATTCTCTCATGCTGGTCACTGCACTTAGCCCGGTTATTGGTTATGATAAGGCTTCGAAGATAACCCACTACGCAATGGACAACAACGTCAGCCTTAAGGACGCGGCTCTGAAACTGGGCTACGTGACCGCTGAGAAATTTGACACATTCGTCAAACCTAGTAAGATGGTTGGCAACCCTCGAAAAGACCTCGGACTAACCTAGATTAGCATAAGATGCTGATTCCACGGATTGCAGTGGCGCTTCAAGCGTTACTGATCGTGATGATTGTGGGTCTTTCGAGCCAGGTGTCTGTTTCTTTCTTTGCTTTGGCGTCTGTCATGGGAATTGGGGGATGCTTCATCAACCAAGCACTCGCTTCTATCAATGATCCTCCAATATGGCGGTCAAGGGCAACCTTGCAGTATCTTACCGCATCAACTACGACGCCAGCGGAGTTTGCTTTGTCGTCAACTTCTAGTCGCGTTTCCATATGGAATGGTATGCCTGGGAACATGGATCCCTCTACTCGGATGAAGGCAATCTTTGTGTTCTCTAGGTATGGGATGAAGTCGCTTGGGCCGACATGTATTTGATCCGTAGGCAAGGGTTCGGTTAGGATGTTTTGTACTGCTTCGGTTTTTGAGATCTTCTTGTACTGCAGACGTCCGCTTTCCTTTAGGTTAAGGAAGTCAGTGTTTCCTCCTACGTTGATTTGGTAGGTTCTCTCAACATTGACGCCTCTATCCTTGCAAAGCTGTGCGAGGGTTCGGTGAAGAATTGTTGCGCCAACCACTCCTTTTACGTCATCACCAATGATTGGTAACATCCTCTCAGCAAACTTCTTCGCCCACGCCTCATCGGATGCGATGAAAACGGGTATGCAATTCACCATACCACAACCCGATTCTAACGCTACGTTGGCCCAAAACTCTGTTGCCCTCTGACTTCCTACGGGGAGATAATTCAGTATCAATTCGGTTTGTGTGTATTCAAGCTGGTTAATGATCGCGTCCTGAAGCTTGCTTAAGGGAAGTGAGTTTTTGATTGGATTGACCTTTTCGTTCACCAGGTCGCTCACTCCGTCTAGTACTGGTGAAGCAATCACCTGAACATCGCAGTCCGAAACGGATTGCTTCCATCTCACCATGTTCGGGGATTCGTAGATGGCCCGACCCAGAGGTTTGCCAACCTTATTGGTTCCAACGTCGAATGCACTTGCAAAATGAATATCGCTAATTTCGTATCCACCGATACTTGGATGGATGAGTTTTGCATCGACTTGTTGTGATTTGACGAGGTCTACGGCCTGAATCAGTCCTGCTGCGCAGTTGCCGACTCCGACGATTCCCACTCTAACCCGAGGCATATTTTACAACTGTAAAATAGTGGAAGATAAATGTGTTGTCCGCAACAGAACCCAGGTTACTGGGCGTACGGGGGCCAGAAGCGTGCAATTCGTAGATAGACTGAAGGTAAAGGTGCAGAAGGAGAATCTGTGGTTCTTCA
>DATIYC010000189.1:0-12703 GCA_035517955.1 Candidatus Acidiferrales bacterium | reverse complement strand
TAACTGAACATTAGTTGGAGTGCTGAGTTCTGAAAGTGGTATAATGAAATCTAAAGCTTCAGACACAGGTACGGCTATGGCGGTGCTTAAGAAAGCGCCTTTATGGTCCGGCCTAAACGATGCTGAACTGAGGACTCTTGCACGTTCCTTCAAGGAACTCAAGTACCCAACCGACCACGTCATCGTGCGTAAAGGTGATCAAGGGATCGGTTTCTATCTCATAGCTGAAGGGGCTGTGGAGGCTCGTTCTGATGGCCGAGTTCTAGCTAAGCTTGGCCCAGGCCAGTACTTTGGCGAGATGGCACTATTGGACGGACAACCAAGGAGGGCAGACGTGGTGGCATTAGAACCCACTAGGTGCCTTGTCTTAAGCGCGTGGGCCTTCAAGGGCATAGTCTCCAGCAGGCCGAAAATAGCGTTAGAACTACTTCAGGAATCCGTACGCAGACTGAACATGAACGTTCAAACACTTGCAGGAAGCGAAACCCCGCAAGCGCCGTCGACGACAAACTAGGCTTTGCATTAGCCTTTATTCGAAGAACAGTAACCCAACTTTTGAGTATCTTAACGCATTCCCTCAATCGGAATGGAATTTTAGGCCAGGTTAATTACCCGACAGGCTCGTTTACGACCCGGTTGGGACGTAATCATGGAATGGTGTCCGTACTGTCGACAATGGGTTGAACCAGTGAAGGGAAATTGGGACCTAGCCCTAGGCACTCTGGTCGGTGGGTTGCCCGGCCTAATTGCAGGTGGTGCGTACCATGTCTTCAAAGGATCCCGATGTCCAATCTGCAACAACCCGATAGAGAGGACACGGATACAACAACCCAGCCCACCAATTATGAATTTGCCACGCAAACCGGCGGCGGTGTATCCACCAGAATATCCTCCAACACCACCCTCCGAGTTCTTCAGACCTTTCGTCGGTCCGCGGCAACCATGCCCACACTGCCGTAACGAGCTCTTCTGGGAACCTCACATTGGACAATGGTACTGTCCACATTGTCGAGTTCTACCCTTTCAACGACTCCCACCCTATGCAAACTTCTGAGTTCGCTTACCCTGCATAGAGGGATGAATCAGTTAGGTGGATTCTGAGTCTAGAGAAAATAACATATCAGATTATGAGGTAAGTTCCAACGAATATTAGCCCAATCGCTGCGAGTTTCAAAGCAATAGTCATCCTCTCCATCTCCTCCCTCAGAATTCGCGGAAGATATTTCGTAATCAAGATCGCGAAGAACAGAGTAACCAGCGGGGAGATGAGTGCCGTGGTTGAGACGAGCGTTATCGGGCCGAGGGATACGGCGTAAAAGAAGAATATTATGGCCAGAGTCCACATAACAGATCCTGCTGCAAGAGTGAATGTCAACTCCTTCCCTAACCGCTTGAATTCCGATGAGAGATGACTTCTGACTGAAGGTACCGCCAAGCCCGGAAATGTAACGATAAAGCGTCCAAACATGAACATCATGAGGAAAGGCGCGAATGAGATCTGTTGAAGGCTCATCTTTGAAAGGGTTTGATCAATGCTGTAAGCAAAATTCGTAACGATTAGAATCAGGGCAAGGGAGATGGGGATGATGCGTTTCACGTGGTTTCTCTTGTATGAAATTAGAATTGACCCCAAGATCATGAGTGCTATTCCAATGTAAGATTTCAGGGAGAATATTTCGCCAACGAAGAATATGGCCAGTACGGCGACGAAGACTGGGGCTAGTGACGTCAATGCCGCTACCCTTGATGCCTCCTCACTCCTTATTGATAGAACATAGAGGAAGTAGCCTCCCGCACTAATCAGGCCGGCTACAAACGCAAACGAGTAAGCGATAGCAAATATGTTGGTCGGAGTGGTGAAGAATACGCTGATTGAGAATAGCAGAGCGGGGGGAGCGTAGGCTGCAAAGTATGAGAATGAACTCAACCGGGTCTCAAGCATCATTTTATCGACTATCGTTGTGAAACCAAAGAACACAACCGAGACCATAGCATATAGGAACCAGAGCTCGACCATAAAATCAACTTAACAACTGCTCTCATACTTCGAACAGTTCGCAACTGCTTCTGATTCGTGAAAAAGCTTGTTGTGATTTTTCACTTCCAGTATAGGCAAGTAAGTTGTTCTGGAACACGCGGAAGGGTCGTATGCGTTTCTCTAAGCGATTGAAATTATCAGTTTCCAAACTTTAGAATCATCTCTGACGATCGCATTTTCGACCGACGCGCAAACATCGTTAAAATCCTAGTAACCCTGAAACAGTTAGTGAGGGATTATGGTCGTATCTCTCGTAGTCCTAGCAGTACAAGTCATAGTTGCCGTTGGCATTCTGTGGGTGATTGGTGAGTTCATCATTAGGGGTATCATCAATCCGGCGGCGCGAAGGGCCGGAGTTGAGCAGGGGCAGCTGCATATCTTCATTGAGGGCATAAGGTTTATCGTGATCGTTTTATCCGCCCTTGCTGTTATCCGAATTGCCGGACTCACATCGGACTTTGCCACGCTTACAGTTTCAGGAATCCTCGCAGTCAGCATCTCGCTTGCGCTTCAAGCGACCCTGTCCAACGTCTTCTCCGGCATCCTTCTCATACTCGATAACACGCTACGCGTGAACGATTCAATTGAGATCGGAGGAACGAAAGGCCAAGTCGTAAAGATCGGCCTCAGAACAAGTTGGGTCAAAACTGAAGAGGGTAGCGTAGTGATAATTAGCAACAGCCAAATTGCTAACGGACCGCTGACAAACCATACGGCGTCGGAACGCCTCATGAAGAAACTCTAAACTGGAGCATCCCGTCAATTTTGTCCGACGACTAGCACGAGAGCACTCCTTGGCATCGTGAAAGATCCAACGGCCTACTTGCTGAGGCTAGAGATTTGTAGCGTTCGGGGGACCCGCTGCACACTTCGCAATAATGGACAATCTTCAGGAGCAGGTGCTAAACCTTAATCGCTACGCCACTGCGAGTGGGTCGCTCTTCAAATGTGTCGAGCTGCATTCGTCAGGGTCGATCATTATCTCAACCACAAAGACCTCATCCGACTTCACAGCTGAAGAGACAGCCTCTGGCAGTTCTGAGGCGCGTTCTACCCTGGTGGCTTTGCACCCGAAAGATTCTGAGATTTTCGCGTAGTTGAGGTCGTCACTGTAAGCAGAGGAAACGTAGTTCGATCCATACTTCTCTGTCTGTATAATCTTCATCCAACCAAGCGACCTGTTATTGAGAACGATCACTGGAAGCGCTAGCCCAATTCTCCTAGCCGTTTCCAATTCCGCAACATGGTACCCAAATCCTCCCTCACCACTCACCGCCATAACTCTACTCCCATCTTGAACTCCAACCGCAGCTCCAACCGCTAATGGCAGTGCTGTTTCGGTTCCGCCAGCGCCTCTTGCAGCGATGAAGCGTGGTCCAGATAGTCGTACATTGTAGAAGCAGCCTGAAAATGCTCCAGCAAAGCTGCCGCTTGTAACTAACACGCTCCTCGCTGGCAACGATTTCATTATCTCGTAGTATACCATCGCCGGCGACAAAGCCTCACCCGATAAACGCTTGAACATCTCGACCCATTCCAGCCGCAAGCTACGCACCCTCTGCAACCAGGGCGAATCTGATTTGTTTTTACTCATAGAGAGAAATTCGATCAGGTCTCGTAGCGTGCTTCGAATGTCGGCAACAATCGCTAACTCTTCCCTGTAGACTTTCCTCGTCTCGATCGGGTCAATGTCTACGTGAATTATCTTCGTTCTATCATCGATCAACGTCCAGTCGTTCGTCGCGACCTGGCCGAGTTTTGTGCCCAAGGCTAATATCAAGTCAGCTTCTTGCAACGCCTTGTTAGCCGAGGGCCTGTAACCTTGCCTACCCGCACATCCTAAGCTCAAAGGGTGGCCCTCATCGATTATTCCCTTTCCAGTCAAAGTTGTCGCTACCGGCGCACCGATTAACTCGGCGAGCCTCTTGACCTCGTCCCAGGCTTGTGATAGAATGGTCCCCCCACCTGCAAGAATGATTGGTTTTGATGAGGCGAGTATGAGGTCTCGTGCGTGGGCTGTCGAAGTTACTTGGGGCCTAGGCCGGTAGCTCGGGTACGTTGCGTATTCTTGCTCCGCCTGAATCGGTAGCGGCTTCTCCGTCTTGCTTTCGAGGATATCCTGCGGTAAATCCAAATGAACGGGACCTGGGCGTCCAGACGTTGCTACTTTGAAAGCGTGGCTGACTGTTCTTGGTATATCGTCGACATTCTTGGGCCGCAAGCTAATCTTGATGAATGGTCTGAAGAGGGCGAAGTGGTCGAGTTCTTGTGAGGCTCCTTTACCCATGGATTCTGTAGTTACGTTGCTCGTGATCGCTATCATCGACACCGAACCAGTATACGCCTCGGCAACAGCAGGAAGCAAGTTGGCGGCTCCGGGGCCAACGGTAGCGTCGCACAAACCTGGATGAAATGAAACCCTTGAAAATCCTACAGCCATGAGCCCCCCAGCCTTCTCATCACGCGCCAGAACATGCCTTATCTCGGGCGCATGGTCTGCGATCGCGTCGTAGAACGATAGGGTCTGACCGCCTGGGACCCCAAAAATAGTATTAGCTTTGTACGCAAGCAGAAGTTTCGTCAGCGTTACAGCGCCAGTTTGCTCCATCCGCCAAACCTCAAGTGTCATGCTACGAGAGTTTCCTCTCAGAAAAAGCTCGTCTCAACACTCGCACGGGACTTGAACTCCACTCGGCGAGTGTTTGTGATGTAGTAAGGAAGTAACGGAAAGGAAGAGTGCAGCTTATTCTATCTTGATGACTCCGCGGTCCTCTTCCACGTCCATGTACCACTTCTGCTTGTTTCCGACCCGGCTTCGCATCTTCCAACCCATGGACTTTGGTTGTTGTTCGATCATAGCTAGCAGTTTGTTGACCCGTTCCATCAACAGTTTACTCTCGTCCTCAGGCAACTTGACGTATTCCCCCTGTAAGGTTAGTACTTTGTTCAGGTTCGTTGTGGACGTATACCAGAATCCCCAGTCTTTCGATAGCAATTCTGCAATGTACTTGCCGTTTATGGTTTCCTTGTCGTTGTCTCCCACATCATGTTCTAGGAATAGCAGGATCATGTCTTTGATGTCTTTTGGGTTGATTTCAACGATCTGAAGCTTCTCGAGAATTATGTCTGCTAAGGGGATCGTTGGGTTGTCTACTTCTAACCTCTTAGTCCAATCAATGCGGTGGCACATTCTGAGTTCGTCAAAGAACACGTCAACGTGAATTTTGCCGAAGTACATGTACCGTTTTCCTTCAGCGTAAGTGGGGTAATTCATCAGTTGCTGGTCAACATCATAACCCAACTCGTGGAGGTAGGCTGTAAGCTTCTCCTTCTGTTTCGATAACGAGGCGAAGTCGATGTCGGTCGGTGTTCGGGCCATCTGTTCATGCAGATGTTTGTATTTTGGGCAGTGATAATTTACTGCTAGAGCTCCCATCAGTCGGAGCGTAACCTTCTTTTCCTCAGCTCCTTTGATGATCTTCACGCCTTCAGACACGAATTCTTCAAACGAATTCAACGACATAGCCCCGACTTGCTATAATGACCAGTAAAAATAGTTGCCTACCAGCCACTGTCGCTGATCGAAACGCAAAACTATGATGGACCTTGAAATCGAGAATTAATGGAAGGTGACTGTGAAGATGTCGATTTCTGTAACCGGAACGTCTGTAGGTGGAATGTCGGGATTCGTCTTAGAGAACGAGAAGCTGCGGACCGTTCTAATGCCGGAGTTTGGGGCACGTATCATTAGCATAATCTACAAACCCACTGAGACCGAGTTCGTCTGGCATAATCCTCGCGTCCCTATCATGAAACCCTCCTACAAACCAGAATTCGAAGACATGAGCGGACTCTTCGACTGCGTTCCAACATGCGAAAATTGCACTTACAAGCAATGGCAATTGCCCATGTATGGCGAGACAGCCTCCGAGCCATGGCGAGTCCTAAGGAAGAGGAAAACGGCCCGGTCAATTACGGTAGCAATGCAACGGAAATGCCAGGTCTATCCACTAATGGTCAACAAGAGTGTGACGATTACGAAGAACGAGCCCAGCCTCGAATTAAATTACCGATTAACAAATCTCTCCAACGAACGCCTCGAATACCACTACAGCGGCCACAACACTCTGAACATCAACCCCAACTACCGCATAATCCTACCACCAGAAGTCCAGAAGCTAAAACGAGGATACGCCATCACAGACAGGCTGGGAAATTTCGAGGACGAAATCCCTTGGCCAACCACAGTCGACAAGGCTGGTAGGACGGTTGACCTTAGCAAGGTAGGGCAACCTACAGAGGGCACTGGGGAGAATCTTTACACCCCCAAGCTTAATGATTCGTGGTGCGCCGCCCTTAACGAATCAAGACACGAAGCCATAGGCTTCTCATTCGACGCCACAGTCCTACCCTATATTCTTGTATGGATTAACTGGGGCGGCTACCTAGGCCACTACCACATCGCCCTAGAACCAAGCTCGGGAAGGCCTGACAATCTCAACACCGCCGTCAACCAATGGAAAAGCTACTCATCAATCCAACCAAACGCCAACGTCGCATGGACAACGAGAATATTCCTGGCACACGACGTTGACAAAATTAAGAAAATCACTCCCACTGACGGAATCGTTCAGTAACACTAGGCCAGTCAGGCTCGCGCCAATTGCCGAAGCGCATCACGCGGGCTTTCAAAAACAAAATCTGGTTTGCTATTCCTCAACCTAGTTGGGTCTCCGAAACCCCAAAGTGCCGCTGCTGACATCATCGGCACTCTCTTAGCGGTCTCCATATCTCTGACCGCATCCCCCAAGTAGAGCGCTCCCTCTCTGTTTCCATGCATCAAATCAAGAGTCCGAATCAACCCCTCCGGGTCAGGTTTTTGCTCCTTCACATCGTCGGCGGAGACTACGATCGGGAAGAGTTCCCGTAAACCCGTTAGCTCAAGCGTAGTCTTGGTCATTCGGCCGTCAGAGCCAGTGTAAATCGCAGTACCAATTCCCTGACTTTGTAGGTGTGTTATCAGGTCTGGGATTCCTGCGTAAACGCCTGCGAGTTCCTTGAAATGCTCTCTATAGTAGACATGGTAATTTTGAATCGCCCTGTCGCTATTCTTAGCAGGAATAATTTTGACAATCATTTGCTCTAACGTTGGTCCGAACCGAGAATATACTTCCTTCCGCGAGAATTCTCTGCCAACAATATCACTCACCGCGAAATTGAAGGATCTAACAATCAATTCCATGTTCTCGACTAAGGTTCCATCCATATCAAAGATAACGTGGTTTAAGGTTCGTGAATTCTTCGCAGCGAATTCCGTTGACATTTCCCCAACAAGCCAACCACGCCAGTGAAAGCTACCATTTGAAGAAAACGCCCAACTATCGCTGAATGAAAGGGAATGCGGAAAACAGCTGTGAAATTATATCAATTCATTTAGAAAGGAGATTGAACGCCAATCTTCCACTTTCCATTAGCCTATTGAACTGCTGGAAGTTTTGAGTGACTAGAAATGAAATCTACGAAAACAATGTCGAAACAGGAGTTTGACGCTCTTTTCAAGAAGATTAGTAATTGGGGACGCTGGGGACCGAACGATGAGCGTGGAACACTAAACTACATAACCCCATCACATATACGTGCTGCAGCCGCGCTCGTACGCTCCGGTCGCTCAGTCTCACTAACCATACCTATCAACAAAGTGGCTGGCCCAGACAATCCCAACCCCGCCGTACACCTCATGACATTAACCTACGACACACAGTTACCGCATGGAGAACCACAATTTTCAATGGACTACCTTGCCTGTGCATGTCACGGTGATTCCCACACTCATATAGACGCTCTTTGCCACATAGGATATCAGGGCCAGTTATACAACGGTAAACCAGTAAGCGCCGTAAGCTCTCAAGGTGCCAACATAATGGACATTGCCAACTATGCAAACGGCATCGTCGGCCGCGGTGTGTTGATAGACATTCCTCGTCTGAGAGGTACGAAATGGGTGGAACCAGGCGAAGCCGTCACAACTGAAGAGCTTCTCGCAGCCGAGAAAGCGGAGGGAGTGAGGCTTGCGGAGGGAGACATTTTCGTATTTCGCACAGGTCACCACAGGCGTCGCTTGGAGCTTGGCCCATGGAATTGTGGCTATGATGGGGAGGGAAAGGCGGGGCTTCATCCGAGTACGATGGAATTACTGCACGAGCGGAAAGTTGCAGCCTTCCTACCCGATGGGGACGGGGAAACTGTTCCCAGCGGTGTTGAGGGTGTAGGATACCCAATCCATGCACTGCAAATAGCTTCAATGGGCATGGCGTGCGCCGATAGCCTCCAGTTCGAAGAACTAGTGAAAGTGTGCGAGGAGGAGAAACGGTGGGAGTTCATGGTAGTTGCAGCACCCTTACGGCTCCCGAAGGGAACCGGATCACTCTTCAACCCTATTGCAATCTTCTAAATGATAAGTCAACGAGAAATCAACCAGCAACGCTTTAGGCAGCGCGAGCTAGCCTGACGCTGCGATAATCGTTGAACCGACTAAAAGACCAAGTCGCAATAATAACCGGCGCATCACGTGGAATAGGCCGCTCGATTGCCGAAGTTTTCGCTAACGAGGGGGCAAGAGTAGTCATCAACTACAACTCTGAAGATGCTAAAGCGTCAGAAGTCGCTAAAGGGATTGAGAAGGAGGGTGGACAGGCAATTAGCATAAAATCCAATGTGTCCAACTCTCAGGACGTCAAACGACTAGTGAATACAACACTGGAAAAGTTCGGTCGAATTGACATACTCGTCAACAATGCCGGGGTAATGTTCCCCGAAGATTTCCTCGCTGCCAGTGAAGAAGTCTGGGACAAGACTATCGACATCAACCTGAAGGGCGCCTACCTGTGTTCAAAAGAAGTAGCACCCATTATGATCAAACAGAAGAAGGGCAAAATCATCAACATCTCCTCAAATTCCGGCCTTTACCACCCCTCATCGATGCGTTATGTTGAGTATGTTGCGTCGAAGGCTGGAATGAATGGAATGACTAAGGCACTTGCTCTAAGGCTTGGCCCGTACATTACAGTCAATGCCATCTGTCCGGGTTACATCAAGACGGAGATGGTTGCCCACAACGACCCAGCAACAGAAAAAATGCTGCTAGATGAAACCGCATTGAAGCGATTCGGGCGCCCAGACGAAGTGGCCAGCGCAGCCGTATACCTCGCCTCCAACGAGGCAGACTTCGTCACCGGCGAACTCCTCATCGTCGCTGGCGGAAGAGGCATGCACTAGCAAAACAACATTCTAAGCAGCATCAATCCCTAATTTTCAAAGGGGCTCGATTAGAAATTGAAGGTTCACGAATACGACACGCCTGCACTGATTCTTGACATTGAGGCCGCTGAACGGAACATAAAACGCATGGGCGAATACTTCCGCGGAAAGAAAGTACACCTGAGACCTCACGTGAAAGTTCACAAATCCCCATTCCTCGCCCACAAACAGATCGCAGCCGGAGCGCCAGGCATCACATGCGCTAAACTAAGCGAAGCAGAAGTCATGGCTAACTCAGGAATCGATGATATTCTGATCGCGAATCAGATCATCGGGCCATACAAGATCAGGAAACTAGCTAGCCTCGCAAAACAATGCAACCTTAGGGTCCTCGTTGACGACATCGGAAACGCCAGAGAATTATCCAAATTCGCAACCGGGACAGGTTCGAAGATCGGTTTTTTGATCGAGGTGAACCTATTCCGTAATCTGGAAGGTATCCTGGATAGGTGTGGGGTACCTCCAGGTGAACCGGCAGTTGAATTGGCCCACAAGATTGCTGGTTTGGATGGGTTAGAGTTCAAGGGGTTGATGGGGTACGAGGGATCACTTCGCAAATTTACAACGCCCGAAGCGCGATCGAATGCTGTCAAGGAAGCGCTAGGGCCACTTATCGAAACCAGGCGGATGATTGAGAAATCGGGGCTTGTGGTGGAGGATGTGAGCTCCGGCGGAACTAACTCCTACGATCTCGTTAGTCGAGTGGAAGGAGTGACTGAGATTGAGGCTGGTTCGTACGTGTTTATGGATACGAGTTACAGGAAGGCCGGCATTGATTTCGAGCAATCTCTCACTATCTTAACGGGCGTCGTCAGCCGACCCAGGCCGGAAAAGGTAATCGTAGATGCAGGGTTGAAAACGATCAGCGCAGACCATGGCCTCCCACCAATCAAGGGTAGGGAGGATTTGGAGTGTATCGGATTGAATGCGGAACACGGCCACTATAGGCTAGCGAAACCATCCGAGTCTACGCGCCCAGGCGAGAGGTTGGAGATGGTGCCCACGCACGTAGACACAACAGTCTGCCTACACGATAATTACGTGATTGCACGACGAGGGGAAGTTGAAGGAACACTGAGGGTTGAGGGTAGGGGAAAACTCCAGTAACCTCAGCGCGCCACATCCACTATCTCGTTCCCAACTAAACCGGGAACAACCTTACTTGAGTTAAGCCGCAAGCAAGGCTCAATATCTCTCCTGAAACCTAACTCAATCAATAGCTTCGCAATTCGCCCTCGCCTGACCAAATCCCGCCACTCCTTCGCTCTAGATAATCCGATAGCTGCAAGAGCATCATCTGAGAAATCAGCGTGTGTAATCGCAGCTGCTATGGCTCCTGCGCCAACCAAATCCTCCACAGCTGTCCCCAGCTTCGTTCCACAAGCAACGATCACTGCGTTCTCTTGACGACGCTGCAAGTAGTTCGCAACAGCTCTGGCGTTAGTGATTCCGCCAATGAGAACTCTGTGCTTTATTCTGACTTTGCCCAATATTCTCGTAAGGTTGCTTGAAGTATACAGAATCTTCTTGGCGTACACGTTCTTGTAGCTCATGTCAAAGGGAGAAATATTGTAATCGAAACCTTTCGGAGTAATTCCCTTTCGCTCTCCCGCGAGAAGTGTGCTCTGTCTCGACTTCCTGCGAGCCTCTAGGGCTTTCGATACGCTCGTAAAAGGAATCACTGCTTCCGCGCCATTGTTGAGCGCGGTTACGATGGTTGAACTTGAACGTAAAACGTCAACGACTACAACCGTTTTGAAGTGAAGTCCACTAGTTGATTTGGTAACGTGAACTTTCAAAACAGTTGCCCTATGCTCGATCGTTTTTCTGTCTGTGTCCTTATGCGATACAGCTCAGCTCTTAATCTCTTGGTTTACGTGTCGTTTCAAGGGTCAACGATGCATGAGTGAGAGTTGGGCGCTAAGGTTATTGAAGGACTGGATAGGTTTTCGTGTTTCAGAGTGAGCGAATCGCCTCACGCGAATCAGCATGCGGTGAGAATAATTTGCAGGACGTCAACGTGATCGGAAACGACAAGTCAGAACTTGAAACACCAGTGCTACTTGTAGATCTCAACTTAATGAAGGAGAACATTGAGAAAATGTCCTCATACTTCTCTGGAAGGCGTTCGACATTACGCGCCCACTCTAAGACTCACAAATGCCCATACATCGCGCACAAGCAAATCTCCGCTGGCTCGAACGGCGTGTGCGTGCAAAAACTTGGCGAAGCGGAGGTCATGGTGAAGAGCGGCGTCAAGGATGTGTTAATCACGAATGAAGTCGTTGAACCAAGAAAACTGGAACGCCTTATCGCCTTGAACAACTACGCCGACGTGAAAGTAGCCGTGGATAATCTCTCCATAGCCAAGAAAATGGGAGAGATCGCGAGAAGGCAAGGAGTCGAACAGGGAATTCTAGTCGAAGTCGATGTGAGAAACAAGAGATGCGGAAGAGTTCCCGGCAAAGATACGGTTGATTTCGTCAAGGACATTGTCAAGGTGAGTGGAATTGATTTTCGCGGGTTGATGGGTTACGAGGGGCCGTTCCTAGACGTCTCAGATTTCAACGCCAGAAAGGCGGGGGCAACAAAACTGTTGGACAAATTCGCGGAAACCGTGGAGATGGTCGAGAAGGGCGGGGCTCAGGTGGACATTGTTTCAGCCGGTTCAACTGGGACATACAACATCGCGGGTGAACATTCGAGGGTCACGGAAGTTGAGGCTGGGTCATATGTGTTTATGGATTCGACCTATCGAAAATTGAAGGGCCTGGGTTTTCATTGCGCGCTCACTCTCCTAGCGACCGTCATTAGCAGACCCGTTGCTGAACGGGTCATTGTTGATGCTGGGTGGAAGACCATGACTCCTGAAATGGGTTTAGGTGAGGTTAAGGATATTGAGGGCGCGAAATTCTATCATCAATCCGAAGAGCATGGAATGATTGCTGTGAGCGCCCAGAATCATCTATCCGTCGGGGATAAGGTTGAGTTGATACCGAGCCATTGCTGCACGACAGCGAATCTGCACGACAACCTCTATGCAATGCGAAACGGAAAAGTTGAAGCTGTCTGGCCAATAGCTGGGCGCGGTAAATCGCAGTAAGCTAACTTTGCATTAGAACTGACGGGTTCTTTACTGGGTAGGATATTTTTCTCGCATTGATTTTAGAAACTTTAACCCGTCCGAGGCTATGGCGTCGGCGCTAGGCGCAACCTTTCTCCATATCGCGGTACTGGCTGCAACACTCTTGATGTCCTGTGTGAATGACTCCAATGTGATCCATTTGTCGTAGTGGATCGTTGATAGGGCTTTGAAGATCTTATCCCAGTTAATGTTTCCAGTTCCGG
>DATIYC010000188.1:0-7497 GCA_035517955.1 Candidatus Acidiferrales bacterium | reverse complement strand
GTAATGATGGCGGTCACAAGAAGATGTAAGAAATGCGGTGGCCCCGTCATCTCTATCGGGACGACATCTGGGGAGGGTCTATGTTTGAGTTGTGCCAGATTAGATATTGCCCGGAAGATGAGTTTCAGCTTAGAGTGAAATGGCGCGACTTTTGCGCAGTGCACCGTGAACAAGCCACAGGTCAACGGCTCAATCGAAGCGATTCTGTGGACGGGCCTACTTGTTCAGTCATTTTCGCCATCATTGATTACTACCCGATGTGCGGTAACGTAACGTCTATGTCTGCTGAAGCCGTTTAGTTGGGCCATAACAAATCGTCTGCTGACTAATGGATGATGGCCGCCCACTTGGGTGCGGTGGTAACGTCAAGTTCTCGCTATCTGAAGATTTTTTCAGTTTGAAAGGTGAACTGTAAAATTTTTGATGTGGCAATTGTTTATATGTATCTGTTACCTTGGGTAACGCGTTTGATGATGTAATATGTCCGCACAACAAGGAATACCCATTATGATTCTGAGAGAAGGCGCTCAACGTACTACTGGTAAAGATGCGCAACGAAATAACATCCTCGCCGCTAAGGTCATCACTGAAACCATAAAGACTACGCTTGGCCCGCAAGGAATGGACAAGATGTTGGTCTCCGGCATGGGTGACGTAGTGATAACAAACGACGGAGCCACCATAATGAAGGAACTAGATATTCAACACCCCGCCGCCAAAATGCTTGTTGAAGTAGCAAAAAGCCAAGACAATGAAGTAGGCGACGGCACAACCACCGCCGTTGTTCTCACAGGAGAACTCCTAACAAAAGCAGAAAAACTTCTTGACCAAGAAGTCCACCCCACCGTTATCGTTGAAGGCTACAAGAAAGCTGCCGAGAAAGCATTAGAGGTCCTCAAAAGCCTATCCATCGACATACAACCTGACGACGAAAAGATGCTTAAACTCGTTGCCCTAACCTCCATGAGAACAAAAGCAACTGCAGGAACGAGCGATTACCTCGCAACGCTAGCTACAACAGCCGTCCGCCAAATCATACAGACAAGAGACGGCAAAATAACCGCCGACATAGACCGAATTAAGGTTTTGAAGAAAAAAGGCGAGAGCATGGACCAAAGCGAACTCGTCAAAGGCATAGTCGTCGACAAAGAAATCTCACACCCCCAAATGCCAAAACAAGTAAAAAACGCTAAGATGGCCCTAGTTAATGCGAAACTCGAGATTGAAAAAACCGAATTCGATGCCAAGATTAACATTGACTCCCCAGACCAAATGAAACTCTTCCTCGACGAAGAAGAATCCATGTTACGAGAAATGACGGAAAACGTAGTAAAAAGCGGCGCTAACGTAATATTCTGCGAGAAGAGCATCGACGACCTCGCACTACACTTCCTCTCCAAAAAGAACATAATGGCTGTGAAGAACGTCAGCAGCGGCGACATGGAAAAACTCGCCAAAGCCACCGGCGGAACCATACAAGCCAGCACCAAAGAAATAACCTCCCAAGCGCTCGGTGAAGCAAAATTGGTTGAAGAGGTGAAGATCGGCGACGACAAACTCATCTACGTTCGCGAATGCAAAGACCCCCACGCAGTCACCGTAGTAATCAGAGGCGGCTCCGAACATGTAGTGGACGAAGCTGAACGCTCTTTCCACGATGCTATCTGCGTTGTCAGAAACGCCATCGAAGACCACAAGATCGTAGCCGGTGGAGGAGCTCCCGAAGCTGAAACAGCAAAGCAACTGCGCGACTACGCTCTAAAAGTGGGAGGCCGCGAACAACTAGCCATCGAAGCCTACGCAGAAGCACTCGAAACAATCCCCCTCACAATAGCTGAGAACAGCGGACTCGACCCAATCGACATATTAGTAGAACTACGATCAAAACACGCAAACCCAGAAAACAAATGGTTTGGGGTCCAAGTCAAAACCGGCAAGATCACAGACATGCTTACCGATAACATAATCGAACCACTCAGAGTAAAGCAGCAAGTCATCAAATCCGCAACCGAAGCCGCCAGCATGCTACTACGAATAGATGACGTCATAGCCTCAAAAGGCATGAAAGGAGGCGGCCCCCCAGGAGGCCCCGGCGGCGGAATGCCCGGGGGAATGCCTGGCGGAATGTCTCCCGACATGATGTAAACTGAGGTAATAGTGAATGTCGTATCTTACTGGTCAACCTGTTCTCATCTTAAAGGAAGGAGCAACTCGCAGTGAAGAGCGAGATGCGCAACGAAGCAACATCACGGCTGCCATAATTGTGGGTGAAATCGTCAAGAGCACTCTTGGACCTCGCGGAATGGACAAGATGCTCGTCGACAGTCTCGGCGACGTCACCGTGACAAACGATGGCGCAACTATTCTGAAAGAAATAGATGTTCAGAATCCTGCTGCCAAAATGATGGTCGAAGTTGCGAAGACACAAGACGATGAGGTCGGGGATGGGACTACAACCGCTGTCCTGCTTGCGGCAGATCTGCTGAAACGCGCTCAAGACCTTTTGGACGACAGCGTCCACGCCACAACTATTGTGGCTGGATACAAGAAGGCAGCAGATAAGGCAATTCAGATCCTTGATTCCTTAGCCGATCCGGTCAAGCTTGGCGACGAGGCAACACTAAAGAAAGTTGCAATGACCGCGATGCACAGCAAAGGCCTCGGAGGAGCGCGTGAGCACTTCGCGGATATCGCTATTGAAGCAATTCAGCAGGTCACGGAAAAACGCGGCGATTCAATGTACGCGGACACAGATCATATCCAGCTTGTCAAGAAAGAAGGCAAGAGCCTGATGGACACCGAGCTAGTCAGAGGCATAATCGTGGACAAAGAAGTTGTCCACCCCGGTATGCCGAAACAAGTCAAGAACGCTAAGATTGCGCTCTTGGACTGTGCGTTGGAGATCGAGAAGACTGAGACATCTGCAGAAATAAGAATTAACGACCCGAAACAAATGAAATCGTTCTTGGACGAAGAGACACGTATGATGAAGGAGATGGTTGACGAGATCAAGGCGACTGGCGCAAACGTGGCCATCTGCCAGAAGGGAATCGACGACACCGCTCAATCGTTCTTGGATAAGGAAGGAGTCCTCGCGGTTCGCAGAATCAAGAAATCTGACATGGAGAAGCTGGGAAGAGCAACAGGCGGTAAGATTGTAACGAATCTGAAAGACTTGAAAGCTGCGGATCTTGGAAGAGCAGGCCTAGTGGAGGAAAGGAAGATCGGTGACGATAAGATGGTTTTCATCGAAGAATGCAAAGATCCAAAGTCGGTCAGCGTACTGATCAGGGCTGGACTAGAACGCTTGGTCGACGAAGCGGAGAGAGCACTCAAGGACGCGCTCTTCGTGGTCGCCGATGTCGTAAACAAACCCAAGGTCGTAACAGGGGCTGGCGCCACAGAAGCCGAACTCTCAAAGAAACTTAGGGAATATTCAAGCAAGGTTGGTGGACGAGAACAACTCGCCATAGAAGCCTTCGCAGAATCCCTTGAAATGGTTCCGAAAATCCTCGCTGAGAACGCAGGGCTCAACACCATCGACATAATGGTATCCATTCGTTCAGCGCACGAAAAGAAAGGTGGTTTGACGCAAGGTGTCGACGTCTTCAAGGGCGTGGTGAAGGACATGAAGAAACAGGGCGTTGTTGAACCTGTCAGAGTAAAGGAACAAGCCATAAGATCTGCATTCGAGGCTGCCTCGATGATACTAAGGGTGGACGACGTGATCGCTGCTGCTAAGCCACCGCCAACACCGCCACCAAGAGGTGGAGGGATGCCAGAGTACTAAACGGGTTATCTTTACTTTAGAAGTCAAATTGAGAAGCTAAGGAAAACACTGAACTCGGAATAGTGAGAACCGAAACCTCTCGCCAAACGAACGGTAACAGCCGCTTAGGCCACACATCAAAGTAACAGCGGCAGAGAGTTCCCGTGTCTAGGGCTTCATGTGGATTCTTTACACCGCACTTTGCAGAATTTCTGGATTACCTCTATCTGACCGTGGCATTTTGCGCGTGTTCCCAAAACCTGTGCGCCGCAACCCGGGCATTAGCACGGTATGATGGGGTCCATGACGGTTGCGATAGTCATCGCATACAGTTTGCGGGAAACGTCGGTTGCTCAAATTTCGTTGCCCGTTCCACTTTCAAGCTCCTCAGTGACCTCTACAACAATTACCTTGTCAGAAACGAATATCTCCAACGCGAGGAAGGCAACCCCCGCGAGGACAAGAAGCATCCCAAGAGTGAAGGTGACGCTGATGGCAATTTGCGTTGACTCTGAAGGAATAGGAAAGAGGCTTAGCCCAATCGAGAAAGATGTCAAAACGAAGAACAGCACTGCAAGTAGAAGACAGAGCATTCCGTTCCTTACATACGCTAGACGTGAAAGCAGCAGGTTGAGCTGGTCTTTGATGCTTTTCAATCGAACCTCCTCAGTTTTGTCAAGATTCTTGGAAGAGGCCAATCTTTCGTTGAGATGTCGTTTCTCATCATCCAAGAGTCGGATTCTGTTAACGAGAACGCTGTGCCTTGCGGTAAATGTTAACAGCAGCAAAGCAACTCCGGTGATCATTACTGCCGGAGCTAGAACATCCTGAATTGTCACGATTGTATAAACGACTTCGCTCAGTACTGTTCACCGGATTTCTCTAGACGAGAAGCCCCCACTATTCAACACTTGCGAGAATCGTTTTCTCGTCAGTCTAATAGTATGGTCTACTAGCCTCCCTATGAAAAATAGTGCGACGGCTAATATGCTATGCTTCTATACTGCCGTAAAATGAGCCAACATATTCCATCAGTACGCTCGAAGGCCGCATAAAGCGTACTTATGTAATGGTGCGGCTAACTTCGGATTCCGGCCAATTAGTTGCGGAATGTGCACAATCTCCTAAAGAGAAATTTCCATTCGACCTCCATTGAAGTATTATCGCTTCGACATAGTAGAGTCTGAGTGTAGTGCTGTTTTTATTCCCTCACACATCATGCTGTCGGTATGACAATAGACCGCGATCTCTTGAAAAATATCTTGGAACATTACAAACACAGATTGGACGAGTTCCTTCAGGAAGAAAACATAAGGCCTGTTGCCAGTGGACACTTCAGCAAACACATAGACGATCTGAAGCACAGAGCCGACGAAGCTCTCTCCGCATTAGATTCACTCAAAGCCGACATGGACGCCGAAACTAAGAGTTGGGTAAGAAGCTATAGCGATATTCTAAAACCAGCTGTGTCTCAATACGAGAAAGATGCAAAACAATTTCTCGCTGAAGCTGATGCGAAATTGTCCAAACCTAATCTTCGCCATTTGGAGATTGAGTTGGCAAGAATAGCCGCGGAAATAGTTACGCTGCTAAACCTCTAGCATTACGATTAGAAGTTACAATTTGTGCAAACACACTTTCTGACGACAACTCCTCAATTTACCCTCCTCGCACCACTAGACTAAAACGCTAAAGCGAGCTTACGACGCTTCTAATTCGTCCAGAAAGCCGTCAATCGGCGCCTTGGCCACGCCAGTGATCCTGTCGGCTCCACCGTAATAGACCAGCAAGTTCCCATTGAGGATGACTCCTCCGGTGGGGAAGACTACATTTGGAACGATGCCCCGTTTTTCAAAGTCCATTTCGGGTTCCATGATCGGTTCACTGGTCCGCGCCAAAGTCTTCGTCGGGTCGTCCAGATCAAGCAGGGCCGCTCCTACGCGATAGATGCGCTCCACGTTCACCCCATGATAAAACACGAGCCACCCGCAATCCGTTCTAATCGGTGGAGGCCCTATGCCTACTTTCCATTCTTCCCAATGATGTTTGGGACTAATCACTTCAAACGCACTAACGTGGGTCACATATTCTCTCCAGAATTTCTGAGAATCCCCAAGTGCATCTAGACTGTCGAAGTATGCTATCTGAATCTTCGAATCAAGTCGGTGCAGCATCGCAACTTTGCCATTCACTCTTCCAGGGAAGAGTACAAAGTCTTTGTCATCTCGGTCAGGCCCGACCAGTCCATGCTTCTCGAAAGACATGAAATCTTTCGTTGACGCCAATGCAAGGCGCGTCCCTCGGCGCGAAAATGCCGTGTATGTAACGAAGAAAGATCCATTGACGGGTGTAATGCGTGGGTCCTCGCAACCGAACTCCTCCCATTCCGCCGAAGGTTCAAGAACGGGGCTCGAAGAACGAAAGGTAAAGTCCATTCCATTCTCTGTGCGTGCGTATCCCATACGCGAAGTTCGGTTTGCGTCGACCGCGCGGTAAAGTAGGTGGATCGCGCCTCTGGCGTTAACCGCACCAGGGTTGAAGACTCCGTCAGCTTCCCAAGCCTGCCCCTCTCTCGGAGCAAGGATAGGATTTCTATTGAATCGGTTAAGTTTCAGCATTAGAATCGACTAACTTTTAGACAATATGCGCGAAGCGAAACGAAGCGCGTACCCTTTTGCATCACGGATGTAGCGCCGATATCCTACGAAGGTTCCTGCAGTCCAATAGGCAGAGACCCTGGTTTTGGTTTCGAGTGCATCTTCCCCAATTTTACCACGATTCTTTCTCTTCATGTAATCGACTCTGAGACCGCAAAGGTTCGGAATGCAGTCAGATTACGCCGGCGACGCCGAGCATCCCGGCCTCTCTTAAGGTGATAGGTGGGTTATCGCCTGGTGGGCGTTGTTAAACGAAACGAAGGTTCAGCAGACAGCCCACGTTGGAATGTATGGAAAAGACCAAAAGTGTTGGTGTTTGGGCGTAGGGAGAGTTTCTAAGCGCCCAAATCTAGATTGTTGAGTACATGGTTCATCGATGGAGGATAGATAGGATAGGGTTTTGGTGTTCATGTGAAAGTGTTCTTTCCTCGGATGGATAGACGATCTCGAGCCGTACACGCCTCGCAACCCACCTACCAAACGGTTTTTGACAGCTAAACTCGTCAATGAAGCAATGGAAATGGTTGAAACAATGAAGGACGACGAGCGAAGATTAACTCAGAGGGCCTTGACGCATGTGAAGGATGCGAGCGCCGCCGCCAGCATTAGAATCATAATCCGGAGTCTGGGTCAAATCTCCAGATACTGCAGAATCATCGACGAAGTTACTATCAACCGCATCATGGAGAAGCCCTCAGAAATCTGTGAATATGGCTCAGTATGGTAGACCAGACCAAGCTAAGCGCTTGGTGAGAAGTCTTCTCTCATCCCTCAGCCTAGACGCAAAATGATGAAAGAAAATGGCCTAGGGCCGCGAAAAGGAGACGCAAGAGGAACTAGCAGAACTCGACCTTATCTCAGGAAGGTCCTAGTCAATGATTTGATCGACGGCCTACTCTCAAGTAATTGATAAGGCTCCCGGCAATATGAGTTGTGTGGGCTTGCTTATTTTTTCAAGCATAACCTTGTTAGTGTTGGGGTTAGCGAGATAGCGGCATTCGCTTTTCACCTGAAAAGGATGGTGACAGGGATTCCAAAGTCAAACTATGAATAGGACTCGGTGGGGGATCT
>DATIYC010000187.1:0-5979 GCA_035517955.1 Candidatus Acidiferrales bacterium | reverse complement strand
TACATCGTCATAGCCTTCGTCTTAGCGCTCGCGCTCTTCCCCACTTCCGCCGGGATTACTTACACGCTTTACGCTATCGCGATTATTGGAATTGGCATGTTAAGCCAAACGGGCAACAACGTCGCGATGGACTCCTACGGGCCGATCAGCGACAACGCTAATGGCATCGGAGAAATGGCATGGCATGACATGAATGATGAGGAAACTAAACGTGGCCGCCAAATAATGGCTGATCTGGATGCGGTTGGCAATACTACTAAAGCAATCACCAAGGGCATCGCAATCGCTTCAGCAGTGATCGCAGCAGTATCCTTATTCGCATCGTACATAACCTCCACAGGCCTCTCAGCCATCAGCGTCTCAGACACGAAAGTATTCATTGGGCTTCTCTTAGGCGGAGCCTTGCCTTGGCTCTTCAGCTCTCTTTCAATACGTGCAGTATCACGAGCCGCAAAGATGATCGTAGAAGAGGTTAGGCGGCAGTTCAGGATTCCAGGAGTTATGGAGGGTACGGTAGCACCAGATTACAGAAACGTCGTCGGAATTTCAACAGCCGCAGCCCAAAAAGAACTGGTTCCACTCGCGATAATCGCGATGGTGATTCCGCTCATTGTAGGCTTAACTCTCCAAGCCGAAGCGCTCGGCGGTTTCCTAGCCGGCATAATTGTTTCCGGACAATTGTTAGCGGTTTTCATGGCGAATGCTGGTGGGGCTTGGGATAATGCCAAGAAAACAATCGAGGATGAGCCGCGCGATTTGGCTGCGAACACAGGCAAAGGCAGCGAACGACACAAGGCCAGTGTAGTTGGTGACACGGTTGGGGACCCATTGAAGGATACGGCAGGACCAGCATTGAATCCAATGATCAAGGTCGCTAACTTGGTTTCGCTTATTGCTGCCCCTATACTGGCAAGCATAAGCGGAACGGTGGTAGCATACGCTGCAGCCGCGGTTATGATCTGCCTGGCGGGCTGGGCCCTTTGGCGAAGCAAACGAGATGTGGACGTAGAGGAAGCTGCAAGGGCACATCGCGCCGACATACTAGAACGCATCAAATAACCGACAAAACATATCCAAATCGCGAGATCGTGGATTACGTTTCACTTAATTAGATGCACTTGCTATGCGAAATCGTATTTGCTTTAAGAGTTGTAACCGTTGGTTGTTGAATATGTTTTCGTAGTTAGTTTTCTGTCACTCGCAGTTGCCGGGTTTGTCGTTAATTGGATTCTCAAGCAGGATACTGGAACAGAACGTATGCGAGAGATCTCGAACGCGATAAAGTCGGGTGCCGAGGCCTACCTTAGTCGACAGTACCGAACGATTAGCATAATTGCCGTGGTCACAACTGTTCTCCTCGCCGTAGTCATCCGCAGTCCATCTAATGCCTGGTTGGGAGTAGACACGGCTGCGGGATTTCTTCTCGGCGCATTAGCATCGAACCTAGCTGGATACATTGCCATGTACATCTCAGTCCGTTCAAACATTAGAGCAGCACGCGGTGCAATGCAGAGTCTGGATCGAGCATTGAAGATAGCGTTCAGGGGAGGCATTGTCTTCGGATTAGGTGTGGTCTCGTTGAGTCTGCTCGGAATTACCTCGTTGTTCCTAATCTTCAACGGGGACGCGCGCCTGATTGTTGGGTTCGGATTCGGAGCAAGCTTCGCTGCACTATTTGCTCAGCTTGGAGGCGGAATCTACACAAAGGCCGCAGATATGGCTGCGGACTTAGTGGGTAAGGTCGAGGCAGGGATTCCGGAGGATGACCCGCGTAACCCTGCTGTCATCGCTGACCTTGTAGGGGATAATGTGGGGGATATCGCCGGACGTGGAGCTGATCTATTCGAGTCAATAACCGCAGAAAACATTGGCGCGATGCTGCTTGGGATGGCTCCCGCTGTCTACGGCGTGTTCGGCGTCAATGGCCTACTCTTCCCACTCATGGCAGGGGCATTTAGTTTGGTAAGCGCGATAATCGGATCGCTTTTCGTTTACTCGCGCAAGGGAGAGGACCCATTCAATTCGCTTATCAGAGGTTTGCTCGTTACGGGCGTGATTAGCGCGTTTGGCTTCTATGCGCTCACAATGGTTCTACTTAATGGACAGTTGAATTATTTCTATGCAGCGCTCGTTGGGATCGTCGCGGCGATTGGTGTGACTTGGATTACTGACTACTACACATCTTATCGGCGACGTCCGACTCTAGAAATCGCAAATGCTTCCGAGAGTGGTGCGGCGCCGGGAATCGCTACTGGTCTTGCGGTGGGAATGGAGTCATCGGCTCTGTTTGTCATTGTCATTGGTATCGCCATCTTGTTAGCATTTGGTCTAGGGAATAACTTCACGCCTGGAGGTGCAAATCTCGACATTACAAATCCCGCGTTTCAAAAGGGACTGTATGGGACCGCGATTGCTACGATGGGCATGCTTTCAGTGACCCCCATAATCTTGGCAATGGATGGATTTGGCCCGATAACTGACAACGCTGGGGGAATACTGCAAATGTCCGGCGCCCCAATGAGCGCAAGGGATATCTCGGACAAGTTAGATTCGGTAGGGAACACGACTAAGGCTTTAACGAAGGGATATGGTGTCGCCTCAGCAGCCCTCTCAGCATTCCTATTATTCAGCTCGTTCTTAGAAGTCGCGGGCTTGGTGCACGTTGACCTCTCCAGCCCAGGAGTTTTCACAGGTGCCTTCATTGGTGCTATGCTGGTTTTCCTGTTTAGCTCTCTGGCGATTAAGGCGGTAGGGAACACTTCCGCGGTGATGATTAAGGAAATCAGACGTCAGTTCAAATCGATTCCAGGGATCATGAATGGTACGGCCAGTCCAGATTACTCACGGTGTGTGGACATCAGCACTAAAGCCGCTTTGAAGAACATGGTTTACCCAAGTCTACTCATCATATTGGGACCTATAGCGGTTGGAATGATACTTGGGGCTGAACCGGTGGGTGGTCTCTTAATGGTGGGCACTGTTGTTGGTGTTTTGATGGCATTGTTCATGAATAATGTTGGAGCGGCTCTTGATAATGCTAAGAAGTATATTGAAGCCGGCCACTTGGGAGGGCGTGGGTCGCAAGTTCACGCGGCAACCGTGATAGGAGACACTCTCGGAGACCCGTTGAAGGATACGGCTGGACCATCGTTGCATGTCGTGGTCAAGCTCTTAAACACATTAAGCCTCGCGCTAGCCCCCCTCTTCATTTACGCCCTACTCCACTAAACCTTCTGCACTAGTGCTAATGCGCTCTAACCTCTTCTCGGATTCAGCAAGGAACTCTATTAAACGGGTTTACGAATACGACCGCGGTCGATATGCTACAACAAGCCGCGACACCTTCTAGACGGGCTGCGGGCGTCGAGTATGCAATTCGCGATGTTGTCGTTAAAGCGGAAGAAGTTAGACGAAGCGGAAAAAAGATTCTGAATCTGAATATAGGTGACCCGGTGCCCTACGGCTTCGACACCCCCCAAAACATCAAAGAGGCCATGAAGCGAGCGATCGACAACGGTTCAGATTACTATTCCGCCTCTGAGGGCATAAAGCAACTGCGAGAAGCAGTAGCTCAAAAAGAGAACACCATTAACCACGCCCAGATCGGCCCCGACGACGTGCTCATTACGCAAGGCATCTCAGAGGCTATAATGTTCCTAATGGCTAGCATCGTTAACCCCGGCGACGAAGTGCTATTGCCAGGCCCGTGTTACCCTCCGTACATAACCTTCACAAAATTCTTCGATGGAAAACCCGTAACCTACCAAGGCATTGAAGAGAAAGGTTGGGCCCCGGACCTATTGGATCTTGAAAGAAAGATTACTGAAAGAACTAGGCTGATCGTCGTAATCAACCCAAGTAACCCCACAGGCTCCGTCTACTCAAAACAGGATTTGGCGAGGGTGATCGAACTGGCTGCATCGAGGAATATTCCGATCGCCGCTGATGAAATCTACGACCGCATTGTATACGACGGAAACTTCACCAGCGTAGCATCCCTCGCGAAAGATACGCCGATATTCGGTTTAAACGGCTTCTCAAAAGCCCACATGATGACCGGATGGCGGCTCGGTTATCTGTATGTCCAGGACCCTGAGGAGAGGCTCAAGCATGTCTGGGACGGAATCCAACGCATGTCCCGCGTGCGCCTCTGTGCAAGCACCCCAACGCAGATGGCAGGAATTGAAGCCCTTACTGGACCACAGGGGCACATCACCAATATGGTTGAGAAGTTGAAGCTGCGACGCGATTATGCTTGGAAACGAGCAAATGCTATTCAAAGGCTTTCAGCAGCGAAACCGGCCGGAGCCTTCTACCTATTTCCTAGAGTCAACCTGCAAGGAACGAAATGGAAGACTGATGAGGAGTTCGTGACTGAACTACTGAGAGAGACAGGTGTTCTCGTAGTACACGGCTCCGGATTCGACCGTGAATACGGAAAGGATCACTTTAGGGCTGTTTTTCTACCCGATGAAGCGATGTTGGCAGAGGCGTTCGATGCGGTTGAGGGCTTCATAAAGCGCCACACGTGAAACAGTCGCTGAAAAGTTTATTTCCAATGCAGCAGAACCCACACAAGGTTTCAGAATAATGTCGGAAGAGAGCGAGGAACGTCCAGCGGGCATAATGTACGAGTGCATTAGTTGTGGGCAACACTTGACTGCTGACCAACTGGCTATGACTCCCGAGATAAAATGCCCATTCTGCGGTTACCGAGTTCTAAGAAAAGCACGACCTCCCATAGTCAAACGGATTAAAGCCCGGTAGCTCTCGACGGTTAGACTTGCGATCTGCGGCAGGCGGAGCAGAAAGCGTTCTGTGATTCCATGAGTTCCCCACAGAACCGACATTTCTTGTAGGTTGGTTTCTCGGCGAACATTTGGAACGCGGGACGGCGCCTCTTCTCAATTCTTCTAGCAGCGAAAGCAGCCACTTCAAAAATCGCTATGAACGGAATCATGATAACTGTGGCAGTGAATGGGGTAGGGTCCTGGTCAAAGATGAATAGAAACGCCCATAACCCTACGTAGACCGCCAATTTCGCTTTGCCCGCTAGGACTTTTGCTGGGATAATCCCGAACTGTACGAGCAACACAACGAAGAGAGGAAGCGTGTAGAAGGCTCCTGACAAGAGGAGCAGAGTTAGAATCCAATTGTAGAAGTCCTTTATGCTGATCAGCGGCTCCGCGCCGCCCGAGAGAATGAACCAGACGAAAATCTGAAAAGTTATTGGAATTATGAGAAAGTAGGCAACCGCTAAGCCGAGAACAAAGAGTCCAACAAATGAGCCTGTAAACCACAGGATGTATCTTCTTTCGTCCGGATAAAGAGCAGGTTTCAAGTAAGCATAAAGCTCGTACGCAATAACAGGGGACGCTAAGATGACCCCGATAAGTAATGAAAGATATGTGTAGACAAAAATCGTGTCTACAAGACCAGACGCTATGAGTACTGCACCTTTTGGCAAAAACTGGGCTTTCAACTTCTGCAACAATAAGGATGCCCAAGGCGTGTAATAGTGCAGGTCGTAGAAACCCCGTAGGTCCGTTGGCATAAATCCCAGTGAACAAGTGAACGCTAAGACAATGATCATCACTTTCAATCGAGAGGCTAGTTCCGAAATATGATCCATCATAGTCATGGGTTTTTCACTTGGAAGTTCTCTAGTCACTTCATTCCCCCCTTGCGTTCATTTATGGTAGCGACTCACGTTTCTCGGTCACCGCACAAGATAACAACTTCCTGAAGGCCATTCAATCATCATCGCCGAAGATGCTCCTTTCTGTGACAAAATGGAGCATTTCCTCGCGCTGAAAAATCTGCGAGATCGTCTTTCCTTGCACGGTATTAGAAATTGTATCTACACAGCATCTTACTTCTGGGTTGTTTTGTCTGCTATTTCTTTCGCAATCTCTTCTTTGGTCTTGCCTTCGGTCGCAATTCCTAGATTCTTTGCTGCAACGATCAACGGATCCTGAG
>DATIYC010000186.1:0-5585 GCA_035517955.1 Candidatus Acidiferrales bacterium | reverse complement strand
AAATTGGCAGCACTGCTGGCAGCGCTAAAACCAGCAACGCCCAATCAAGCCCAAACCCGATCTCAAGTACGGTTCAGCAGGCTGCTTCATCACCAGTGGCGCAGGCAATAGTCACAGTGTTACTGGTAACCTCCTCAGCCACTCCTGTTAGCCCCATGTGGTGGGATCCTGAAGTTTTGTTCCGCAAGTTCTTTTTCGTCACGGGTGCTGTGGGTGAAAGAATAACTCGAAAGAAGGTCTTAGTCAACAACAAGAGACGAGAGATTTACTATTTCATCATGAACTTTCCATTTTCCCACTTCCGCAGCATACTCCGAAACGTCGGCGTAGGAGCGAATGAGGGTGCTTGGCATTTGCAAATCCTAGAGCAAATGAGCCTCATTAAGAGCAAGCGAGTCGGACGATATTTAACTTATCACGCCAACAATGTTGACACGCAAACCGTTCGACCACCAACCGTTTTCCCGAACTCTAAGGCTTCACGGATTATAGAGTATCTGCTCAGAAACCCAGGTGCCAAGATCACAAGCGTGACTCAAGCATTAACTATGAACCGGAACACTGTCTCATACCACATAAAACGCCTGCAAACAAACGGATTAGTTGAGAAACTTCAAAGCAATGGGCTAAGGTTAACGACGGCAGACGACGATTACGGACAAGGATTACCTCACACAACCATCAACCACATGTCTCCCGGCGACCTCAACCCTGGCGACAAAGTGTCAACTCAACTACCCACTGCAGCCGACGCAAAACTTAAAGTGGCTGCATAGGTTTTTTACGCCACTAACTTGAACCGCGATGAACTATTGACGTAACACACGAATTCGCGTCGGACTTTAGTTTAAGATGCAGTCCAGATCTTATTCTTCCAATTACTTTCCTTGAGGAGTCTTGTTGCGTTGAGGTTTGGCCCAGCGGTAAAATCTAATGTATGACGATTGACAAAGTTGTATTGACGGATCAGCATTGGGCAAGTTAGATGAGAATTCATTGAAACTAATACGAGAGAAGAATTTCGCATTCCTGGCGACGGTCGACTCTAAAGGCCATCCTCAAGTGACGCCAATATGGGTAGACAGTGACGGAGATTATGTGCTGCTAAACACTGCCATAGGACGCGTGAAGCAGAAGAACACGAAGCGGAACCCACGGGTGGCTGTCGCTGTTTTGGATATGGGCAACCCTTACAGGTACGCTACGATTCGAGGCCGGGTCGTGGAACAGATACCCGGCCAAACTGCTGAGGACCACATCGACAAGCTCGCACAGAAATACTTGAACAAAGCCAAGTACCCATATCGTAAAGCCGTAGAGAAACGCGTTATTCTAAAGATTGCACCAGAGCACGTCACGCCACCCGAATAGGACCCGAACCTACCTGCAGTCCTAAATTCGGACAGCATGTACGATTTGGTAGAGAGCGCATCCGATCCGGCTGCGCGCAATTCCATGATGCACGAATTGTGCTGGAACTAGTAATTACCCATTTTAGCGATTGTAACTGGCTTAAGTTTGCATCATTCTCAAAATTAAGTCGCTAACTTTAGTTACTCACTGACATTTACCTAAGCCAGGGACAAGTTCTCTCACGTTTGTGCTTTGAAGAGCTCGAAGCATAGACTTTCACTTAGGATGGATGCGCTTTGTCAAGACGCATATTCCACTGCAGTTGCCAAAAGTGCGGTACTCAGTTCGACTACAAGGGAGGTTATGAGAAATTCAACGACTTCATGAACGCGACTCGTTACACTTGTGAGGGCGGGCACTCCGAACTCCGGTCTCCAAAGTATTTCGTTAGGCTAGATAGTGCAAGCCCGCCTACTCCTATCAGAAATTGGGTGCCCGCTACAAGTCGGAATTACTTAGACATTCTTGATCGTGAAGCTACGGAGGTTCTAAGGATAGAGCTGGATCACATCGGTTCAGGCATATGCGTGGATCGACGAACTGGAAAGAAGTATGACTACGAACAAGACACGAAAGGAAACCGCCACTATTACGAGATCACTGCCTAGCCTTCTCGTTGGATGCTACGATACCTGAAAAGATGGATTTTCTTTCCTACGCCAAAGGCAACCAAACGTACTAGATTGGACATGAGGCGTGCCAATGGATTGGGCTCGTCTAGTGGAAGAGAAGGCTCGCTGTTAGAACGACTAGGACGAACAATGTTATGAAGAAGTATTTTGGGTTCCCCGCGAGAGAGAAGTAAATTACTGAAGTCAACACTCGCATGTACGGCGTAATCATCAACACCACAATCCCCAGACCAAGGATCAAGGTCGGAGTCAAAGATCCGTGGAATAAGGATTGAATTACAAATACGGCATAACTAAAGAAATTAGTTGCGTTGAGGGTTACAGTGTGTTGATAAATTATGCTCCAACTATGAGTTGTGTAGTAGTAGCTTACCATCCCGATTGCTTCTATGATGACACTGAGCGCTACACCTGCTATGAGAACATAACTTATCGTATGTTCCAGCGTTTCTTCTTTGTTTGTCTCAGTCATTGGACAGTTATCCCCTTGTAGAGCATTTGAAGAATTAACGCTAAGACAATTATCAGGAAAAGGTACCGGATAATTCGGTTTTGAAGCCGGTTAAGAATTCTTCCGCCCGCCAAGGCGCCAATTGTGGTGCCAATCGCCATAGGAGCAGCGAGGCTTATCAGAAGCAAACCTGAGGCGAAGTAGACGCTCGCTCCCGATAAAGCTGTGATTCCTATGATGAAATCACTCGTCGTGCTTGAAACCTTGGAGGGCATCTTCAGTACAAGCTCGTGAACTGACACTTTGAATGCTCCTGCCCCAATTCCAAGCATTCCAGCAGCCAGGCCAGCAACCATCATGCCCAAACCCCCTAGAGGCGCATTAGTCATCTTGTATTCAACCTCCTTCCTAGTGGCTTGATCATAGTAGCTTCCTTGCAGGTTCAACCATCTGGAGACCCTGTCCTGTGTTACCTGTATTGGCGCGTTATGCCTAAGATGCCCCGCCATGCCGTAAAACGATGTAAGTAGGAACCCGGCAAAGAAAAGGTATAGGAGTCGAGGTGCAATGTACGAAGTGATTGTCGCACCGATGATTGCCCCAGCCATAGTAAACATCTCAAGGTAGAATGCTGCCCTTACGTTAGTCAAGCGATCCTTAACGTAAGATGCAGCCGAACCACTCGACGTAGCTATTATTGTCACCATGCTCGCCGCGATCGCGTATTTGACAGGCACATTGAAGGCCACAAGCACAGGAATCATAATACTACCACCGCCTAAACCAGTGAGAGCCCCTAAGAACCCTGCAAGAACCGATATGAGCATGACAGTGATCATATCAACCAATCAAATCCCGCCTCTCTCATCTACTACTCTTGAAGTTCAAAAATCATTCATTCACTGTTGCTTTTCTTAGCAGCCGCGGATGGATGTTTGACTTAGAGTAGCAACTCATTAGGAACACCAGCGCATCAGCTGGAACTGCCTGTGAATATGATTAGGTAGCAAAAGTGGAATTCGCCTAGAATCGAAAAAAGGGGAAGGTGGTTCCTGCAGCGACGAGCGAAGCGGAGTTATCGTCATACATTCAAACATCTTGGACTGCTCTTCCGTCGAGAATTCAGTTGCAATGTAACTCACGCGTCTGTTTGGGCCAATCCTCGTCCGCTTCGAGAAACCGCTTAATGTGATCTCCCAATGGTCAACACATTGACCGAAGCGCATCAGCTCTTCCCTAAGACCAGACTAGGGACCGTTGGCATTCAGACCTTTAATTTCCCGCGGAACGTTAAAGTCGTATTTTATTCTACGATGGCTAGGCATGCGCACAGTCTGTGAGTATTACTCCAATATTGTTGCTTCAGTCACTTGGCTCCTGATTAGAGTAGCAACTCCCCTAACTTGTAAATAATCGAACTTACGCTTATGTGAAGAGTTGATTTTCTATGGTTTATTTGCTTGACGAAGGAAGCGAGTTCGACGCATCCATAGAGAAGGTATGGAAGTATCTGCGCTCTGAGGATCATAACCATGCTAGCTTCAAGTACGTTAGCAGAGAAGTAAGCGGCAACATCGCCACGATTGCTTCGGAGAGAATTATCATGGGTAAGCCGGTCAAGGTCAAAATCAGGAATACTTTGTATCCTCCAGTCGGATATGTATCCGAGCATCTGGAGGGTCCGACCGCAGGGTCCCGGGCATTTCTCTACTACATCCCCAAAGGAGAGAAGACCGGGGTAACGTTGGTTGGCGATTTCGTCATCGCTGGCCTCGACGAAAAGGCGACTCGAGATGCCGTCCTCGCCCAGATGCAAATCACATTCGACGAGGATAATGCAAACCTGAGGCGAATGAAGTAATTTTCAGTCACACGTGTGCTCCCTATGGGACCTCAGGCAGTCATTCACACCTCGGAAATGAGTAGGAATCTGCATATTTAGCCGGCACCGTCTAGGTTGTGGATATCTGGTGGTGCGGCGGTGGAAGATCGCTCCGTCCGCTTCGACCATTAAGTTCGTGTGTAACTTTTGGCGTGTACACGCACTTTCCGAAGACGACCCATCCTAATGGTTGGGTTTCATAGGGGCTTCCAATCATTCAAACAAAATAGACTACGGCGTCTTCACCTTCCCTACCTGACCACTCCGCGAATAATAGTTCGGCTCGAACGAGTGGGTCAGCATGAATTTCCCTCTTGCAGTTGGGGCAGTTCAGCCGTCTGTCTCTCAATTTCGTTGATAGCCACGAGTCAACCTTAACGTCGTCCTCGAAAAACGCTAGAGCTCCCTCGGACTTATCGTGTGCCACCTTAGCTCGGAGGATGCATGCTCCACATTTGTTGCAATAGAGTTCGAATGGAAAGACCAACTATAACCTCAGCCGCCTCATAGGGAAGTGTCTCAGGAGGTTACAGCGGTTTTACTGATCGTCGGCGACGCTTCCACCCAGAGCGGTTAACGCCCAGTATAAGAGATCTCGGTGAACAGTGATGATGCCTTGCAGCCTTTCGTCACTCACAACTGGAAGACGTCGAATATTCTTACTCCGCATTAATTGCAGCGCTTGGACTACTGGAGTTTCAGGGGAGACACTGGTTAAAGGTTGGACCATTACGTCTGTGACGCTTTTGGAGAGAACTTCTCTGCCTCCCATGACTGCCCTCATTACATCTCTTTCGGTTACAATACCGATGGGTTTCGCTCTGTCGGTTACAATAACGCACCCGACTCCCACATTGGTCATTATTTGGATTACATCGCGAACCGTACCTGAGGCATCGAGGGTGCTCACATTACTATTCATAACCTGGGAAACAGTTCTGATATCCACCAAAGCGTTTCGAACTACAGGTTGACAACATCGAATAGAGACATTTGCTCGTTGATCCGTTACAGTCAAACTATGATGCTAAATCTGTTCCAGGCTCTTTCTAGGAGTTGTTCCTACTTCGGCTCCCGCCGACAAACTCGATGTTCACAGCTAACCTTTTGCCGTCAAGAAGCGTTGACGTGATCTGGTAGACCATTCTTGGAGTTCTATCTTTTCGGCATTCGACTTCAAGAAAGACGTATTCACAGTTCAACTCTA
>DATIYC010000185.1:0-4189 GCA_035517955.1 Candidatus Acidiferrales bacterium | reverse complement strand
AGTAGTGGCTTGACTGATGTTGATCTAACAATGATTCCGTCAATGCAGAGCATCCTTCCGATGTTCTCCGATCCGATCATGCGGAGGGAATGTTTCTCCGGTAGTTTTCTGATGCGCACCCTGAGCTTCTTTATGATCTCCGCATACTCTGGGTCCTCAATTTTCAGTTGAGCCCATGCACTTCTGTCCAAGTACTCTAGGTACTCGTCGGGTTTATCGAGGATGAATCGGGCGAGCTCTGGGTCGAAGGCGATTAAGTCTTCGAAGTCTATTACGATGGAGCGGGAGGCTGAGAGTGCGACGTGGCCGAGTCGTTTTCTGTACTTGTACTCATCCTCTGCCATGTAGGAGCGGAGGAAATCTTGAAACCGCTCCTCAGGGTTTTGTGATACTACCAAGCTTTCGAACCTTGACCAAGAAGTTTAGGTTTCCATTCCGAGATAGTGTTGTTCAAGTTCGTATAGAGGATCCTTTCCTCATACGTCAATGCCTGCATGAGTTCCTGCGACGGGGTAGGGGATGCGGCTAAAGAGACAATCTTTCTGATGCGACAATTCACAATGTCCCGAACTAGGCTCTCTGTTCGCTCAAGCTCACGAAGTTTCACCTGATCCGCCTTGCTCATTTCCCTAAGCTCGGCCAAGTGACGTCTAAGAACGCAGTAGAAATTCGCCTGCAACGCGGGCAATTGTCTGGATGCAGGGATGGTTTCGCGCCAATGAATCTTGGAAAGTGAGTTGTAGGTGAGAATATCCTCCTCACGAAACCTCGCATATCCTAGGCGAACTAGTTCTTTTGCTGTCCAGTAAGGCGCCTCAATCTCTTGGCCAACTCTTGCGGAGGAGAATTTGGACAACTTTGGAGAAGTGTCAGGCACTTCACGCGCTATGATGATTCGTGTTTGTGAATTTTCAAAATCGAAGTCAACATCTTCTACAGACATTAACGCCTCCGCCAAGATTACCGCCTTTTCTTTCGCCCTCCGTCTCGCAGTTATATTGATTGCTTGACGAATTCTCTAAGCCAATTCATCTAAATTTCCTATAGACTTCCTGTGGAGAGCACAACGTGTCCGGAGTGGTAGATGAAAGTGATTTTCAGAAATCTTTCATCATGCATTCGTATTCATGCGAAGTGGGCCAATGCTTTTGAATCACGCAGTTACACTTGCGGCCGCACTGGAAATCCATGCGAAATTTGAGTGAGGGCATGAAGGATTGAGCGAAGTCGGGCTAATGTGGATTGAGAAATATCGGCCGAAAACACTGGAGGAAGTTGTCAACCAAAGAGACGTAGTTGAAGGATTACGGGCGCTTCTCAAGACTCCCGCCACTATGCCTCACCTTCTTTTCGCTGGGCCACCTGGAACTGGAAAGAGCACCATTGCGTTGTGCATCGCGCGCCAACTGATGGGTGAGGGTTATAGACGACTGGCGCTAGAGTTGAATGCGTCGGATGAGCGTGGAATAGGTGTTGTGCGTGAGCGAATCAAAGGTTTCTCGCAGGTAATCCAATCAACCCCGTCGGGCGTACAATTTGGCCTAGTGATTCTTGATGAGTGCGACGAGATGACCAAGGATGCCCAGACAGCGCTAAGACGAATAATGGAGACTGCCTCGCGAACCTGCCGCTTCATCCTCATCTGCAACTATCAAAGCGGAATAATCGACCCGATCCAAAGCAGATGCTCCGTCTTCAGGTTCAGGCAACTGGAGGAGGCTGACGCGATCACTTACCTCACCAGAATATGCAGGGCTGAGAAAGTGGAGATTGAGCCAAGTGTCATCAAACGAATCTTGGAGCTCTCCGAAGGCGACTTGCGCCAAGCCGTAAACTACCTCCAGGTCGTTACAAGCGGCTCACACGGCGGCAAGTTGGATGCTAAGGCATTGGAGAAATTCCTGCCTGAAGCGCAAAGCGGGCTCATACGCGAAATGTTGAACTCAGCTTTGAAAGGGGAGTTCGTTAAAGCTCGTGAGCTCATGTATGAGTTGATGGGCAAGCATGGAGTGAGCGGTAGAGAGATTATTCGAGGAGCAAACCGAGAGGTAACTCGCCTAGAAGAATTAGACCCGGCGAAACAGGTAGAAGCGATTCGGGTCCTGGGTGAATATGATTTTAGGCTCACTCAAGGAGCCAACGAGGACATACAACTTAGCTCCATGCTGGCTCAACTCAGCGTAATCGGAAGAAAGTAACGTGCTCACCGGACAGAACGTAGCCTGGACTGAAAAGTATCGTCCAAGAACAGCTGCAATGCTTCTGGGCAACGAGACTACGGTGGAATCCTTCAAAGCGTGGCTGAAACAGTGGACCTTGAAGAAGAAACCCACCAAAGCATGCTTGCTCGCAGGCCCACCTGGTGTCGGGAAGACTACGCTGGCAAGGACGGCCGCAAACGATTACAACTTTCGTATCGTAGAAATGAATGCGAGTGATGTTCGTACCGAAAAGGCCATTCGAACTGCGTTGGCGCCGGCAAGCACATCCCTAACACTGGATGCGTTTTCGGGAGGAGCCCGAGGTAACCTGATTCTCTTGGATGAAGTGGACGGTGTTTTTGGAAGAGAGGATAGAGGTGGGCTAGCCGCAATCTTATCCGCAATAAAGGGGGCTCCGGTGCCGATCGTTCTGACCGCAAATAATGTTGATGATGAGCGGTTTGACGACCTCAAGAAAGCTTGCATCGTCCTCCCCCTCTACGAAGTTCGACCACGCCTGCTAGTTGCCCTACTCACCCATGTTTTGGCAGGAGAGTCGTATTCGCTGGATCGGGAAGTCGTTGAACGAATCGCGGCTGAGAGCTATGGCGACATCCGATCTGCGCTTAATGACGCACAAGCAGTAGCAACTAGCGGAATCGTAACGATGCGCATGACGCGTACGAGAGAACTTAGTGAAAAGGAGACATTGCGGGGCTTATTCGCGAACAAGGGCTTCAATGTGTCCCGACGGGTTCTAAACGAGACTGACATACCCCTCTATCGCGACGATTTACTGCTACTACTTCACGACATTCTACCATACGTTTACACGGACGCAGAAAAGCTGGCAAAAGCTTACGATGCGCTATCTCGCGCCGACATGGGGTACGGCAGGGCTGGAGCAAGCAGATCGAGGGGTATGATGCCCCCTCCGTTCAATCGACCGCGACGAGATAGAGTTCCTGAATGGAGCTTACTTCCTGTAGCCTTAAACGAGCTTGCCTCAGTCGGATCAGGACAACCCGATAGTGATGTCGACCACGCTGTTGAGGTTGCACCTAGGATTTCACAGAAAACCGCGGACCGATACCAATACCGGTTGTGGGCCTTGGATCATCTCTGCGGTAAAGTAGCTAGCGCGTGTCATACTTCGAAACGAAAGACGCTTTTGGAAATCGTGCCTTCACTTGTCGCGCTCTTTCGTATCAGTGAGGAATTCGGAAGAAGCCTTGCTATTGGCCTGGATCTCGAGGAGCGTGACATCGAGTTCCTCGTGTCCGAATCCAAGGTTGAGCCAGCTCACAAAGGACCTGCTGGGCTTCTAGATCCGAGAGGATTCAAGCTTCCTTACATGGGTAAGGACAAATTCATCCAGCTAATGCGGGCGGGAATCAGTTATGATCGGGCTGGAGGAGGATTCGCAGTACGTAAGCTCGACAACCTCGACGCAGTCGAAGAGCGACTAAGCGCAATCCTAGGTAATCCGATCAAATTCGCGCGCGCCGAAGTTGCTAAAGTTCTGCTAGGGGAGTCAATCCAGGAATGCTATGTGGATGGCGACCCTATACCATGTGACCGATGCAAATTCGTTGAAAACTGTCCAACCCACACAATCCCATCCCTCAAGTTCTGCTTGTGCGACAACACCCTAACTGACCCAGAAGCGTATGGGAAATACGTGTCGAAGAACGCCCCGGCTGCAAAACCAGCTAGGGCGGTTAAGACTCCAAAGCGAGTGGGAACTAAAAGGAAGTCATCAGTGGCCGCGGGCTAGACCCGCAAGGTGGCCTAGCTCCGGAAGAATTAGTTTTTGCATGGCCGTTTGCACTGCGTCAGGAGAGCCTGGTAAACAGAACACGGCCCTGCCTTTTGCCGTACCTGCAAAGGCGCGACTTAGCATCGCCGCGGACCCAATCTCGTCATAGCTGATTTTCCTAAACAACTCACCAAAACCAGGAATCTCTCTGTCGAGCACTGGCGATATG
>DATIYC010000184.1:0-5843 GCA_035517955.1 Candidatus Acidiferrales bacterium | reverse complement strand
CATCCTCAGCGGACGGCACTCGGAGTGACCTCGTCACGCTTTCGCGCATTGCGAAGTTTTCGCGCCTGCTGCGCCCCGTAGGGCCTGGGCCCTTATCTCAGTGCCCATCTCCGGGCTACCGCTCTCACGGCCCGTACCGGTAATAGGCCTGGTGAGCCGTTACCTCACCAGCGACCTGATCGGACGCGGCCCTATCCTCAAGCGAAACTAGCAAGCATGCCACTAGCTCCTTTTCGGTGAGGGACCATTCCAGGCCTCCCCACCTATCTGATATTAGCCTCAGTTTCCCGAGGTTGTCCCCGTCTTGAGGGTAAGTTAGCCACGTGTTACTGAGCCGTGCGCTGCGTCTCCACCGTGGCTAGGAGACGCACAACTCGCATGGCTTAGTCCCACCCCGATAGCAGTTGGGTCCGCCAGGATCAAGCGGAGTTAAAGCAAGCTGTACCGCGTAGCTAGGACGATTTTTCTAATTACGACCGTCTTTACGGAATTTGAACGGACTGGAATTTGGCAGAGTGACTGCAAGCCTACATTGGACCCAAATTTTCATGGGTGCCGTGAGGACGACCCCAAGTTTGTTCAGGCCTTCATCAGTGTTCCCGCAATTGGAGGTCAACATTTCATCCAAGGGCACCAGCCCTTCTAGTCAAGTTGACGCCGCCGCCGGGTTAATCGCGGGATGTCAACACGTCGTAAGGACGCGCTGACAAAACAATTCTCTGCCTTCGGCGTTAATATAAGCATTCCGAAGTTAAAGAATCTAGAATACGTTCCAAATTGATGCAACTGAACCGCAGACTATACATGAAATCATGACCGAAAGAACATACAACAAAAATCTGGTGAGGCATTGCCGAAAAAAAACGCGGACCTCATAATTCATCACGCTAAACAACTCATCACCGCAAAGGGCTACACGCAGAAACCTTCCGCAGGACCCCAAATGGAAGACATCGGAATTATTGAAGACGGAGCAATCGCAATCGCATCCGGAAAAATCCTCCAAGTAGGACGAACGAGCAGCGTGCTAGAAGAATTCTCAGCACCAGAAACGATCGATGCCACTGGAAAAGTCGTCTGCCCCGGATTCATCGACGCTCACACGCACTTCGTTTTCGCTGGCTCACGCGAAAAAGAATTAGAATTGAAAATCAAAGGCGCCGGATACTTGGAAATTCTACGAAGTGGCGGCGGAATTCTTAGTACAGTTCGCGATACTCGGACGGCATCGAAAGATGAACTCTTACGCATTTGCAGAAAAAGAGCTACCAACCTGCTCATTCACGGAACGACAACGATCGAGGCGAAAAGCGGCTACGGATTGGAATTGGAAGCGGAGGTGAAGTTACTCGAAGTCATCGCTCAATTAAGCAGAGAGGGCCCGCTTCAGCTTGTGCCTACATTTCTTGGCGCTCACGCCATACCATCAGAATTCGACGGAAGGGTTCATGAGTATGTCGACTTGCTTTGCGCAGGATGGATACCAATCATCGCGGAAAAGCATCTTGCAACTTTCTGCGATGTCTTTTGTGAGAAGGGAGTTTTCGAGATCGACGATTCTCGCAAAATTCTTCTCACCGGCAAACGCTTTGGTCTTCTCCCAAGAATTCATGCGGATGAGCTTTACGCGTTAGGTGGAGCAGAATTAGCAGCCGAGGTGGGAGCTGTATCCGCTGATCACCTGTTATACGCAACTCCCTCAGGTTTTGAACAGATGAAGCGTGCGGGCGTAATAGCGACATTACTCCCCGCAGCACCTCTAACATTGATGCTCGATAGATACGCCGATGCAAGGAACTTCATTTCACACGGAATACCGGTGGCGCTGGGGAGTGATCTCAGCCCGAGTTGCTGGTTGGAAAATGAACAATTAGTTCTCGCTCTGGCTTGCTATAAATTGAAGATGACCCCAGCAGAGGCGGTTATGGCCGCGACGATTAATGCCGCACATTCAATCCGAATGTCAGAACAAGTTGGCAGTCTAGAAACAGGTAAGAGAGCGGATGCAATAATTCTCAATGTGCCCGACTACAGAATTTTGGGTTATAGGCTAGGAGTGAACTTGGTCGACGTTGTCGTGAAGAGCGGCAGGATTGTTGTTAGAGATGGGGGCCTTGCCTGAGGTTTAGGCTGAAGGTTAAAATTCTGTATTAGACTCTTATCATTTGATCGGGTTTGTTGAAATTCAAGCCCTCTGCCGCGGCCGTTGCGGGTAAGAAACTACATTGCAAGAACTGGCAGATTGAAGGCCCTTACAGAATGCTTCACAGCATTCTGGACCCGGAAGTTGCGAAAGACCCGGATCATTTGATCATTTACGGCGGGACCGGCAGGGCCGCGCGTTCGTGGGAATGTTTTGAGAAAATCACTGAGACACTCCAGACATTGGAATCGAACGAGACGTTGCTCATTCAGAGCGGGAAACCTGTCGCAGTTTTTGAAACGCATGAATGGGCTCCACGAGTATTGATCTCGAACGCCATGCTCGTTCCCAAGTGGGCCACTTGGGATTACTTCTACGAACTCGAACAAAAGGGGCTCATAATGTATGGACAGATGACGGCGGGTTCATGGGCGTACATAGGAACGCAGGGAATCCTTCAGGGCACTTACGAAACATTGTCATCCGTTGCCAAGAAACACTACGATGGTTCACTGAAAGGCAAACTCGTTCTAACTGCAGGCTTGGGGGAAATGGGTGGCGCTCAGCCACTCGCGATAACGATGAATGATGGGGTTGCTCTTGTAGTTGAGGTTCAGAAGAGCGCGATTGAACGACGACTAAGACACAAGTACCTAGAGAAGTCGACAGAGGACGTTGATGAAGCGATCCAAATGGTCAAGGACGCCAAGGAATCCGGACGAAGCATAAGCATTGGATTACTGGCCAATGCCGCGGAGGTTCTCCCGGAACTTGTTAAACGCGGCGTGATTCCGGACGTTGTAACAGACCAAACATCAGCCCACGATCCACTCAATGGCTATTACCCAGCAGGATTGAGTGTCAAAGAAGCCGACGAGCTCCGTAAGTCTAACCCTGAAGAGTACCTCAGTCGTGCAAAACAGAGCATGCAAGTCCACGTAAGAGCCATGGTTCAAATGATGCAACGCGGAGCAATTACTTTCGAATACGGCAACAACATCAGGCAACAAGCCTTTGACGCAGGATTCAAGGATGCTTTCGCGTTCTCAGGATTTGTCCCGGAGTACATTCGACCTGCATTTTGTGAGGGACGTGGTCCGTTCCGCTGGACATCTCTCGTTGGCGAGCCAGAGGATATTTTCAAAATAGATGAGATGATTCTGAGGGAGTTTGGGTATAACAAGGAACTTGCTCGCTGGATCGAAAAAGCACGGGCTCAAGTTAAGTTTCAAGGGCTTCCTGCGAGAGTGTGCTGGCTAGGATATGGCGAACGGGCCAGGTTCGGAAAAATCGTGAATGATATGGTAGCTTCCGGAAAAGTCTCTGGCCCAATCTGGGTGGGACGCGATCACTTGGACACGGGGAGCGTTGCATCTCCCAGACGGGAAACCGAGAACATGAAAGACGGGTCAGACGCAATTGCTGATTGGCCAATCCTCAACGCATTATTGAACGCCGTCGCAGGAGCTACTTGGGTCTCGGTGCACCATGGAGGTGGCGTCGGAATTGGCTACAGTATACACGCTGGTATGTGCCTAGTACTGGACGGAAGCAAGGAAATCGAAAAACGCGCAGAACGAGTCCTAACCACCGACCCGGGGCTTGGGGTAGTGAGGCACGCCGATGCAGGATATGATTCCGCGATTAGGGTTGCACGTGAAAAGGGCATCAAAATGCCGATGCTGAAGTGAGATAGGCTACGTAGTGTACGTGTAACTGTAATCCGTGGAGTAGCCAACGGGTTTCCGAGAAGAAAGGAAAATTAGACCTAGAACGAGGCCCCCAGCAAAACCGAACAAATGTGCGAAGATATCAACGCCTGGTTCAATACTGCTCATGAACAAGATGAATAGCCCATACATCAAAGCCGCGCCTAATTGTTGCACCCTCCTAGCATGAGCAATGTACGAGCCTACGAGCCCGAAGATGGCTCCTGAAGCGCCCCCTGACATAGTGTCCATTGGAAGCAGAAAGAGCGACATTACGCTGCCAAGTAATCCTGCGCCGAAGTATATCGCGTAGAATTGTGAATCAGAGAAGTGCGCCTCATTCAGGCGCCCGAAATAAAATAATGCGAACATGTTGAAGAGTATGTGAAGATAATCGAAATGAACGAATAGGGAAGTGAAAAGCTGCCAATAGAAACCGTCCTGAAAGAAGAGCGTTCCTGTCTCGCCTAACAAATTGTATATTGGGTCGCCGCCAATCTGAAGGACGATGAAGATCAAACAATTCGCTACGATCAGCACAATTGTAGGGGTAGTCCAGAAGTTTCTTCGTCTGTCCCATTGGTAGAATGCCATTCGCGACGACTCACCGGATCGAGTTCACTTGTGTGTTGGAAAGCTGACTTATATTATGAACTGGTGTGAAGTGACGGTTGCTGGAGTAAATGTCGCTTAAAGGTAAACCGAGTCAGATGGCGGCGTTCTTCTTGTACGCTGCGATTATTCAGGGCGCCATTGCTGCGCTCATAACTTTTCTAGGCGGTTTCGGAGACCAGCTCGGATTGTACCCAGTAGCGGTTTCGCGAGTTATTGCAGGGGGCGAAGCTGGCACGTGGTTCATCATGGGTTATGTCATGTATATCACGGTTGGAGTAATCGCTACAGCGGTAACTTCGCTCTTCTACTTCCATATTGAAACCGTGCAAGGCAAGCCGTATGCTGGAGCTGCGAAAGCATTAGCATGGCTTCATCTTATTCTTGGAAATGTTGGAGTGGCAGGTAGTGCGATCTTAGCGATGGTGGGAGGTTACTTGGGCGGAGCCGCCATGCAGCCTTCAACTTTCGGCGGAATGGGATGGACCACAGGCCAAGTACACGTACACATCCTTCAATACTACACCGAGCCGATTGCTGGCTTCCTTCTATTGGCACTCCTAGGATTTCTGCTAGGCGGCCTTGGGTATATTCTCGCCTTGCGATCCAAGTAGTTACCCTCGAAAATTCTTTGTTTCCTCAATCCGAGATTCGAATGCAAGCATCTCCGTAATCCTTGTTTATTGCATCGAACCAACATTTGTATGGTCGGCGAGTTGGCGAGCGACTCCGGGCCCGGTACGTGATGGGCCTGAGGAAACTCCACCCACGTGGCGGAAGCGTGGCATCGTGAGATGCCGGCTGAGAGGCCGAGTCAGGGCGCAGAAAGAAACCTCTGCCAGTCGTTGAGGATGATGCGCTTGCGTTGAGGAGACTGGTGGTAAGGGTGAAATGCCCGCTCACGCCGTGAAAGGGATAATAGGTGCCGTTGATTTCCGCCGGAGGCGCGGGTATCCCGATTAGATGAATGTCGCCTAAAACAGAAGGTGGGTTACGGCCAAGACGCCGACCTAATTCATTACTCACCGATTTGTCTGAATCTATTCCATTTTGAGTTGATTGTATTTCTGGTTGAACCGTGGCGCTCTGCACGTGCATGTACGTGCGTTTTCCAATGGAGTCAACAATTGCTTGCTCTGTTAGCTTGCTTATATTAATTCCAAGGGCTTTTGCTTGCTGAATCAAGCTGCTATCCACACGAAGAGTAAGGTTCTTTCTCATTGCATCTTCACGGCTCGGTAGAGACCACATCTCTTACTGTATTTGCTTGCTAAACTCAAGAATTTGTTGGCTAGCTCCTCATCTTCCGTGAAGTAGCAAGATTGACTAGAGAATTCCATCTTCTCCGCCTTCTCTTTGCCGTAATGCTCTCGGAATAA
>DATIYC010000183.1:0-5034 GCA_035517955.1 Candidatus Acidiferrales bacterium | reverse complement strand
TCCTTCCTTTTCAAAAGAGAAACTAGCAAACGCCCAGCTGACCTGACCAGCTGGTTACGCAAAGAGGTGACGCTAAGACGCTCTTAGTAGTGTAAGCCACAGTTCTCGCAGTAGAATCTGTTGTAGGTCGGAATCTCAGTCAATGGGTACCCGCATGATGAGCACACGAAGAGGTCCTCGAGCACGGTAACTACGGGCGCGGTCTCGACCACGAGCTCGACATCGTTTTCTACGAGTATTTCCTCGGACATTTGCGAACACTCTTAATTACTAGTGGAGAAGGGGTTCAAAAGACTTTCTGGAAACATTCCACTGAGCCAAAGCCCATCAAACAGAGACAAACTGAGGCCGAATTCACTTAAGATAAAAGCTTCTGCCACACAGCCTCTTCATCTAGAAACCGATTTTACTCCAAGCCTCAACCGGGTTTCTGCACGTTTGCTGCCACAAGTGTTAGGCTTCAAATAGGCTATTAAGCGAGCAACCGAACGCTTGAAAAACGACGCAAACAATGCGGACCGCGTTGGGGTCGTAGTCTAGCATGGTTATGATACGCGGCTTGGGCCCGCGTGAGTTGTCTCAACCACAACCGCGAAGTCCTGGGTTCAAATCCCAGCGACCCCACCAATCTCGATTCCTGGAACAGAAGTCTGCACAGTAACTAGAAACCCTGATTTCTTTGCGTTACTATGCTAGATACAAAATTATGCCTAGATATCAACCGAGGATGAATGTAACGGTCGGCTATACAGCTCGTTTTATGACAGCTCAATCAACGTCAACCGTACGATAATTCGAAAAGCACGAGATAATAGCGAGGAGTAAATCGAGCAGTTGGCTTTGAATCAAAACGATTGGAAGGGCAGGCTTTCCGCGCGTCCAAGCAGACAATTCTGTTCCGGGTTTGGACCATTTAGGTTATGGAAGAAACCAATGCTAATTCTAATGGTTGCTACAGTCGTTGTAGTACTTGTCGGTATGAGGGTTGGAAACGTTTACGGCCAGACTCTTGTCCTGACTCCGAACCCGGTAACGCAAGGCATGAGCGTTACGGCGACGGGAAATGGATACCAATCCTCGGAGAGTGGCCAGATTCAGGTGTACGTATCTACGGGCGGTTCTTGTGCTGCGATACCGAGCCTAACCGTTAACGCAAACACGGATGACAATGGAAACTTGTTTGCTGTAACGATACCAACTAGTGGACTGTCGGCTGGAACGTATTGTGTAGAAGGAAACGGCTTTCTAAACGCCCCAGAAACAGTGAACCTTGTTGTAAACCCAAACGGGTCAGGAACTGGCCCCACTGACTCGACGGTCCCGGCATACATCTACACCATTCCAATAGCGATCGTCATTATTGTTGGATACATACTGTTGAATCGCTTGAAGCTAATTTAACAGAACGAGACCAACGAAGTTCAGCTTTAGAAATAGCGAGGGTTGAAAGGGTTTCAAAAGCTTCAGAAAAGGTAAACTTTTCTCGCGAGTAGCGCCTTTCAGCGCAACAACAATATTCAGATTACTTAGCTCGTCAATATTTGCGCACATCTAATCTAATACGCTGAATTCAGGCATCATGTCGGTAAAAATTCGTATTCCCGAACTCAAGCACAAACTGGCAGGATACCCAATCAACATACGTTAAACCAGTTACAAGGCGAGAGTAATCAGTTAGCGTTCGCCCGTCGTACGCGAGTAGAATTCCTCGGTTATTGGAATAGCCCCCGAAAATCCACACCCCATCAGCCTCAGTGATTCCCAAAACACTCGAGTCCCTGTGGCTACTTTTTGCAACATATGTGGGAAGGATGGAGGATAGGTTAGAGATAGTGTGACCGTTGTATGTTGCAATCCAGGCATCGCTAGGAGCGACCAACGCTATTGGTGCCCCCCCTCCAATCATCCAAGTGTTACCATTCCAGGCGATTGCGTTTACAGAATAGAAATCCGTTGAAACTGCGCTTTCGAGATGTTCGGTTAAATCAAAGAAGTGGTGTCCGTCATACTTGGCGAGAAATCCCGTTCCCCCGACCAGCCAATAGTTGCCGTTCCATGCAACTGCTTGCACGGAAGCAAAGGTACCGATCTCGTTCTCTGCCTGTTCGGTGAGGTCTGTAAACCTGTGTCCGTCAAACGTGAATAGAACGTTATGTTGCATGTATCCGCCCCCCACCAGCCAATAGGCGCCATTCCAAGCGTTAGTGTACAAGATTCCGTCCTGCTGGTCAGGAACGAGGCTGGATAGGTCGGTGAATGCTTTGCCGTTGAAGGTACCTAAACTGTAATGATTTGTGGCGTTATCGCTGAGGGAGGGCAGTACGCCTGAACCAAGACCAGAGACTAACCATTCGTTCCCGTTGTAGCTTGCTGCGAATATATCCCCTCCATACCAGGAAGATGCCTGACCGTAGTCGTCGAGAGAACCTGCCGTTATGGTATGTGTTCCATCGTATAGCCAAACGTATGGCCCCGGCGTACTATCGTCGGTGCCCCACCCAGAAACCAACCACTGAGTACCATTGAAACCCCCGCCCCAAATAGTTCCACCACTGTGTACAGGATCCAATGGAGTGTAAGAATCACTTTGAAGTGAAACCTCGTAGAGTCGAGGAAACTGCCCCGACTCGAACCAGGTACCATTCTGGCCCCCAGCGAGTACAAAGGCTCCAATTGGTGCTGCAAGAGTATCGCCATTATTCAGCGAAACGGAAACTTCCGAAGCGGAGTTCTCTTCGAGCTTCTCGCGAGGATGTACAGCGACAACAGTGAACACGCCGATGCTCATCACGAGCAGAATGAGAAAGACAATGAGTGTAAGTCGCATCGTAACTCAGTCTTGTCTGCTTTGAAGACGTCTTTCGTAAACCTTGAACTACGTCTCGGCCAGGCGATTTTGCTGACGAGTTATATAAGAGACTTGGATGGGGCATCCTAAAAGCTGAGCATTCTTCGGCGCCAAGTCTCACTTTGATCACAATTCCTTGATTACAAACCTAGTAAAGAAACGGATCACGTTGTGCTGGTTCACAGACTCGCTCAAACACATTCTCTTGCCTTACTCGTTTCTGGGCCTATCCTCGGCTTTCCCTCATAGTTAGGTATGCAGTTCATATGGGTCAATCGGTAGTGTGTTTTCAGCCACCGTTTCGTACTGAAGCATAGTCCACAGTAAAGGCATCGGTAAACACCGAGAATTGGGTGTGCGCTGTTCTTCGCTTCATTGGTGTCTTCGACTTGGTCCAGCATGATGTATGGCCTTCAAGTCTCAACTACAGCATGTAGTTGATATATATTATGAGTGGAGGAATCATTCACTACGTGGCGCCAGCTAAGCGACGACGTCGCAGATCCCTCATCGATTCGTCCTTTCTTAGCCTATAATCTCTAACGACCGGTTGCAGTCGTCTAAGCTGTGCAGCCTCAGCATCTAAAGTGGACGTTCTCATTACGAAGTTGCGTGGTGAAAAGAAGAAGAAAGTGAGAGAAGGAGATTTATCGAAGTGAGTTGTCAGGATATTGTTGCGAGATACGTTAGGCTCAATGCACGGGTTAATGTAAAGCCTCGATAGGGTTGTGTGGGCGCGACTGTTGTGGTGCTTTGATTGAATTCGGCGACATTGCCGGTCAGGGATACGATAACTGTGCCTGAGTAGAGGGTGGCGAGTCCTTCCAAGTTCCACCTGTAGGTTTCGCCGTTTGAGCTGGTAGCGTTACCTACGATTAAGACGCGGTTGAGTTTACCAATCCCACCTATACCATTTGTCACTGTGAGTGTCGTTCCGTTGTAGGATATTGTTCCGCTCTGTACGGTCCATACGATGCCCCCATCTTCGGTGTCGTTCGTAACCTGCGCGCTGATAAGTATGGAAGAATTTGCGGTTGGAATGTTTCGTAAGTAGGTCAAGTTCCATTGTTGATTCGCCATTCCGGCTCCGGTTCGTGTGTAGTTGCCATTCTGGCCAAAGTACCGTCCTGCACCGTTCTGAAATGGAATCGGTGGCGGACTTGTCTCAAGTCCGTAGATTGACGTTACCTGAAGTTTTGTACCTATTGCGAATTGCGCCTGAGGATTGAATTGTCCCGAACTAGTTTGAGCTAAGGCAGGTGAAGCGATGACCATCGCAATTACCGTAATGACTAGTAGTGCTGGAACAAGTGCATACTTCGTAATTTGTGTCATGAATCATTACCTAACTGAACTACACAGCGTAGTGGGCTCATATAAGAATGCCATTCGGGTTTTTGCGGTACACGAGTCATTATTTCAGTATGCTGGATTCATTCTTCTACACTAAGCAGAGTGAACGATTCATCCACAACTACGAGTCCTCAATTGTGCCAGAAGCCCTGTCTCATTACGGCTCATATGCAAGAGCGCGGTTTTCACCAGCTGATACTATCAAATTGCGCTCTTAGATTTGGAAGCATAAAGCGTAAATTTGGGCAACTATGGCGTGTAGTTTTGACTGGCATGCCTTCCCCCTCCAAAACAGACTTGGCCGTTCAGACCATAGACGTGACGAAGGTTTACCGTGTAGGCCACACAGACTACCCTGCACTAAGGGGAATCAACATAAAGATACAACGAGGAGAACTTGTGTCCATCATGGGCCCATCTGGGAGCGGCAAATCTACACTTCTGAACATTATCGGAGCCCTAGATAGGCCAACGTCAGGAAAAGTGATCGTCGACGGAGTCGACATCCGAAAGCTAGGGGAGGATAAACTAGCGTTATTGCGTAATAGAAAATTGGGCTTTGTCTACCAAACATTCAACCTAATACAGCGGCTGACGGCAGAAGAGAACGTAGAAATGCCCCTGATCTCCCGAGGCATGCCGGAGAGGATTAGGAGAAGCAAGGCTACGAAGATGCTTAGCGCCGTTGGATTGCATGGGAAAGCCCGAAAAAGACCAACTGAACTCAGTGGTGGAGAGCAGCAAAGGGTAGCCATAGCCAGAGCATTAGTCACGCAACCATCACTCATAATCGCCGACGAGCCCACGGGAAACTTGGACTCTAAAACGACAAC
>DATIYC010000182.1:0-2785 GCA_035517955.1 Candidatus Acidiferrales bacterium | reverse complement strand
AACCGTATCCGAAGCCGTTTAGGACGCGAGGCCGGTAGGCTATTGCATTAGTTGTGGCCGTCAGATCTCCCAATCCGCGCCATATTGCGATGTGTGTTGCCCCTCCCAACAATGATTCCAGATTTGTATAGCGCCATTGAAGACCATTTTTTTCGGTTAGCACTGCAATAATGCAAAAACCTACCACAAAAGAGCGCATTTCTAGTCCAAACGCCTGTCCACATACGGCAACTTTTCATGGATCTTCAGGGAGGGTATGGAAAAGCGGACATCTGCGGACATTAAAAATTCGAAAAAATAGGGGTGCAATACTGCAACCTACACTATCGACGACCATTCAAATTCAAGAAGTCTCGAACGCATACCTGAGAGTAAAGCACCTTAGAAACCAGCCCGCCATTACCCTCAGCGATCACTATAAACCACTCTTGCCCCGAAACGTGACAAACCAGGGGGGCTCTGAGGAGCCGGGTTTGTTCTCAGGTCACTCTCTACAGGGACAGCGAGCCCGCAGGGAAACATGGTGGCTTTGGCTTAGGCTCTTCGCTTGGACGTTCTGGCTATTAACTTACGCACAATATCAATTAGCTGAAAGTTTGATCCTTAGCGAGAATTTGTTCTAGTTCTTCAGCGTATTCGGTGGGGGAACGATTTCGTGAGAAGTGTAGGGGAACGCTCGTTTTCTCGTAGAGCTTTCTGACAACTACCTCTCCCACAGTTCCATAATCCATTCCAAATATCGCCTCAAGAGAAGTGAATACGCTTGTGATTTCGTTCGGCATTCCCTCACTTGTAGTGCCAAGGTACGTCAGATAGTAACGCCAGAATATCGAACTTCTACTTCCCCAAAACTCATCGATTACTTCGTCTACTCGATCAGGAATTCACTGAAGTTTCGATGGGGTCTATCCATGATCAGGTCAAAGCTGGATTACGAGCCTACTTAAACAATTAGTATCTTTTTCACCACATGAAAACCATTTTCAGATCGCATTGGGCACTTACCAAAAGTCGGGTGCGTCTTTTCCGAGTTCCTGTCCAGCGTTTCGTTTTCTCGGTCCCGAAGACAATTGTTTCGACGTCTGCACCGCAACAGTGGAGCCTACCTTAGAATCAACAAGAGGCTCAAAACAACCGCATACTGTTCACTGAGCCCAGTTCATTAGAATGAGCTCTTTGAACTCTGAGAATACCAATGCCATAACGATTCCCGCCAACACGGGTCCGTACCATAGATGCCAGTAGAGTGTGATGAAGGTGAATGGCATAAGGCCCATTCCGAAGACGAAGTGGTGAACGTGGGTGTTCGGTTGTTCTTTTTGTCCGGAAATCGCTTTCGAGGCTCTACGGAACAGTGAGGCTGATGGTGCTGGTTGTTCCGGTTTGCCGACCTTAATCTTCCAATCCTTGAAGTCAATGTATAATCTCAGCTTGACAGAATCTGCAAGAGCACGGATTAGAATGTAAGCTATCCACCCACTCAAAAGAAAGAGACTCAGGTCATCTAAGACTGGAATCTGCAAAAGTAGTGTCCTCGTTTTCCTCCGAAAAACTGCCGAGATACAGTTAGCTCTTGTACGAATGATTCTACAAAGTGGAAATATCCAGGTTGAGAGAGAGCGCTCCAGCCGCTATTGTGAGACCATTCGTGAGACACCGCCCTATTTTGTGACGCTATAGAGAGTGTCGAAGAGTAGCATAGTGACATATGCGCCTGGGTCTAGGTGGCCTACTGTTTGTTCAGCAAGATACCTCGCCTTTCCCTGTCGTGCAACCAAATTCCTTGCCCCCTCGTACCCTGACCGAGCAGCATTAGCCGCATCACGCAACGCTATCGTTAGAGGCGTTTTGTTTGCCAGTGACTTCTTGAGAGACGACACGGCAGGGTCGAGGGCATCTATCAGCGTCTTATCTCCAACCTGGGCTCTGCCACGTTCCTGGATCTTAATCAGGGCCGCTTCAAACATCCCAGCTAGGTCCGACAAACCCAATGCACTTCGGTCTTTCACTGCCCTTCCAGCTTCTATGAATAGGGTGCCGAAAATCGGGCCAGCAGCTCCGCCAGCTGTTGCAATTATTGACTGTCCAGCATCCGTGAACAGTTTACCAATATCTTCGCCCTGACTCGATTGAACTACTCTCTGCAGGTTTGTGAATGCCACGAACATGCTTGTGCCAAAATCCCCATCCCCACACTCAGCATCCATTCTGTTCAGTTCGTCTTTGGATTGAAGGATTTGGTTAGAGAGGTTCAGGAGGAAATCTCTCGCCATCGCGTAACTGAGCTTCTCCAACCTTGATCCTGACCGTTAGGATGTTTTGCCCGGACGAGCGTAGGCAGCCGTGTTTGCTTGTGCATCGATGCATTTCTTCAACTCGTCATCCAGACGCATCAATGTCAAGGAGCAACCTCCCATCTCTTGTGAGGTTAGAAAGTTCCCGACCTCAGTCCGGTGAATGCGAATGTCCAAGTTATTGAGGAGTTCATGGATTTTACGATTTACTATGAAGAGCTCCATGAGAGTGGTTGAGCCATACCCGTTTACAATCAGGTTGACCTCATCACCGCCCTTGAAAGGAAGATCTTTGACGGTTTCTTCTACTAAGATTCGAGCAGTTTCATCGGCTGATAATAGCTTGGTTTTTCTTGTCCCTCTCTCTCCGTGAGCCCCTATCCCGAAATACATCTCATTCTCCCCAATTGAGAAGGTAGGCCGGCCGCTAGTGGGAACTGTTGCGGGTGAAACCGCAACCGCGAAAGTACGGCAAGAATCTCTTGCGAACT
>DATIYC010000181.1:0-3345 GCA_035517955.1 Candidatus Acidiferrales bacterium | reverse complement strand
CTTGAGCATGGGCCGTCCAAGGACTTTACGGAGAAAAACGTTGACCCCTCAGCTATAATCGACATAGCAGAGAAGGGGGGCTTCACTGGCTTAGTTTTTCAGAAAGGCGTGGCTGAGAACTACTACCGAGGCAAAGTTCCGCTAATCTTGAAGCTCAACGGCAAGACAAGCCTTCCTGGCGGTGAGCCCTTCGCCAGACAAATCTGCAGCGTCAAACAAGCAATCGATCTTGGAGCGAAAGGAGTTGGCTACACAATCTACCCCGGAAGCGCCTACGAGCATGAAATGCTCGCAGAGTTCGGCAAGATCCAAGAGGAAGCACATAAGGCTGGATTAGCTGTCCTTGCATGGGTCTACCCAAGAGGGGCCACAATAAAGAACGATACAGCTAGCGATATCGTCGCGTACGCAGCCCGCGTCGGCCTTGAAGCAGGTGCCGATGCAGTGAAAATCAAGTACTCCGGAGACAAACAAAGTTTCAGTTGGGCAGTAAAGTCTGCAGGCAAAGCTAAGATCTTCATGTCCGGCGGCCCGAAAGCACCAACCGACGACGATTTCTTGAACCAAGTCAGAGGAGTCATCGAGGCAGGCGCGACAGGGATAGCCGTGGGAAGAAACGTTTGGCAGAACGATGACCCGTTAAAAATGGCGGCATCACTGAGGAAGATAATCTTCAGTGAATGAAATTTCAAAGCAAACTCATGACTCCATCAAAATGTAGCGTCGATTAATCGAGGAATGTAGACACGGACTCGTCACACAAACTGTTTGCATTCGAATGAAGCCTGGGATAGAAAATTGAAATTCGAAGAGACGATTATGGGATTCCTGCTCAACCACCAGGAAAAACACCATCGCACATATGATTTTCTGATATTGATGGACGCCCTAATCGGCGCTGCCAAACACATTGAGGAGTACTATTTGACTGGAGCCTTGAAAGGAAATACTGGGTTGGCGGGCGCGATCAACGTTCAAGGCGAGGACGTATTCCGCATGGACCAAATCGCCCAAGAAATCACTGTTCACTACTTGAAAACATCGGGACGCGTGATTCATGCGATCAGCGAAGAATCCGAAGAAATTGTTCCTATGAACGCTGAGGGACGTTATTTCGTCTATTTTGACCCTCTAGACGGATCCTCAAACGTACCCCACGGTCTCCCGGTAGGCTTCATGTTCGGTGTGGCTCGAAGAAACTTAGAGGGCGCTGAGGATAATCACTTGCGGGCTGGAAGGGATTACTTAGCTGCCGGTATGTTCGTAATTCCCACAGGAACATTCACACTTGCACTCAAGGATGCGGGTACTTGGCGGTTCCACATCGACGACACGGATGAATTCGTTAAACCTAGACGAATGATTTTACCCGAAGACCCAAAGGGATGGGAGCTCTCGTTCAACTCAGCAAACCGGCACACCTACGCCAAAGGTATTCAATCTTGGATAGAGCAAAATGAGAGGAAATACTCCTTCAGGTACATTGGCGCATTAGCAGCAGATTTCCATAGAACCCTCGCCAACGGTGGAATGTTCATGTATCCTGCAATCGTCAATCACCCAGACCCGAAAAAGAATCGCCCTCAAGGAAAACTACGTCTCATGTACGAGGCGTCTGTCGTCTCCTTCATATGCCAGGAAGCGGGAGGCACGGCAGTAGACGAGTCAGGCACCCCGATTCTAGATATTCAACCAAAACACCATCACCAAAGAACCGCCCTCTACGTAGGCTCCAAACCCCTCGTCGAGAGCACAACGAAGGCCCTAGCAGTAGCCTTGGCTTAAAGACCCAAAACCGCAAACTGCAAGCCGAATTCCGTTCGCTCAAAATCTTCCTTACTTCACGGTGGAGTAGGCACGATGGTTGTGAGGAACCTTATCATAGCCCGCGTGGTCAAACTCTCCGTGGCGGTCGCTTCAGATCTTGAAAATTGGCATCCTTAATGGCGGAGGAGATTGCGCCGGCCTAAATGCGGTCACTAGAGCAGTGGTTAGGAAGTGCGAGCAATTCGGTTTTTCGGTGATTGGTATCAGGCATGGTTGGGCTGGGCTGATTAGCATCGATACGGTGCCGCTCAAATGGGATAACGTATCTAGCATAATCAATTTGGGCGGAACCATACTTCACACGACCAGAACCAATCCCTTCACGCGCCCCAATGGCCCGGAAACAGTACTGAGCAATATTCGTAGCCTCGGCTTAGATGCGCTAGTTGCTGTGGGAGGAGAGGATACGCTCAGCGTGGCTGCAAGGTTAGCTGAGATGGGGCTAAAAGTTGTCGGCGTTCCGAAGACAATAGACAACGACATCGTCAATACAGACGTGACGTTTGGATTCGATTCAGCGATAAACGCGACCGTCGAGGCAATTGACAGAATTCAAACTACCAGTGAATCACATGACAGAATTATGGTTGTCGAGGTGATGGGTAGGCATGCGGGATGGATCGCAGCATACTCGGGGATTGCCAGCGGAGCGAACGTAGTCCTTGTCCCTGAAGAGCCTCTGGATCTCGAACAGGTTTCAGATTTCCTCAAGAAGCGGCACCAATCAGGTGAAACTGCATCAATCGTTGTTGTGGGAGAGGGATGTAGCGTCATAGGTACGTCTCCAGGAGATTCAAGTAAGGTGGATGAGTTCGGCCACCCCCGACTTGGCGGAATTGGTGATCTTTTGGCAAAGGAGATTGAGAAGCGTGTAGGAATCGAGACACGGGCGGTCGTATTGGGACATGTTGTTAGAGGAGGAGCACCATCAGCTGGAGACCGAATACTAGCAACGCGATTAGGAATCGCCGCCGCCGAAGCAGTGAAGAATCAAGAATATGGAGTAATGGTTTGTTTTCGGGGTAATGTCCTCTCAAAAGTACCGCTATCAGACATTGTAGGCAAAATGAAGAACCTTGACAGAGAAACACTAACAATCCTGCAAGACTTCAAAATATGAGACATCTACCAGCAATCTGACCTGGAAAGCTGCCAGAGAAAGATTGGGCAGAATACGGCTGAGACTAGTCCAGTTATCGCTAACGTTCTCTCAACAAATTCTAGACGTTTTCTAGTAATCGGCCAGTTCGTCCTCACCCAGAGGCGATGCTTTTCGATAGAATGGGTCCTCTTTCAACGACGGCTCAAGTTTAACCAATCCCTGCGACACAAGGGCGTCACATGCCGTTTGAACCTCATCTGGATCCAACTTGATCTTGAACGCAGTCTCAACCTCGTTCTCAATAGTTAAGAGGCCTTTCGACTGCATATCTGCAAGAATTAGCATTACCTTCCCTTGGAGAGAATCCACAGTGGGAGCTCTTGGAATTGAAATGAGTTTTTGTTCGCCGGTCTTCA
>DATIYC010000180.1:0-4775 GCA_035517955.1 Candidatus Acidiferrales bacterium | reverse complement strand
GGGTTGTGGAGGCCGTGTAGCATTTGACGTAACGGTCATAGGGAAGGAAGCGCATACCTCTGAACCCGCCTGGAGAACGTTAGGTCGCAACGCGATCTATGACATGATAAAAGTCATCGAGACATTGCGAAGAATGCCTGCGGGCAAGATGACAATGGACGACTACAGCGCTTACACCGAACTGAACGTGAGTCTGATCCAAGGAGGTACAGCGATAAACGTCGTTCCGGGCGAATGCAAGATTGAATGCGAGCGACGCGTTCTCCCAAACGAGGATTGGGATGAAGTAAAGAAAATGGTTGAGAATATGCTGGGAACGTTACGAGATATTGAGTTCAAAGTTTACTTCTACCCTCCTCAGAGATCGTATCTATTAGATCGCGAAGATCCACTAGCGGCATTTGCCGTAAAGAGTGTACAGCAGGCAGTTGGATACACTCCCAAATTCAGAATAGATTCTGGCAGAACGGATTCCATATACTTGGACGAGTTGGCCGGCGTCAAGACTTTCATTATGGGACCAGGCGAAGGCCCTGCTGTGGAACACAAACCCGACGAATACGTTAGCGCTAACAAGCTAGATGAGTTCAGACGAATAATGTTCTGTCTTCTCTCAAAACAGACCTGAAGAACTCGCTCCTGACATGATGAGCAGGACTAGCTAGCAGAACTGCTTTGAGCATAAAGACACACCCAAAGTCTGAAGCCTTATCGAATAATTGCAGCTACTAGTTCTCTTTATTTGCGCGTGGTGTGTACTCCGGCACCGTCTCGGTGGCCGACATTGGTTGAAAAACTGGGCATAGAGCATGTCCCAGAAAATATGCGTCATGGAAGAACCGGGCAGCTCTTCACTTTATGGTTGGCCTCGAATCTCACAATCGCTGATTACGCTTTAGGTTTCCTTCCAGTAAGTCTCGGCGTCCCTCTCCTATCCATGATCCTCGCGCTACTCGTCGGAAACGTCCTAGGAAGCCTCTTTGTCGCACTCTCAGTGGCCATGGGCCCTAAGATGGGGTATCCACAAATGTTCATCTCGCGATGGAGCTTTGGGACGAAGGGAAACTACATCTTCTCCGCCTTGAACTGGATAAGCACGGCAGGCTGGTTCACAGTCAACGTCATTCTCGGCTCATTTGCGGTACAAGTACTGATTCCAGGTATGCCGTTCTATATTGCTGCTCTTATCACAACTGTTGCTGAAGTTCTATTGGCCATTTACGGTTACGATATGATTCACTCGTTCGAGAAAGTGATGGCCGTAGTATTGGGCGCGCTTTTCGCGTTCGCCACTTTCCTCATCTTCACACAGCACACGGGCAGCATAATGGCTTATGCTCCCACCGGCTCGGCGAGCCCCCTAGCTTTGTTCGCTATCACCCTCGCGGCCTCGTTCTCATACGTGATGAGTTGGGCGCCCTACGGGTCCGACTATTCCCGTTACTTGCCAGACTCAACATCCTACAGAAAATCAATTGTGAACTCTTTCGTCGGTGCATTCATCGCATCGTTCTGGCTTGAGCTTATAGGCGCATTGGTTGGAATACTAGCGCCTACAGCATCAGATGCCACACGCGCCCTCCCCCAAGCGCTTGGTCCCTTTGGTTTGCTTATTGTTTTCGCGATTATACTCGGCGGAGTCGCCGCTAACGTGTTGAACATCTACACAAACGCATTATCGGCCCTTGTCCTCGACATCAAAACGAATAGATGGAAAGCCGTCGTCATCGGTGGAATTGTCGGTTTCTTCTTAGCCATGTACGGTGGAGGAAATTTTGGAGGATTCTATGAAACATTCCTCCTACTCCTAGACTACTGGATTACACCTTGGCTCGGCATAATCGTCGTTGACTTCTTCGTCCTGAAACACAATACGTACAGAACGCTCAGTTCTCTGCCAAGTATAGCGTGGAAGGCGATTCTTAGCTACCTCGTCGGCATCCTCGTATCAGTTCTCTTCATCCCATCCATTAGCTACATCAACTACGTCGGGCCTGCATCGATACCGCTCGGAGGCGCAGACTTCAGCTATTTCGTATCGTTCATAATCTCAGCAGTTCTCTACTATCTCCTTATGCGCAAACACTAAGAGCAGAACAATTCAGAATACTGCGAGACCCCCGCGAGCAGCTGAGTTAACGTTGCCAAAGGTCGTAGTTGCAGGCGCAGTAAACTGGGACATCAACATATTCATCGATACCTTTCCTCATCGAGGCGAACAGGTCTCCGTTAGACGCATTTCACGAGTCCCAGGCGGCAAGGCTGGAAACGCTGTCGTAGCAGCGGCGCGCTTGCTTGGTGAGAATCGTGCAGCAATACTCGCTTCTCTCGGAGATGACTCCGTCGCGGAAGAACACCTGCGAATCTTCAAACAAGAGGGCGTCAACACCACGGGACTGAAAATCACTAAGAGAATCGAATCAGGGAAGGCCTTCATCATCATAGATAAGAACGGTGAAAACATAATTCACTCGCTCGTGGGCGCCAACGCCTCCCTATTACCAGACGACTTAGAGCATCCAACTCGACGACGCCTAATTGAAAATGCTAGCTTGATCGCAATTATGGACCCTCCACTAGCGACCTGTTCACGACTCGCTCGTAAGGCTAAGAGATTGGGAAAAAGCGTGGTCTGGGACCCTGGGTTAAAGTCACGTTTTGGGCTGGATGCTGCTGCACACTTGCTTCGAAATGTTGACTACCTATTGTTGAACCAGCACGAGGTCAGGTTTCTTACCCGTGCGAGGACGGAGGAAGCTGCCGCCCGTAAGCTTAGCAAAGTGAACGGCAAGCTGAAGGTTGTCATGAAATATGGCTCAAAGGGATGCGTACTACATTATCAGGGCAAGCGCACAGTGTTCCACGCATTCGCCCCTAAGGCTCTAGGTCTCAGAGTTGTGAACACGGTAGGTTGCGGAGATGCCTTTCTCGGAGCTTTCGTAGCAGCGCTTGTAGAACATCGTTCCGAATCGGAGGCACTAAGATGGGCGTCCGTAGCTGCTGGGTTGAAAGCTACGAGGCCTGAGACACGCGGAAGCCCCGATCGTTCTACGCTCATGAAGCACCTAGGATAGCTGCGAGGCTACTGCCTCACGTTTTCGGCGATTACGGGGGCAACGCTAACGAAGCTAATTGGACCAGGTACCGTATCCGTACCTATCACGTCGCTCACTCCCGCTGCTCGAATCTTCTCCAGTGCGCCCGACGCGAGAATTGGATGCGTGCACGCAACTTGAATGCGCCTTGCGCCTTGGGATAGCAGAATCTTCGCCGCCTCAACTATTGTTCCTCCAGTGCTGATTATGTCATCAACTATCAATACGTCGCGTCCATTCGCGTTCGCTTTTCTGGGGCGAACCTGGACGTTTGCGTCTCCAAATCTTTTCTTTTCAAAGACATCGTAATCAGTCTGTAAGCGGTCCGCTGCGATCTTCGCCCACTGTTCAGCCTCAGCATCAGGGCCAATTACTAGCGGCCCCTCTAACTTGCCTAACTTCTTCACATAATCCGCTAAAAGAGGCATTGCGGAAAGGTTGTGTGAAGAAATTTTGAAAACTTCCGAGGTTTTGAGAACTCTGTGTTGGTGCATGTCTATAGTGAAAATTTCATCCGTCCCAACGCTCTCGATAAGCTTGCTCACTGTCCGGAAACTCAAAGCCTCACCCGGTTTGAAGCGCTCGTCTTGCCGCGCATAAGCGAAATATGGTATGAAGGCGGTAACCCGTTTCGCGCCCAGATCTTTCAATGCGTCTGCAAGTAGTAGGTATTCGAACAGCAGCTCATCAGGTGTGTGATGGATTGACTGAATCACCGCGACATTTTGTCCTTTCACATCAGAAAGAACGCGAAGGTATTTCTCGCCGTCCGGAAACCTGCGAACCTCTAACGCTCCCACGTCCACCCCTAATTCTTTCGCTACTTTTGATGCCAGACTCTCGCAGGTGGGGCCTCCAATTACGATCAACTGCCTTACCCTGTCTCGACCCCTGCAAACTTATCAAATAAAACTATTCTTGGAAATGTTGCCCGCTAAAAATTACTCAACGTATCGATGACTTGCTGAAAATCCTCTACCTCTTCCCAGAGAATCTTGGTCTGTTTGCAGAGTTCTGCTAACCTCGATTCTTTGATCGCAAAGGTGTACTGAGATTCCCTTGCCGCAGGAAAATCTCCTAGGCCGTTTCCTACGAAGAAAACCTCTTGCCCTTTGTTTTTGTGGAATTTTACAAGATCGGCTTTGAAATTTATTGAGGCTAGATCGAATTTCTTTGGAAGAACTACGTTGTAACCTTTTGCAGTGCGCTCCGTCCTGGGAGCGCATAGAGTAATGAGATTCAGCAGGTTTCTTCGCGCTAGGAAATGTTGGATGTAGAAATCTAAGCCACCGCTTACAACGATTAGCGAAGCATTGTTTGACTTACAATATTCAACCAACTTTTCGAAGTTGGGTCTCAACACAGTCATCGGGTCGAGCGTCTGCAAGATCCTATCGGGGGAAGCTTCGATCAGCTCGTATTCTCTTTGCAGTGATTCCTCGAAAGACACTTCGCCTGTCTCAAATTGTTTCTCGATGATTCTCCACTGGGGGCTAGCGAAGAGCTCCAGAGTCCTCTGAGCGGCGTCGATGTTGATGATTGTGCCGTCAAAGTCGCACATCACGACCGCGTTGCTGTTCATTTGTGGCTCGAAACCATGAAGCTGAAGAGGTGAAGATTAAAACTAGACGTATGAAAGCGAAAATGAAGATGACGCAAATGGCTAGAAGAGTTTCGATT
>DATIYC010000179.1:0-5645 GCA_035517955.1 Candidatus Acidiferrales bacterium | reverse complement strand
GGCAAAGAAAATCCTATCGAAAATAGAGCCAATGGCACGCCACTATGAAGTCAAGATGACAGTTCAGTAGTTTGATTTCGAAAAAATACATGTATGACGCAAGCTTCAATCGGCCTGCTGTGCATGAATAGCCATTCGTTATAGCATGGGAACTGGAGGCAATCTGATTTTGAGTCTGGGATAGGAGCCCAGGAAAAAGTCTGATTCCCATTCTTCTGACATTGATGTGGCGCGCGACACGACACATTCTGTATTCGTCTGCCCTTTTCGGAGTGCTGTGCAAAGAAACGCTTAAGCGTGCCATACCCAGTGCTGTATATAGGGCTGTGTATGGCAACTAAGAACCTTGCCATTAGGGAAGCAGTTTACAGGAAACTCGCGGAAGAGAAACGCGAAGGCGAGAGTTTCAGCGACGTTATCGAGCGAGTGTTGGAGAAGCGTGGAAGCCTGCTTCCACTATGGGGCGCCTTGGCTGAGAGCAGGAACCTCGCGGAGATCGAAGATGACATATCTCGGATCCGAAAAAGAGCGAAGGTTCGCAGTTGATCATTTTCGACACGTCCGCTGCGGTGGACTTCCTACGCGGCGGCGCAAAAACGAAATCACTTGTCGAATCCATAGAAGATAGCGGAGACGCAGTCGCTGTAACGACTGTCTCGCTATTCGAACTTCTTTCCCCGATCCAGCACAGAAGGCTTGCGAAGGAGGAGAAAGCAGTAAAAGCCTTCCTTCGCCGCACAATACTTCTCGATCTTGATTCTAGTTCTGCAACAGAAGCAGCAAAAATCATGGGCGGCCTACTAAGATTAAGCATTCCAATCAACCCCATGGACGCACTCATTTCAGGAATAGCGGTTGCAAGCGGAGCCGAGAAGATCGTAACCTCCGATCACGATTTTGAGCAGGTAACGAAGATATCGGACTTGAAGATCGAGATCATTTGAACTGTGTTAGAGCCGGGGTTTAGATCGGTTTGCACTACTGGATTCCACATTTCCCGTGAGTGGAGGAATTGTCCGCAAAATATCTACAGAAACTTTACTGCCGACACATTCGTTGGTGTTGGGCTGAACAAAAAAACATGTTCCGACTGGATATCCGTAAGCAGCCATCGTTGACGAGTGGAGCGTAGTTGAAGGCAGAATTCGGTTCCTCGGCGCTCATAAAGCAACCGTCGACAGCTTGAGCTGAGAAACGCCCCTCGTTTTCATAAGATCTTCCGCCATAGCCTGAATTCTTTCCAGTTTTCCCTTGACTGAGATTATTTCCAAGCAGCGATACTCGTCCAGATGGATGTGCGTAGTGGAGTTTATCGTGTCTCGATAGTGGTGCTGAACGTCAGTTAGTGCTTCTTGGACTCCGCGAGATCGGTGATCATACATTAGGAGAACCGCGCCTGCTCCAGGTTTGCTTCTCTCACCTTTCCAAGCATATTCCGTGATGAAGTTGCGCATCGCAACCTGCAATCCCTTCGAGCGATCCTTGTACCCTATCGCTCTGAGTGAGTCATCAAATTCCTTCATCAATTTTGGAGGCGTCGAAAAACTGAACCTATCCACTTTGACCATTGGCTGCGCACGTCTACTCAAACTATAACGCTCAACATATAATTTCGCTTGCTCGCAATTGCCCTAGAAGTAGTTATCGAAAATCGGTGCTGCCCTAACAGTTTATTACAGTAATACTAATCTGCAAGATAGTAATACCGGTGATTTCAGTTGCACATTCCGGACGGATATCTGGGGCCGTCCACTTGCATCGCGTTCTATGTGATCATGATTCCGCTGTGGTTCGTTACGTCTAGGAGAGTGGAGAAGAGTCTCAAGACGAAGCAGATTCCCTGGCTCGCGTTTGGAGTTGCTTTTTCATTTGTTATAATGATGTTCAACTTCCCTGCACCAGGAGGAACTACGGGGCATGCGGTTGGCGCCGCTATCCTCGCGTTGACCTTAGGGCCATGGTTCGGATTCCTAGGAGTCACCGGTGCTCTGCTGATTCAATGTCTCCTGTTTGGTGATGGTGGCATAACTACCTTTGCGGCTAACTCGTTCAACATGGGGTTGGTGATGTCTTTTGTCAGTTACTACGTTTACAGGCTGCTTTCGACTCGTGCTCCGCTCATGTCTCGTCGACGGTGGCTTGCGGCAGCTGCATCGGCCTATATTGGACTGAACATAGCGGCCCTTTGCTGCGCGGTTGAGTTAGGAGTTCAGCCTATCTTGTATCACACTTCTAGTGGCAGCCCCCTCTACGCTCCTTTTCCGTTGACTGTGACGATTCCTGCGATGCTCATATCACACATGGCCGTGTTTGGTTTCGTGGATGCAGCCGCAACCGGTTTCTTGGTATCCTACATAATGCGTTCCGAACCGTCGATACTTGTAACGTCAATCGCCAGCAATATCCCGAATCTAAGAGGAGGCATGGGCTCGGGAGGAACCCCAACACTAGCGCCTTCGATGTTGAAGTGGTCGAACTTTAGAAAACTCTGGACTCTGCTAGCTATTTTAGTTGCACTTGTTCCGTTAGGTCTGCTAGCCACGGGTTCGGCGTTTGCGGAGTGGAGCGCATCTGACTTAGAGACAATTTTCGGGATGACTCCTCCTGCAGGGCTGACAAGTCTAGAGGGTCTATATATTGCTCCTTTCAAAGGCTACAGTGTTCCTGGCGCGACGACGTTCACGCAACTCAGTCTAGCGTACATCCTTGCGGCCGTTATCGGAGTCTCAATACTTGGCGTAGGGCTTTTCGCGGTCTATCGTGTAAAATCGAAAACCAGTCTCTTAAATTCTGAGCGATTAGGAGAAACGTAAAGTCATATGCTTCCTGAATGGTTGGGTCAAAGGTCAACCACTGGCCCTTGCCCACGCTGCACCGTCACAGGACGCGGCAAGAAGAGCATACTAGAAAGGACGACTACCGCATTCTCCACCTTCTTCAATGAGTCCAGCTACGCTGAATGGTACGCGTCGCAGAATGGGTTGCTGCAATTCGTTGATCCACGCTTCAAGCTTGTCGGAATGCTCTGGCTCATTGTTTGTATTATCTTGCTTAACCGTGTGGAGTGGGTTCTCGCTATTCTGGGAGTCAATATTCTTCTTGCCGTTGCATCGCACGTGAGGCTCGACTATTACCTGAAAAGAGTATGGCTCTTCATTCCACTCTTCACTCTGGTAATAGCCATTCCAGCGATGTTCAACTTCATCGTTCCCGGACAGCCCGTCCTCACAATCTTGACGAAAGGGCAACACATTGGACCTCTTGCATCGCCTTGGACAGTTGCACTTACGGTTCCAGGCGTTCAGAGCGCCATTCTCTTTGTGTTGAGAACGGGAACCGCAGTCTCGTTCATCGTCCTCTTTGCACTAACCACCCGTTGGACTGACCTCCTAGCCTCCTTCCAGAGCCTGAAAATACCTACTGCCTTCGTCATGATTCTAGGTATGACTTACAGGTACGTCTTCGTTCTTGTCAGCGTCGCTCAGGATATGTCGCTAGCATTCAAGAGCAGAACGCTAAGACCCGAACGCAGCGAGGATATACGAAAGTGGCTAAGCGCAACAATCGGAGTGCTCTTCCGACGTTCAATGAACATGAGCGAGCTAGTTAACCTGTCCATGATTTCACGCGGCTACGACGGAAGAGTAAGGAAGGACAGTCGTTTCCAGGCCAAGCCGTTTGACTGGGCCTTCTTAGGTTTCCTCCTTGGTTTGGGCGTTATTCTGCTCATGCTTCGCAACATCGTTGCCATCAACGGGATTTGAAATGCTCCAAGGCAACGAGAACATCTTCGAGATCCAGAACGTATCCTACACGTACTCCGGCCACCACTCTGCCCTCAATGACATTTCTATGATCGTCAAATCAGGGGAATCGATCTCTATACTTGGTGCAAATGGCTCAGGGAAATCAACGCTACTCAAGTTGCTCTGCGGCCTGATCTTTCCCACTTCGGGCGCCGTCAAAGCGTTTGGTTCGATCCTCAGTGAAGCTGGGATGGAGTTAAACAGGAGTGAGTTCGCTCGCTACTTCAGACGGAGAGTCGGGATGGTTTTCCAGGATGCGGATTCCCAACTCTTTTCGCCTGTGGTCTGGGAGGAAGTGGCGTTCGCGCCTTTGCAATTGAACCTGCCTGAGGGGAATGTTCAGCTGCGAGTCAAGGAAGCGCTTTCCCTCTTGGGAATACAGCATCTCAGAAACCGTAGCTCACAAAACTTGAGCGAAGGCGAAAAGAGAAAGGTAGCACTGGCATCTGTTCTGGCATTAGGACCAGACGTTCTCCTGCTCGATGAACCCAGCTCAGATCTCGACCCACGCACCAAGGTCTGGCTAGAGAGCTTCCTAAATGAGCTACATGAAACCGGCAAAACAATCATAACCGCCACTCACGATCTTGAACTTGCAGCCGACACATCAGACCGATGCATAGTCCTAGATGAACAACATAGGATGGCTGCCGACGGATCAACCGATGAAACACTCAGCAACTGGAACCTCCTCCTCAACAGTAACCTGGCTCACGTCCACGCACACAAGCACGGGCAAGTCTTTCACACTCACCCTCACGCGCACACAGAATGACACAACACCGAGCTCCACAAATTATGCTCAAAGAATCCGCGCAAAATACACGAATACTCCGATAAATGGACTCAAAATGCGGACTTTTGGAGCCGGGGATGGGATCTGGAAAAAATGTTCAATTCCCATTTTTCCTGTCCAGAATAGCCGTTATAACCTGGGTGAAACTGGCAGGTTCAAAATTCAGCACAATATCCCCGAGGTTCGGACCGCTGGCAGTGGCTATGAGAAAGGTGTGGTTCAAGTTATGGCCCCCAAAGAATCGAATTATGGGTGAGAAACTTCCAGAGGTAGGGAAATAGAAAGTAGCATTCACTCTGCTCCAAAAGAATTGCGAAATGCTTCTTTGGTGGAATAGGAATCGCACACTGTTGTGGCTGAGTAGTCGCACAGCTGCAATCTCCACCTTGACAAAGACTAGTCTGAAGTTGTCAGCTTCTCCGCAACAAACACACAAATAACTATCATTCGTACGGTCAGAGTGACTTCATGAGGCGCTAGTCTTCTTTTGTTAGACAGGAGCATGTCTCAGAATGTTCCTGGAGAACATCCAGGCAACATTTCTAAGGATCACCGGTTTGCAAGTGGTCGTCTCTGGCGGGTTGAGTCCATCTTCCTATTACTGGCTACGGTGGTTGGTGTTGCATATGTCTATGGCCTCTGGAATCTCAGTTTTGCTGCACTGCTTTCTGGCGTTGGGATCCCCACTGAGGCTTTTGCCGCCCTTTTACTAGCCGCCATCTCCCTAAAGCCAAAGGGGCCTCCCCAAGACAGGTTTTCGTCGGCCTGGACATGTTTCACGCTTGGGGTTTTCTTCTGTTTTCTGGCAGAGGCATACTATGGGGCTTATTTTCTCTTTCTCGGAATCCTGGCGCCTTATCCGTCGGTTGCAGATGGGTTCTGGCTTGCGAGCTATGTCCCCTTCATTGTAGGGATTGTCTTGCTGGCTCGGCCCTTTCGGAAAGCATTCACTTCAAGAACAGTAATCTTTGGGGCAATAGCGACCCTGGGGGTAGCAGCAGTCGCATTAGCCGTCCTGGTTCCTCCGATTCTAAGTTCTGGTG
>DATIYC010000178.1:0-10899 GCA_035517955.1 Candidatus Acidiferrales bacterium | reverse complement strand
ACAACGATAATATTCTCTCTTCCAACTTCGCGTATGATTTGTGGGCTAATTTGCTGGTTTCCGCGACCGAAGATGTATCCTTGTCCTCCGATTATTGTGACTATTATCTTGGCCTTTTTCCCTTTGATCAAGCTGAGTAGGTCTTTCTCGTTCACGTCTCGTGCTATCAGCAGTTTGTTAAGCGCCACATCTACGCCCAAGAGAGTGTTCTCGAGACTCATCTTCGCCTTTATTGCTCTCATAGTCGTTCCAGGTCCAAGGATGTACAAGCAGTCCCGTTCCATTTCTTCTACGACCGTGTAAGCAATGTTGTCCATGGCGGAATCTTCCGGCTCCCTAGTGCCTGCTTTGGGATTTTGTACGAATGTTTCCTCGAACGGAACACGAAGGTAGCCATAGAGTTGGGCAGATGCACGACCTGCCCGAAACGCTTTCTCGTCAAGGTCCATAACTTCGGCGTCTCTTACACGAGTCACTTCTCCTTGCAGGTACATTGCTGCGAGTTTTCCGGCCGCGCGGGCGTTGACTGCATACACGCCTGAGTGTATCTTCACACCGGCTGGAATTCCTAAGACCACGCATCGGTCTCGAATTCCAGTGTAAACGTCGCGGGCCGTACCGTCTCCTCCCGCGAAGAGAATCAACCTCGCTCCCAACCGATACATCTCCTCAGATGCTGTGCGTGTATCTTCGCCAGTCGTCTCTCCCTTTCGAATGGATCCGATAACCTTCGGTTCGAATCCAGCCGTTCTCGCCTCGTCTTCGCCCATTTCGAAAGGGTAGGTGATGATTTCGATTTGTTCACGAATCGACGAGAGTTGCTTTAGTGCCTCAATCGCTCGGGATGGTGCTTCTGGGACGGCGCCCAACGCTCTGCTTTTGACCTGTATCTCGTGGCCATCGGTTCCCTTGAGTCCAACTCGTCCTCCCATACCAGCGTATGGGTTCACGATTAGTCCCAGTTTAGCGCTCAATGTCAACTTCTCCTGACTGAAGCTACGAAAGTGTTTGTCCAACCAACTCTGCACTTCAACGCGAAGAGATACTAATTTGGTTTCGGTAGCCCAAGCGAAGGTACATGTCTGCTTTAGACGCTATTATGGGTCGCAAAAGTGTTCGTAGATATCAACCTAAGAAGATCCCGGAGGACGTTCTGCAGCAGATCCTACTAGCCGGGCGACAGGCCCCATCTGCGGAAAACAAACAACCATGGCATTTCATAATTCTCACAGATCAAAAAATCAAAGAACAACTTTCCAAAGGAATTTGGAACACGTTCGTTAAAGACTCGGCTTGCACTATAGTTGGGTGCAACTATGTTGGCTCGGCGTACGCGAGGAAATGGTCGAAGATCGATGTCACAATTGCGCTAGAGAACATGGTGATCGCCGCGTGGTCACTGGGTATAGGTTCCTGTTGGGTCGGCGACTTCAAAGAGACCCAGGTCAGAAAGCTACTGAAGATTCCTAGGGACTGGAAAGTGATTTCGCTTATCACTCTTGGATACCCCTCGGAAACTCCAATCACAACAACAAGGAAACAACTGAAAGAAATTATTAGCTACGATAAGTTTTGACGCTCCATAGTCTCAATTGCTGAATTACCGAAGCCTGAACAAGCGGATTCATGGAAGCAGTTGAGAAACGATCGCGTTCGACTATACATAGCCTCGTTGGAGTATAGAGAGAACTGGCTAAGTCAGTGCGAGTAATGTGTGTGCTATCTTTCGCATTTCCAATATGCGCATGCAGTTTTGGATAGGCTGGACGAATTGGACGAATCGTTGAGTTAATACATGCGTCAGAAGTTACGATCTCTCTTTCAAATACCGTCTTCCTAAGAGATCGGTCATAACCCATGCGTCATGTACCATCCTTGGTGTGACTTCGAAGGGCATGTTTCCCATCGAATCTTTCGGGTCGCATGCCTTCTTCGAGGCTCCCGACAACTGTTTGTCGTCAGCATTGCCGAGTTGGGCAAGAGTGATAGGGAGATCAACTTCGTGGCACCATTCAATGATCTTATTGAGTTCTCCGCGAGGTCGATGTTCAAGGACGAGTTGCGCTATAGTGCAGAATGCAACTATCTCTCCGTGCGACTTGTTAGGGGGAGCGATGGATTCTATTTCTGTGAGGCCATCACTCATAGCGTGTGCCGCGGCAGTACCTGACCCCTCCCAAGCAAGACCGCTCAGAAGCTTTACGGCCTCGATAGCTTCCTCAGCGGCGGGTGTTACAAGCCCGTTGTCCACAGCTAGCTTTCCGTCAAAACCATACGCCATCAACTTCTCAAAACACAACCTGGCTGCTGCCAATGAGATGCTGGTTCCAATTCCTCCATGCTCGTTTCTCGATTGAGACATATCGCAGGCTTCCGCTTCGAATTTGGCGGCGAGCGCATCTCCCATCCCCTTCTCCAATGTACATTTTCCAGCTTCGGAAATGAGCTTAGTATCGACAACAACGAGGTCTGGATTTCTAGGTGAAATTACGTCTTCGAGAAATACGTGCTTATCAGTATAAACCACCGAAACAGCACTGGTCTCTGCATTGGTCGTGCAGATCGTGGGAACTAGGACAAGGGGTAGACGAAGTTTGGAGGCGACAACCTTCGCAGTATCGGAAACGGTTCCTCCTCCGGCACCTAATACAAGGTCGGGTCGTGCACTATTCGCCTCACCAAATATAGTTGCTATATTCGAGTGCGTACAAGCCTTAAGCCCTTGGTAAGTTCCAACTATTTCGATACTGTTCTCGGCCAGAGTTTCGCCGATCTTACGTTCCACCTTGGACAGAGAAATCGTGCCGCCAATGATAAACGCACGATTTCCAAGATGTTTAACATGCTTGCCCAATTCAGAGAGAGAGTCGATTCCAATCACGAATCTGCCTGGAGCTGGAAGCAGTCTAATCACATTGGGTCACTTCGATCATCTTCCAGACTAAAAGCTCGCACGTACTTCTGGGCGACGTTGTGAAGTTCAGCTGCCCGAACCTCATCTCCAACATCCTCCCGCTCTGCTTTGGACTCGCGAAATGAGACGTGAAGAAAGATGAGCTCAGTCGGGTGGGATCTCTTTGAACTGTATATCCATACGTACTTTGCCGAATTTCATTCTGTATATGTAATAGGCGTAGAATATTACGACCGGCGCAACGACACAGCTTACGACAGTCAAGACGAATGGAGTGAATGCCGTTACCCCGGCTAGTGCTGGCACGAACGTAGCCCAGGCCACGAATCCAGCTATGATGACTGTTATAACGCCCATAATGACGATTACTGGTACGCCTGCCACCTTCCTTCTAACAATGTCAGGTGATTTCTCAAAGATGGTTCTTCTGCGGTAGGGGAAGACTACCGCTGCCAATCCGAGAAGGACCCATCCGACCATCCAGATTGTCACAGAGTATCCGACGATTTTGATGTACTGCGGCAGGTAGACGTTGAGGATTGTCCAAACTTCGCAACCGATCGTCGCGATCAGGACGGCACCCCATGGGCTTCCGCGTTTGTCGACGGCGCAAGCGAATGAAGGGAAGACTCTGTCAAAGCCCCAAGCGAAAACTGCTCTCGTACTGAAGAACAACGAGCCGAATCCAATCGCCCAGTCTGAGGCCCAGAAGGCCCATGCTTCCAAGCTAACTAGCCACGGATTGTTCGTAGCAAAAGCCGCAACGTATGACCACACCGGTTCGATCATATACGGGTTCTTGCCGATCATGTCGAGGTACGCAGAAGCGCTAGCGTAAGCTGCTCCTGGGTATGTGAATGCTATATAGTATTGTGGAAGCCAGTACACCACCATCAAGACTAGTGATCCGAAAAGGGCAAAGAAAGTGCTTTTCTTCACTTGTTTGATTTCGCCTGCGCACGTTGTAATTGCCTGATTGCCGAGAGTGTTTAGGATAACGTAGACCATCCCTGCGTACATCGTGTCCATTACCGTGAATTGGCCGGTCCAACTGTTAGCCTTGGCTTGTTGTATAATGGAGTCGTAACTGACGCCTGTCATTTTCAGCATGTTTGCTTTGAAGAAGTCCAGGGATGGCATCGATAGGAAAATGTAGATGAACGCTAAGAGTCCTATAGTTGAAAAGATCCATACGATGTACATCGTTGCAGTCGTCGCCTTAAGTCCTCTCCAAGCTATGACCCCCATCGCGACGGTAGAGAGCGTAGCGAGTACAAACAGGATGTTCGGGCTGGAGATTAAGAGTCCGAGGTTAACGAGTCCCTGGTTGCCAGTCATCTGCCCTCTTGCGACAAAGTCTACTACTGGACCGTACAGCCACATTAGCATCGCTACATTGCCCGCCCAGGACCAGAATACGATTGCGAAGGTCCAGCTTGTCACCATGCCCAACACAGGTGATAATGTGCGAGATACATAGACGTAGTCACCGCCAGATCTCGGCATTGCCACGGAGAACAAGTAGAAAACAGCCATAACTGGAGCTAAGAGAAACACGAGGAGAACAGCTGGAGGCTCGTAAGCGGTTGGGTATAGCCCGGCTCCCCATTCTCCTAAGTAGAAAGCGTTCAGAATACCCGGCATCACAAATGCTAGAGTGAGAGCTCCCCATGGACTTATGTTTCGAACGAGTCCTGAAGCAGTTCTAACGAATACCTTCCTTTCAGAATCTCCGGGTGTAGATGACTTTTCTAGACTCATCTAAATCGTGGTATCTCTGTGCTCTAACGGATTTCATAGTTTGCAACATACAATAAGTTGACGTAAATTCGAACTGTAGAGTTGGGAATGAACTATATGCCTAGCCATCTCTCTCGTGGTTGTATATTTTTGGCTTATTGACGTATTGGAGGATATTTATTTGCAAGCGTGCCAGTGAATTGAATTGCAAATCAAACGGTTCTTCCCACCTGTGAGCCTTCTTTTATTGCATCGAGAATTCCTCTCGGCTCAACGCAGTCACCAACGAGGTGAACCTCATTCTTGGCTTGAATCAGTCGAGATGCTAATTCGTTCCTGGGTTTTGAACCAGTCGCGAACACAATAGTTGGCGCCTCCACAAAAACCCGTTTCTTATTACCTGTTTTGGAGTAGTAGATGCCCCCTTCGACAATGTCGGTGACGAAGGCGTTAGTTACCATTGCGACTTCCAAGTTGCTAAGTCTTTCAAGGAGCAGATGTCTTGTCAAGAGTTCCACATCACCTCCCATGTAGTCAAGCATCTCGAATATTGTTACTTGCATGTTCTTTGATGCTAGGTATTCTGCAGTTTCACAGCCCACTTCCCCACCCCCTACAACTACTGCTGCGCCCTTTCGCAGATTGCTGCCTTTCAATACATCCCAAGCTGTGACGACGTGACTCGAATTGACTCCCATGATGTTTGGAATCAAGGGAGTTGCTCCTGTAGCAAGAATCACTGCGTCAGGAGATTCGCTTTCAATGGTATGCCCATCTACTGTCTCGCCAAGATGGACGCGTACACCAAGGTTCCGAAGTTGCGTCGAGTAGTACGTCGATATGTTCCTTAGTTCATCTTTGTGTGGTGGTTTGGATGCTAAAAGTAGTTGTCCTCCTAACTCATTGTTCTGGTCATACATGGTTACTTCATGTCCGCGAAGGGCAGCTACGCGTGCACTTTCCATACCCGCGGGACCTCCTCCTATCACTAGGATTCTGCGAGGGGTTTTGGCTTTGATCAGTTCATACTCTCTTTCTCTTCCCACTGCAGGATTAACTTGGCAACTGATGCTGAGCCCTTGCCAGCCTACCCTATTGATGCACCCGATGTTGCAGGCCGTACACATTCTGATTTCGGAGGTTCTTCCTTCATACGCCTTCTTTGGTAATTCCGGATCAGCCAAAAGTGCTCGGCCCATGGCGACCAAGTCTGCCTTGCCCTGCTCGATGATCTCTTCAGCCAACCGAGGATTGTTTATTCTCCCAACAACTATCACCGGTTTTGTAACAGCCTCCTTGATACCAGCTGAGAGCGTCGTTAAACATCCACGAGGTATCGCCATAGGTTGCTCGCACCAATGTTCTGATTCGTAAATTGCGGCCGATACATTGAATGCGTCCACGCCAGCTTGCTCAAGTCTCTTGCAGATGATTTTGGCTTCCTCAAGCTTCAATCCGTCAGGTATCATCTCGTCTGCGCTAATTCTGAAGATTATTGGGAAATGCTCTCCGACTTTCTGTCGAGTTCTTTCAATAATTTCAACAGCAAATCTAAGTCGCTTATCCAAGCTTCCTCCGTAATCGTCAGTACGGTGATTCGTGTACGGAGATAGAAACTGACCTATGAGATAGCCATGCGCACCATGAATCTCTACTGCATCCGCTTGAGCTCGCTTCGCTCTTTCCGCGCTTTCCGAGAATTTCTCCACGAGATCATGTATCTCATCAACATTGAGAGCTCGAGGGCGAGAAACCCATGCCCCTGGCGGAATTCCGTACCGATCTACATAGGCCACCTCTGACGATGAAACGGGCTGCAACCCTTCAGTCGCGACTAACGTCGTCTGACGACCCGCATGATGAAGTTGAACTGCCATTTTCCCGCCGTGAAGATGAACTGCCTCAACGAGATGGTTCAGTCCGGGAATGAATCTGTCATGATCGATTCTTAGTTGATTGACAATCGTTTTTCCAAGCGGAAAATCAACGCATGCAACTTCGGTGATTTGCAAGCCTACCAGACCCTTTGATCGTTCTACATGGTAATCTATCAGGCGTTGCGTCACAGCACCGGAATCGCTTGCCAGTTGGGTGCCCATCGCTGGCATCACGATTCTGTTTCTTAGTTCAAGATCGTTGATGCGAATTCGGTCGAAGAGTCTATTGAAATCTGTCAATGCCGATAGCGCTCGCAAAATGAGTGACGGCGTTAAGTAACGAACGAATAAAATTCCTAGGTATTGACAATATGAACAATAATTAGGACAACGTTCGCGAAGTTAATAGTCACCTGGCAGAAATTATTGCTGACGCTGTGATCTCCTTATGGTTAAAGCAGCTCTTCTTACTGCACCCGGTCATATCGAAATTAGAGACTATCCGCGACCTCAAGTAAAACCCACGGACATGTTAGTCAAAGTTGAAATGGCGGGAGTTTGTGGAACAGATGTTCACTACTACCGCGGCCAAGAAAAGGCATTGCCTTATCCCATAATTCTAGGGCATGAGTTTTCAGTCACAATTGAGGAGATGGGAAAAACACCTTACAGGTTGGAACCACACGGCGAGAATTTATCTGTTGGAGACAGAGTCGCCCTTTTCAACACAGTTCCGTGCGGTGAGTGTTATTTTTGTCGATTCACGACTCGACGGGGCTTATGTCAGAACTTCTTTACCTGGGGTATTACGGCGAAGTGTAAGGATCCACCGTACTTGTACGGTGGTTGGGCCGAATACATGTACGTCGATCAGCCCAAAGCGTGGATGTACAAAATTCCAAAAGACATGTCCACAAAGTTGAACACGTTAGTTGAACCCATGACAACTGCAACTCGGGCATTCGAGCGATCCCTTGCACCTGGTGGACCAGCATACAGCGAGAGCTTTGGCCCTGCAAAGAGCGTTGTTATTCAAGGGGCAGGAGCCATCGGAACCCTCGCTTCGGCTGCCGCGAAGATCAGTGGAGCACGAGATGTTATGATGGTAGCCGGTGAAGCAAATAGGTTGAAGATCGCCAGAAAGTTTGGTGTTGACGAAACCATTGACCTTAAGGAAGTACGAACTCCCGAAGCTCGGATAAAGATGGTAAAAGAACGGTTCGCATCAACGCAAGGACCGGACTTGGTCATAGAGGCAACAGGTGTACCAGCGGCGGTTCCTGAGGGAATAGCAATGGTAAGGCCTGGAGGAACCTTTGTCGAGGTTGGACATTTCGTTGACGCTGGTGATGTTGGAATAAACCCATTCCTGTTGTGCAGTAAGGACATTAACTTGTTCGGATCGTACGGTTATTCCGAATATGATTACGAAACTGCAATTAATCTACTCTACGCCAATCGTAACCGATTCCCATTCGAAGAATTGATCACCCATGAATTTTCGTTGGACGATGCCGAGAAGGCGGTTTTGGCGGCGGAAAATGGGACTGCGCTAAAGGCAGCGATCGTACCCTAACTTATCCTCATCCTTTAGGCTGACTCATCGGAGTCAAAACCTTAGGAGAACCCAAGTTCATCAAAGATCTCTCTCGCAAGGCGGTTAGCATCGCTAAAGCCGTAGCGAGGAGAACAACGCCTAAAGGAAATATTATCGCGATGCCGTACAGCTGTATGAAGCCAGCTGCTAACATAGGTGCCAAAGAAAACATCAAAGTGTGCACGAAAAAGTACGTACTATAGCTCAGCCCTCTAGTCTTGTCAGGAGTAATTTCCGCCACAAGAGTGTGCATCGGAGACCAGACAGCGAAATCAAAGAACGCGTAGGCTAGGTAGACGATGATAAACAAGGAAATTCCGGAAACAAATCCCAATGCCACAAGCATAGCTATGCAACAAAACATGCAAAACACCAAAGCTTTCTTGGTGCTCAGCCATTTTCCGAGATAACCACCAGCCAGGTCTCCTACTATTCCGACGAAAGCCCCTAACCCGAAGACCAGGCTTGCCGTTGCTGCTGACACCTTTAACCTTACTACAAGAAAAGTTGTCACAAAGGTGGAAACTGAAGTAGATCCCAATTCTCTAATCGCGACGAAAACAAGGAAAATCACGAATGAAAAAACCAGAATACTATGTATAATATTCGAGCGCTTTGCGCTTTGACGCGGTTCTGTCGATCTAGGCATTCTAAGTTTCGAGGACCTAAGGACAACGATACCCCAACATAGAACTGGAATCGCCCAAAGCGCGTAAGCCCACCTCCAGCTTAGAAATGTAAGGAAAAAAGCTAGACTCGACACTCCGGCCGCTGTTCCCAGATCACCTAATGCATTGTGAATTCCCATAGCCATATTCAATTCGTCAGACTTCGCAATCCTGCTGATCTGAGTCACTCCTGACGCGTGATATACAGGACGCGCGATACAAGTGAAGCATAAAGCCGCAACCAACAACCAATAGCTTCTAGCTTGACTTGCAATCAGTATCGAGGATCCTTCGATTGTCATACTCGCAAACAGAAGTTGATTCGGACTCAACACGTCAGCCAATAGTCCGGATGGAAAGTACGCTAGAAGCGCAACGAGGCTAGGGACGGAGACCACGAGAGAAGCATCTAGCAGGTTTAGATTGAACTCTTGAATCATGACTGGAATTAGCGCAGCTTGCGTGAAGTAGAAGACTTCAATTAAGAGATGACATACGGAGATCGTTAAGATCGTTCTTTGCAAATTTCTCACATCATATTTTGAATTCATCGAATTAGAAGTAAGGATAAGATGATATTCGCTCGCAGAAAGTACACGTCTGATGAACTAGCTCCGCGCATCAGCCAAACCCTGAGTAGGGATAGAAGAGTCTTCTATCGAACCTCACACTAAGGTCGAGTTGTACTAAGATTTGCGTAACGTTTCCAAATCTGGAACGGCGAACAGTAAACACGCCCATATGAACTGATAGAACTCGATCATAGAGTATGAAAAGAAGCAGCCAAATTTCATTGCGCGAAAATATGCACTTGGTCACATATCGAGCACAACCAGACGAACGCCTTGTACATTTTATGATTTATGAGGTCTCGCACTTTTAGTTGTGAAATCGCACAGATTGTTAATTAAACTGCTTCGCCAAAAACAAGATTGAAGAATAGATTTTGGTTGGGTCTATGAAGGCAGCAGTTATTGAAAAATGGGGTGACCCTTTAGTTATCCGAGATGTGGCGAAACCTGTTCCGAAGAATGACGAAATTCTAGTGAGGGTGAGTGCTACCGGAGTTTGTCATAGTGACGTACACCAATGGAAGGGCGAATGGCCCGATGATAAACGTGTGATGGAGGCAAACGGAGTCAACATAATCGGTCATGAGGGTGTTGGAATCATTGAAGAGGTTGGTTCTAGTGTTCTGCGCTTCAGGCCGGGAGAACGAGTTGGGATACCTTGGATGAACTATTGGTGCGGAGGCTGCGAACCCTGCCTCACTGGTTACCCACATTACTGCACTAATCTTCGAATCACTTCTGAACATGTTAATGGAACATATGCCGAATACACGACCATATCCGAGAGAGCCACCGTCATAATACCGGATAAGATACCGGACATCGATGCTGCACCACTTCTCTGTGCAGGATTGACCGCCTATGGAGCCGTTAGGAAGCTAGTAACTGAACTGAGGATACCACCGGGCAAACTTATCGCCATAGTCGGAGCTGCAGGTGGACTCGGACACTATGCTGTCCAAATCGCGAAAGCATTTGGATACAAAGTACTAGGAGTTGACGTCGGCCAAAAAAGGTTAGAATTTGTCCAGAAAATTGGAGCCGACTACTTAGCTGAAATCAACACAGCAGAACAACTATCGAAATCACTCGGAGGCGCCTACGCCGCCCTCGTATTTACCCCCAACATCAACGGCTATAGCTTATCGACCAGACTCATCAGATCCCTCGGAGGCTTAGTCGTGGTTGGATTGCCTAAGCCCACGGAAGGCCCTCTAAATTTCACCCCAATCGATATTGTCTCGATGGGATTTAGGATTATTGCGAGTTCTGTGGGAGTCAGTCATGAATTACTTGAATTGCTAGACCTCTATCTCGCGGGCAAAGTAAAGACAGAGGTCTCCAGAACCGGACGACTATCTGACATAAACACCGTCTTCCATGAACTAATTGAGAGCAAACATGTCGCAAGAACTGTGTTAACAATCTGAACGTTGTAGCTGTTGATCTTTGTACTTCAATGACATTTGCACTTATGCTCATTTCGATTTGTTGAGTATCCCGCAGGATCTTCGAGAAGTCGACTAAAGGA
>DATIYC010000177.1:0-3561 GCA_035517955.1 Candidatus Acidiferrales bacterium | reverse complement strand
GTTTTCGTTCGGTTCTTGTTTCGTGTTCGGTTTAATATGTTTCAGTGACCGCTGACTCTTCACGCCGGATGGATTGAATATGACTCACTGATTCATCCAAGTCCTGACGTATAATTTTGGTGCTAGGAGAGGACGCTGAACTAAAAGTTGGGTGCTGTGATTTGACATATACACGTGATCCGCGCGTTGGTTACCCCCGCGACGTTTCAATGTTGGTTCAAACCGTATCTCCGACTCCAACCCTGGTAGCAATTGTGAGGAAATTTTGTTGTGGAGTTTTCGTGGATGTCGCGCGAATCTCTCCGCAGGAGTAAGATTCACCAAGATTACATTAGTGCTCTTTGGAGAAGCGGACTAGGAGTAAGATAGGGAGAAGAGGGATTGTGGTTTGTTCACTGATGGACGAAGTAAGAGACTGATTTTGGTTGCGCACTGCGTGCTCAACCAGAACTCGATTTCCGACGGAACCGCAGAATTCCCGGCGACGAACAAGGAGGCGGTCGACCTCCTGCTTCAATCCCAAGTCGGAATCATACAAATGCCCTGCCCAGAATTGCACTGTCTGGGATTAGATCGTGGAAACCTTCACGGGGCCGCACAACCCGTCCTGGTTGAGAATTCACGGATACGAAGATCGATGAAACGACGATCGACGGCTAGAACCTTAAGCATTCTTACGCGTCAAGTCGTCTATCAGATTGAGGAATGCCGCAAACATGGATTTGACATATGTGGCATCGTAGGGATCGATCGTTCTCCTAGTTGCGGCGTCAATACTACCTCAATTGGCAACCGTGAAGTGGAAGGTGAAGGAGTTTTCATTGAGATGCTCTGCAAGGAGCTACGAAAACGCCATATCCGCGTCGGAATGGTCGGCATAAAAGCGACTAGCGTTCGAAACGCAATAAGCTCAATTCGCCGATTACTCTACAATGCCTGACGCTGTATTCACGCCATAAGACATCTGTCCAGAAAACACGGAAGGGGCTTAGCCGGGGCCTACGTCGGTTTCCATGATTGGATTCGATTTTTCTCTAGATGGACTAGAGCTTGGCAAAACCAACCATTTCTGGACCCTCCCGGACTCATTTTGGTGCCACAGGTTCGTAACGGTAAAGTATTTTAGACATTAAACCGAAGCCGCCTAAGCAACCTGCCGGAACTGGTGTTAGGAATTGGGTCATAGGAAAGTACACGCCCCGAAGCGAGGCTCGCTCGCCTACCTACCTAGGGGACGCGCTTCACGCTGGGTTGGCAGGATCCGGCATTGGCCCGCAGTTGAGGCGGGCCCTAAGCTTCTAGCTTTCGCTGGTTTCAAGGCAGGTATGACCTACGCCCTCGCGATTGATACAAGGCAAGGGTCACTAACGTTTGGAAAAGAAATTGTCATCCCACTAACAACGCTCGAAGCCCCACCCATGTTGGCGTGCGCACTTCGGGCTTACACCAAGACTTACGAAGGGTTGCGAACTTTCGCTGAGGCTTGGATGGAGACGCTGCCTAAGGACTTTGAACGTGTGATCTCTGTTCCTGAAAAGTTCGCTACGGATGATGGGCTGAAGAAGATTGAGGGCAGCATCGATAGCATAGCCGACCTCCGCATGGTCATGGCGACCCAACCGCGCCTAGCAAAACATGGCATCAAGGGACCGAACATGATCGAAGTCAAAATTGGCGGAGGCTCAATCAAAGAACAATTCGAGTACGCTAAGAAACTGATCGGCCAAGAAGTAAAGATTGCAGACTTCGTCAAGGAAGGCGAATCTGTGGACGCAATTGGAATAACAAAAGGCAAAGGAATCCAAGGCCCAGTCAAGAGATGGGGCATACGCCGTAAGATACACAAGGCCAGAAAGACGGTTCGGCAAGTTGGCTCAATCGGCGGATGGACGCCACACTACGTCATGTACTCCGTCCCTAGAGCGGGGCAGATGGGATTCCACCAGAGGACCGAGTACAACAAGTTAGTCATGAAGATTGGAAACAACGGCGCGGAGATTACGCCCAAAGGCGGATTCATCAAGTACGGCATAATCAACTCCGACTACATTGCCGTCAAAGGCAGTGTGCCTGGAACAAGAAACCGGTTGATCGTTCTGAGACTGGCGACACGGCCGCCACCTGAACTAGAGTCACCACCGAAACTAGACTACGTAAGCGTAATGTCGCAACAAGGCGACTAAACAGCCGACTCAACTCCACCTCCCCAACGCATCCTTAACGAACCGGGCACTAGCACAAGGCAGCGAGTACACCGCGGTAGCTCGCGCAAGAATAGATGAAGCTGATACGGCTACCCGTTCATTCAAGATTGCCTTCCAGGGCTCAAGTTCGGACTGCATCTCCCTCAGCAGCTTCTCAGCGTCTGGTCGTGACTGAAGAAAATTCTCACGCTTCGCGGGGTTTAGAACTATCTCGGCTGCGTCGTCCGTGATACTGAGAGTCTCTGAAAGCCAAGTGCCAAGTAACTTTCCGTAATCGCCCATTTTCTGGTGGGGTAGGAGGATAGCGAGCTTGATTCTTGAAGGGAGAAGGTTCCAGGCATAACTTGTTTGGTAATCCAGGTCAAGATCATGACCGCCCTCTAGAATTCCCTGGGAGAAGATTAGGGGCAGGGGCGGTATTGCTTCCATGTTTCCTTCCGGTAGATCTGCCTTCAAACGGTTATGAGGGCACTTCTTTCCGCAATCGGTCTCAGGCGTTTGACCTTTGAACCCAAGCTCTTTTGATTTCCAAACTTCCTTTATCGTGGCCTCGGTCGGCACATACTTTTCCCTAACAATGGAGAAGCGGGCAAGACGCGGGTAGACAAGTACAGTTTCGGCGCTACTTCTCAGAACGCATGGACTGAATTTTGCTGTTTCGTCCTCAAGTCTCTCTTCGAGCAAGTATACTCCGAATTTTTCGGCTATGCCGTTGTAGAACATAGCTTGAAAATTGTACGAGGGGCTTGTCTTGGCTGAGTCTTTAGCCTCAATGATGATTGGGGTTCCATTTCGTTCGGTCATGGCTATGAAATCAGGGCGCGCGGTTCCGGCGAGGTCCGGATGCCGCCCCTCCCCTCTTCCAACTATCGTCACCTTCGAATATTGGCTCTCGAGGTCATTGCGAATCTCATCCATTCCCCTCAACGATTCGGTAGCGATCTCCTCAAGGTACTCGTTCACTCTGATTTCTGGCACCTCTTGAGCTATGGCATGCATAGCTTCCCTGACAGGAGTTCCTTGTAGGCTGAGTTTGACGACCGTTTCTCCTATCTTTCCGATAGTTGCAGGCTCCAAAAGTCTTGGGGGTTGTGCGGCGTGTTCTGCTACTGGTCGTTCTTGGATTGCGCGGTGGGCTTTGATCGCTACGATCTTTGGGCATCTACCGTAATCGTATAGGTCCTCTCTGGTTACTGTGAAGATGGAAGTCAAAGGATAAGCTGGATTGCTGGGGCTCGGTGGGTTAAGGGTTACAGGTTGAAGCGTACACTAGACTATTGCAAACTATTGGGCTAGATTATCGTGGGCGCGTCTATTCGGGAGGGTAGACGCGTTTCCCGGTTGTTCGATCAATGAT
>DATIYC010000176.1:0-12515 GCA_035517955.1 Candidatus Acidiferrales bacterium | reverse complement strand
ATTGTTCTTGTTATTGCCCATGGTAGCACGCGCCCGAAATACTTGTCAAGCACGTTACGCCTAGCGGTTAATCGGTGTCCGTGTTGAAGTTCCTCGACCTCACGATCCCGTTGGGTATTGCAACCCCGCCGTGGCCAACTTATGAGCCGCTTCAGTTGAAGTATTTCAAACGGCAAGCTCCGAATGGCGCCAACGGTCAGCTTCTAACGCACTCAAACCATGTCGGAACCCATCTTGACGGTGAGATCCACTTCTACACGCCGGGAAAGGATATCGCGAGTTTGCAGCTTGACTTCCTAGTCAGTCACGGTGCCGTCGTTGATCTATCCGATATAGCTGGGGATTATGATGTTTACACATCGAAGATGATTGAGGAGCGAGTTGAGGTCAAGGAGGGCGATATTCTCATCATTCACACAGGTTACCACCGGTACGGCTGGGATCAACCCACGGCTGACGAAGTACGGTACATGGTGAAACACCCCGGTCCAGATCGAGAATTTGCTGAATGGGCGAAGCGTAGGAAGATCAAATGGATTGGAGTAGATTGCGGCAGCGCGGATCATCCCATGAACACGATTATTCGCGATTGGATGCCGCGTCAAGCCCGCGAGGCTGACCTGCACTTCCAGAAGAAGTTTGGGCAGAAACTGAACGAATATTTCACCGACGACAAGTACCAGCTCATGCACATTGAAATGTTCCCATACGGGATTATCCACGCGGAATGCATCGGCGGCGACATCGACTTACTACTCAACAAACGAGCAACCATCGGCTTCTTCCCATGGCGATTCGTGGATGGTGAATCGAGCATCGGCAGATGCGTTGCAATTCTTGACGACGTCGAATTTGAACAAGCCATGAAGAAGAAGCAAACACTACCGAAAACGAAATTCGGAGACGCGATAGGCTGCAAAGCTAGAGCTAGCTGATTGCGTCCCCGCTTGCTGCTTAGATGCGGGTCAAGAAAAAAAGGAAACAAAAAGTGGGTTATTAGTCCACGAGGCATTCGGGCTTAAGCTCTCTTCGTTAGCTTAATCTCGATCGTGGAAACGTTTCTCGTTTGGCCCTCTTCTCCGAGCACTTCAGTACCGATGCTGACGTCCTTGATTTCGAGTTTGCCTTCAAAGAAGCGTCTGCGGCAAACCTCAACCACGTCAACTGCCTTGGAAATGACTCGGCCTCTAGCTTTCACTGAAAGCTCCTTAGTGCCACTGTTGATCTGCATCACAATAGCGGTAGCGTAACTCATGAGTGGCTTCTGGCCGATGAGGACGGTGTTGGATGGGATGTTGCTTCGAGTAGGTGCGGGCCTATCCATTACTGGTTTTTGTTCTGTCAAGCATTGTTCACCTCCGGGATGGTAGTATACTGGTAATGCTGTAACAGCGGCCACACCCTGAATTCCAAATAAAAGGCTTCTTACGTCCTTCGACAGATGGACGGCGAAAGTACGTTTGCGATTAACCTCAACTCAACAAAAAGGCTCACTTTAAGGCCAAAATTCGTGATCAAAGCGTCTGCTCTTCCGTCTGCAGGCAAGTACACGCGAATTATGGTACGTAATAGATCGGACCGAAGAATTCTACCCGAATTGATAATTCTTTGACTATTAGCTCTTCAAGTTTAGCGGTAGGTTAGACTTCGAATAGTCCGTCAGTTGTGAGGTAGGATTATTAGGCTCAATAAGGGGTTGGGGGAACGTAAGCTATGTGTACGGGCTGAATACGACCGTCTTATACGTATGAAAACGTTCCGACGTGCCAGTTTTCTCCCGACTAACTAGCTGAACGAACGAAAAGTCGAGGTGAAACGCATGAGCTTTGAGCGCTCCTTCAACAAGCCAGTGGAGGAAGGGAAGGAATACGAAGTTGAAATCAAGGAGACTAGCCGACGTGGTGATGGTGTCGCAAGGATTGAGGGCTTCGTAGTCTTTGTTCCGCAAACCAAACCTGGCGATAAGGTGAAGGTTAAGATTAACACCGTGGGTCCACGGTTCGCAACTGGAGAAGTCGTCAAGTAAGATTCTTGTCGACTACCAGTCGAAAGCCCCATTTCTTCCGTTTTTATTTTTCATCAACAAGCCGCCCGTCAAGCCCTGAGATGCTAGACGAAATGACTCGAGTCGTCGTATATACGAAAGAAGGCTGCCACTTATGTGAGAATGTGATATCTGTTTTGACAGCGTTATCGTTCAAGCATCCATTCGAACTTTCAACTCAGGACATCACCGCGTCGTCAGAACTCTTTGAACGTTACAAATACAAGATCCCTGTCGTGGAGGTTGACGGGAAGATTCGACTCGGTGGCTCAGCGCTTTCCAAACCTAACACTGTGGAAGACCTCTTAAGAAAACTCATCGTCCCATAATCTTACAATCAATCAATGGGAGATCGGCGAACGCTTGTCCTGGCGTCCGCATGAATTTTCGTTCAGTGTTTTCTCATTGGATTGTGAAGTATAACCTTCTGTTACTCTTCCCCTTATTTTCGAACTTCAAGGGTTCAATCTTACCGATCTCACCTAAACTCTTAATGTGAACTCCGCCGTCAGCTTGAGTATCGTACCCTTCAATCTCAACGATTCTGAGCTCTTGAACATCTGGGGGTGCTGCGGTTGCGAGTTTTATTATTCCCGGAATCTTGAGCGCCTCCTCTCTCTTCAGAAAGTATGTTCTCACAGTCGGGTTCTTAGTGATGGCCTCGTTCGCTTGGCTACAGCATGCTAACATTCGTTCTCTATCGAAGTTTTCGAGACTGAAGTCTATTCGAGATTTTTCAGGCTCGATCTGGTTGCCTGTGATTAGGGCTCCTGTTTGTTTGTTGAAGATTGAGCTGAGGAGGTGTGCGGAAGTGTGCATACGCATTATTTTGTATCGCCTGTTCCAATCCAGCACACCATGCACACTGCTCCCAACAGCGAAGTTCGCTGGTGACTCAAGTACATGCACAATGTTTTCGCCTTCACCCTTCACAGTATCAACAACCTTCACGCCTTCTAATGTTCCCGTGTCACCAAGCAAACCCCCGCCGTGAGGATTGAACGCAGTTTGATCTAATCCCACACGACTGCCCACAACAGAATCTACTCTTGCAGTGAACTCTTTGAGGTACATATCTTCCCAGAAGAGCTTCCTAGTCACAGTCGCTGCCTCCACTCAGCTAACGTCGCCCTGAGATAGAATAATTCACCGGCGGAAGGTTAAGTTACAGTTCCTCGCTGAACTCTTGACTTGTTTACACTGTCAAATAGTACTTGTAGAATGTTTCGTCGCGTTTCCATCCAGATGCTTCGTACAGACGTTGGGCTGTAAGATTAGTTTTCATGGTTTCTAAGGACAACTCCTTAGCCCCCGTTTCATTGGCAAGTTTTCTACATTCTGCCAGAAGCATTGCCCCCACCCCATGCTCCCTCGCACCAGGGTGTACGAACAAGTCGTTCAGAATCCACGCGCCTGACATTAACAAGGAGGAAAAAGAGGGATACAACTGCGCAAATCCAACTGCGTGAGTTCCCCCAAAAGCGAGAAATATCACGGATTCCTCTCTGCTTAGCCTCTCAGTCAGAAATTTTCGTTCCTCAGTCAAGCTTGAGGTGTGTCCGTAGAACTGTCTGTACGCATCGAATAGAGGAACCACTTCGTCCACCATGCTGATAGTTGCTTTTTCGATCGTAACCTTACTCAAGTTACCAGGCCACCGTCAATTTCGCGTTATTCTGCTAAATCCGTTTCGTGTAAGCTGGATCAGTAGAGGAAGTTTGGATAATCATGTATGTACTACGTCTCAATACGAACTCATGGTAATCATTTGGAGAATCAATAAGTAAGAAAATTTGACGTTTCAGAAAACGCTGCCTGGATGCGATGAGGGGGAAGCGCGGGAAGCCTCTTCTTCTTCCCCCAAGCGACACGACTACCGAGTACTCTTTCAGTCAGGTGAATTGAAGCGTAGGTCTAGATTTCGGTAAATTGCAACGCGATCTTCGCCAAGGAGACGGCTCCGTATTTTAGTACACCTTCGTCAGCTTTGAATTTGGAACTATGATTTGGGTGGACACAGCCTTTCTGTGGGTTGCGGGTTCCCAAGAAATAGTATGTGCCCGGTGCTTCTTGAAGGAAACGCGAAAAGTCCTCCGCGCCGAGGATCGGGTCGCATTGAATTGTTTTCGTTCCCTTAATCCCGCGAAGAATCGACTGTACCCGTTTAGTGACTGCCGGATCGTTGTATGTGACAGGGTAGGCGTCTTTGACGAAATCGATTTCGCAAGATGCGTTGAAGGCATGACAAACTGATCTCACAATTCTAGTGAAATTGCTTATCGCCTTTGAGCGGACCTTTGCCTCCAATGTTCGAATCGTTCCTTCGATGATGGCGTCGTCTGGAATGACATTGTCTTTTGAGCCGGTGTGAATACTGCAGACCGAGACAACGAAGGGTTTTCTTGGGTCGATGATTCGGCTCGAAATTCCCTGCAATGCGATGATTAGTTGTGCCGAGACGAATACTGGATCGACTGTTTCGTGTGGAGCCGAACCATGTCCTCCATGCCCGATTACTCGGATTCTAAACGCGTCGGGCGTAGCCATTATGGGACCTGGGCGAAGCGCGAACACGTTTGAGGGAACACCGCTACTAATGTGCAAACCAAAGACGTAATCGACCTTCGGGTTTTCCATCACCCCATCATCGATCATCGGCTTTGCCCCGCCTATGCCACCATGTTCCTCCGCAGGCTGAAACAGAAACTTAATCGACCCATGCAATTCGTCCCTATGCTTGTTAAGCAGCATAGCGCATCCGAGAAGCATCGCGATATGTGTGTCGTGGCCGCAAGCATGCATTATTCCTCTTCGCTTCGATTTGAAAGGGACATCTGTCGCCTCGTTGATCGGGAGAGCGTCCATATCAGCCCTTAAGCCTACAACATTACCAGGCGATGTACCCTTCAATAACCCAACTACGCCGTTTCCTCCAACACCCGTTTTGACCTTGATTTTCAAAGTCCGAAGTTTTTGTGCAACTAGGCTAGCTGTCTCGACCTCTTTGAAACTCAACTCAGGATACTGGTGCACCCTTCTTCTGATTGCGATTATGTCGTCCTCGAACTCGCTCACGTCTCTAATCAGATCGATCATATTCCTACTATACGCTCGGAGGAATTACAAATGACTTACCTAAGGAAACAAGTCATCTCGTGTATTGAGGCGCGGATCGTTTGGAATAAGAAATTTCGAGGCGTGAAATTTTCGTCAGCGTAAGTATGCTGGTTAAGAATTTCATCTGTGGCTTCGATTCGGTCGTGTGATACTTTAAACGAGTTCTCCGCAGTTGAGGCATTTGTATGGTGGAGTTAGGTATCCTCCCACTTCGTTGCCGCAATTCGGACATTTTCGAGGCGAGGGCATTTCTAATCAAATGTGATGGTCCTCAACGGGAGGCATGCAAAGATTCAGGCAACGTTTGTGATCATTGCCCAAGCGTTTGCGATCTTGAATTACTTCGATCAAATGTGATTTGAAGACCGGCCAAAAAAATTGTAGGTATCGATTCTCTCGGAGTTCTCTGGCTTTAAGTTGGTCTTTTGTGGTTAGGATATTGATGTGACTTGTATGTAGCTACCTGAGCAAGTTTCACCATTGCTCCAGAAACTTGGGAGCTGGTATAGTTGTCCCGTGACTGTAACCCAGGAGCCGGTGGGTGGCGAGTTTGGTGGCAGGTTTTGGAGGGTGTAGTAGACGTATGCGGTTGTTTCGAGGACGTCTGGGTTGATGTACGGGATTGCTAGTTTTTCGCATCCACCCGAGAGGTTGTAAAGGTAGCCTGAGCACTGAACTGTTCCGTTCTGAGTTGTTGACTGGCACATTGTTCCATAAGCGCCAAGTCCCGGGGAAAAGCAACCTGACGCCCCACAACCATTGTACGGGCCGGGGGTAACGTAAACGACACTTGCTGTTGTTGCGGCGCTCACGCTGACCGTGCTAGCAGTCGTAGTTGCACTAGCCGTTGGCATGCTTGTTGTCGCTACCGGTGTCACCGTGCTTAGTGTTGTAACGGTTTGAGTGTTGTAGATGCTCTCCGTGTTAGTAACGAGTTGTTGCTGCGTCACAGTCGCCGTATGCGGATTCAGTGACGTATACCCGGCAAATGCTAAGCTCAATATTGCTATAATGACCAAACCAATAATGGCGGCAGCGCTCGCGCCACGACGGGAGGAGGGTTGACTCTGCTGACTCAAACTAGCTCAGACAACGAATTATCCATTAGCGTTCATAAGACCGTCTCCACTCGGTAGAATATCCATTTGCAAAGTGGAAAGTTTCGTGGACCTGGCTCGAAAGAAGTAAGTAGTGGAGGAAGGAGTTTATGCGGCTTAGACCGCGCAACCATTAACGAGCTTGTCCGTTGGGCATGAACCTATGAGAATTTAGTCTTCAGTGCTGAGGATGTCCGCCAATTTCTTGGGTTGAATATTTCCTCCGCTCACCAGTATGATTACGTTCTTGCCACGAAGCTCTTCGTTGATTTTGAACGCTGCCGCTGTTGATGCAGCTCCCGAAAGCTCAGCAACTTGCCCGGTCATCCTGAAGAGAGATCGGATCGCCTGTCTCATCTCTTCATCGCTCACGAGTACAATATCATCTAGCGTGTTTCGAAGAATCGACAAAGGTAATTCATAGCCTCTTGCCGTTGCCAGGCCTTCTGCGTCGGTCTTTATTCCATCTGTCTGTTTGACCGTTCCGCTCTTCCATGATTGATAGGCGGCAGGGGCGCCCTCCGCTTGAACACCTATAACACGTACGCTAGGGTTCAACGTTTTGTAGACGATGCATGCGCTCGCGGCTCCAGAACCTCCGCCAATTGGGTTAATCACTACGTCGACGTTGGGAAGTTCTTCGAACGCTTCCAGATGCATTGTAGCAACGCCCTCGATTAGAAGCGGTTCGTTGCTACCGTGCACGTACAACCTTCTAGTAACTTCCGCAGATTTCTCTGCGTATTCTCTCGCTTCATCATAATAATTGCCGTGGGTTACGACTTCAGCTCCAAGTTCCTTGACTGCGTCTGTTTTCAGTTGGGGAACCCCGTGGGGCATAACAATCGTTACATCGACTCCAAACAGCCAGCCCGCATATGCAATCGATTGTGCATGGTTACCTGTCGAGGCGGTCACTACGCCTTGTTTTACTGCATCCTCTTTTCTGCGGCTCATGTAATTGACTCCTCCACGTACCTTGAATGCACGGGTCGGTTGCAGATTCTCCAGCTTCAAGTGAACCTCGCATCCAAGCTCTTTCGAAAGTCCACGTGAGTAAAAGAGCGGAGTCGGCCGCAAATAGCGCCTGACAACTTCCCTTGCACGGTAGACGTCCCTAAGATTGGGTATTCTGAACTGCGTTGACTCGATCGTTGTCAAGCTATCCGCCTCTGGTGGCCGATTATTAGTGAGGAAAACTGTGATAATAACTCAATCATTTTCCGATGAGGGTAAGTGGTCACAAAAGAAATCGTAATATGGAATGGTCAATATTTTGACCGGTTCAGTGCACGGTGAAAGAGTTGGAAGGCAAGGTTGTAGGAATATTCATCGCCACCGGCGCAAAATCACCAGTGAAGGCCATTACTGAAGCGCATGCAGTTCAAGGAAAAGGCCTCCAAGGAGATCGGTACTTCACCCATACTGGAACCTTCTCCGAAAAACCAGGGGACGGGCGCGACATCACGCTTATTGAAGTAGAATCAGTTGAAGCAGCAAAGAGAGATTATGGAGTTGAAATTCAACCCGGCGAGAGCAGAAGAAACGTCGTTACCAGTGGTATTGCGCTCAACCATCTCGTTGGACGAGAGTTCAATGTTGGAACCGTGCGATTGAGAGGAGTTCGACTCTGTGAACCATGCGAACATCTTGAGGGATTGACTAAGCAAGGTATTCGTAGCGCATTAATTCATAGGGGTGGGCTCAGAGCCAATATTATCAGTGATGGAATCTTCAAAGTTGGAGACTCCGTAAACGCCTAATGCTTCAATGGACCTGCTTTCGCATAATTAGGAATTTCACATCGTCAAGTTTCTCGACCGTCTTGAAGCCATTTCGCTCATACATTCTTATTGCTCCCAAATTCGATTCGTGAACTCCCAACTCAATCATGTTTATGCTCCTATTCGGCTGCTTAGTTAGATTATTCAAAATCCGGGTTCCGGTTCCTTTCCCTTGAAATTCTGTTTTCACTATTATAGCATGCAAATGTAGGGTCTTTTCACGTTCCTCAACCCAATAAAACCCTGCCAATTGCATATCGGAATAGATGCAGTAAACTCTACCGATCGTGCGGAAGAGATGATCAAATTCGCCTTCAGTGATCTTCATCAATCGTAGCGTCTCTGTGAGATAGTCTCCCTCATGCATCATGAGGGCCATCAATTCCTCGTATTGCTCGTTCCGTGCTAGTTCGCATGTTATCATGAATATGCCTTAAGGCAGAATGTTCAGTAGCCCTTTCAAATCTTGGAAGACGTACGAAGGGTTTACGCCAGTCGGCCTTGGTTCGGAATACCTGTTGATCCAAGCGTTCATGATACCAAGTTTGCTGCTGGGTATGATGTCGTGGTAGATGCTTTGTGCCACGTGAAGAGTTTCCTCTTTGCTTGCACCATATTCCTCAAAGAATTTTTTCCAGTGACCTTCGGAGGGTTTGTAGGATCCAACGTCCTCGGCCGTTATGTAACCGTCCACATCCAATCTATTTTCTGAAATAGTTTCCTTTAGAATGCTCCTGTCGATATTTGATAATATAACGCGCTTGTATCCCCTCTTTCCTAGCTGTTTCATTGTTTCTACGGTATCCGCAAAGGCGGGCCAGGTTGGAACGCTTGCCGCGAATTGTGATGCGTCGCCATATGGAATCGCAACGTTCAGGTTCTTAGCCACTTTGATTGCAGTGTCGTGCAAGACTTCTCGATAAGATTTGTATCCGCTCTCCTCGTCAGCTTCCGCTTTCACATAAGCGGGAAAAATCCTCGTCTCTTTAGCCAAACCCTTTTTCCTCAACAAGCGGCCCAAGTTGAGTTCTATTCCATTTCTCCAATCGATGAGAGTTCCGTAGCAATCAAAAGTCAGATGAGTAAACTTCATTAGAATATCCCGTCGGCATCGAAGGAAAGTTTCAGCCGTACGTATTTAGCACTTCGGGCAATGCAGCGTACATGAAGACTTATTGGTTCCTTACTCAAACGGCTCTCGCGAGAGCATAAGTGCAGAAGCGTGGACTAATCCAACTTGCTGCGACGTGCTGGTGACTCAAGATACAACCGAAACCACGAGGCAAAGTTCGCTTAGTTCTTCAACTCCTTCTGATGGTCCTGATTATTGGCGCCCTAGTTTGGTACGTAGGGTTGAATACTCTACTCTCCGTCTTATCCAAAGCTAATCCAATTTACCTGCTCGGAGCCATCTGCGCCTATTTTGGAATCAACGTATTGTTCACTATCAGAATCGTTAAAGTGTTGAAGAGACAGGGCGTCACAGCATCGTTTAGGAAAACTATTCTCCCTCAGTACGCAGGGATGCTTAGCAGCGACGTTACGCCCGGCAGGTCTGGATACATCCTTACTTCTCTGTACCTGACTAACCAAAACATACCTCCCGCAACGAGTTTGCCATGCATACTAGGCATTCAGTCAATCGAATTCCTCGTCAAAGTAATCGGCGGTGCCGCGGCGTTAGTATTCCTGTTGAATCGTGCGCCCGTGCCTCGAGATATCATAGTGCTAGCGGGGGTCGGTATCGGGCTGATGTTGCTAGGCGCCTTTGCACTGGCTGCAATAATTTGGTCGCCTAGGCTGGCAGCATTGTTCATGCGTATTGCGGCTTCAAAATACCTTGCTAAGTTCACAGGGCGGTTTGTTTCAAAACTGGAAGAGTTCGGGGCAAACGCATCAAAAACCCGCAGCGCTATTCCTCTAATCGCAGTGATCACTTTGTTCTCTTGGATTCTGAAAGGGTTCGAATGGTACTTCTTGGGCCTGTCGATAGGAATCACCAACATAGGATGGTTAGGATTCTTTCTACTCCATCCACTGCTAACTGCTTTCGGATTTGTCCCACTAACGCCATCGGGAATAGGATTCCAAGAAGGTGTAGTCGTAGGAGTTCTCTTGCTTCTAGGCGTTGATGTTCGACTGGCGCTAGCCTTCGCCATACTCTCCCGCGGCATATTGATCATCGAAGACCTCGTCGGCGTTCCCCAGATCGCTAACACGACCCATTGGCATTTCTCTGCCGCGACCCAACCGACTCAAGCGACACCACCAACTGTAAGCGAGTTCGATCAGAATTTCCCGAAAAACAATTAACTCCGACTTGCCGACCTAAAGGTCGGCGATATCACAACGAACTCGATGAAAGGTAGGGACGTGTTGACTCTTCAAGAATACAGCCCTGATGAGCTAATGCACATCCTCGAAACTGCTCGCGACCTGAAAGAGAAGCAGCGTTCGAACCAACCTCATCGCCTGCTCGAAGGAAAACAGTTGGCTCTGATATTTCAGAAGCCCTCCACCCGAACATCGGCCCGCTGACAGCGGAACGATCGGAAACGTGTCTCCTTCGAAGTTGCGATGAACGAGCTAGGCGGCTCAGCATTATACCTAAGCGCGAACGACATGCAGTTAGGGCGCGGTGAAACCATTGGAGATACCGCGAGTGTCCTGAGCCGGTACGTGCACTGCATAATGGCTCGCGTCTACAAACACAAGGACGTAGAGGACTTAGCAACAGCAGCCAGCGTGCCCGTCATAAACGGCCTATCCGACCTCAGCCACCCGATGCAAATCCTCGCCGACCTCCAAACAATCTGGGAGAAGAAAGGTAAGATCAAGAGCGTGAAGGTTGCCTTCATCGGGGATGGCAACAACGTCTGCAATACTTTACTCGTAGGGTGCACGAAACTTGGAGCAGACATCTCGATCGCCTGCCCCAACCAGTACCAACCAGATCCTCAACATCTAAAATGGGCGAAAGAGAATGCAGCGACGTCTGGTTCTAAGGTGGTAATCACTCCGGAGCCTGAGATAGCCGCGGACAAGGCTGATGTCGTGTACACTGATGTGTTTGTCAGCATGGGCGCCGATGCTGAGCGCGAGCAAAGAATGAAAGTTTTCTTACCGAAATACCAAGTAAACAAAGCGTTGTTCTCCAAGGCTTCACCCGACGCTATATTCATGCATGATTTGCCCGCGCACCGCGGTGAGGAGGTCGCGCCCGATGTAATTGACGGGCCGAGGTCTGTGGTTTGGGATCAAGCGGAGAACAGGATGCACACATCGAAAGCGGTTCTAACCTTACTAATCTGAAAGTAAACTCAACTGGAGCTCGGAGTGATGACATTGGATGCGACTCGTCTCTTACGGCATAGCAGCCGTTTGCTGTAAGACTCATGTAGAGAACGGCCTTCATGACCGGCTCAACAATGTGTTTGCCCATCTCTCTGGCAACGTGAACGGTATTTTCTCAACCCATAATTCGTGAATATGCAGGGTTCACGATAAACCCTGAAAGATCGATCGCATTGCGATGAAATTCAGCTCGGATTACGACTTCAGTTTAATCTTTAAATATTAGCGAAGGCGTATAAAATTAGTGGCGACTAACATATGCAAACGATGAATCATCCGATGAAAAGCCTGAAAGGTCCGATAGCCAGCCGTCTGTCACAAGCCTACAGCCTCCCATCCATGATTCTGAAAACTGGTTTCATCACATTCTGGGGACCAGCAATAGTCGCCAGCGTTGCCTACGTGGATCCGGGAAATTTCGGAACGGACATCAGTGGAGGCGCAAGCTATGGCTACCTTCTCCTCTGGTCAGTAATGCTAGCGAATCTGATGGCGATGCTTCTTCAGTACCTATCAGGCAAACTCGGAATCGCAACAGGTATGTCACTCGCGCAGATAATGCACGATAAGCTCAAAACCCGATCAAGGATCGTTCCGTACTGGCTGGCTTCTGAAACCTTCGCCGTAGCTACCGACCTAGCAGAATTTCTCGGCGTAACTTCCGCAATCCATCTACTATTTGGCGTTCCACTTCTAATCTCCTGCTGGATATCAGCAGCGGACGTTGTATTAGTCTACAGTTTCGCTGGCAAACATTTTCGTCGAATTGAAATGTTCATCACCGTTCTGATCTCTACCCTAAGCCTTGGATACGTCTATGAGCTGTTGACTACGAAACCCAGCGTCCCTCAGTTGGTAATTCACTCATTCTTGCCCTCAATGGGAGGGAATGCTCAACTCTTCATTGTCGTGGGGGTGATTGGTGCAACCGTTATGCCCCATGCTCTAGTTACACATTCATGGCTCACAAAAAACAAGCTTACGACGGGGGATTCAAGCGAGAAGAGGCACTTGTTAAAACTTCATCGTTTGGACACGATAGTCAACATGTCAAACGCGAGCTTCATCAACATTGCAATTATGGCCATGGCTGCTGCCGCCTTCTTCTACCATGGCTAT
>DATIYC010000175.1:0-5290 GCA_035517955.1 Candidatus Acidiferrales bacterium | reverse complement strand
TGGGGTAAACGGATTTTCCCGATCCCTCAGGTTGACAGCAAAAACTCGGTCTTGTTCCCAAAGAAATTCCAAGGCAAATATGCCCTGTATCACCGCATCTCACCACACATATGGGTCACATATTCAAACGACCTAGCAGACTGGTCAAACAGCTACCACAAGATAGTTCTCACTCCACAAGAGAAGTGGGAGTACAAGAAGATAGGTTCTGGAGCCCCCCCTATCGAGACGGAGAAAGGATGGCTGCTAGTATATCACGGCGTCGACGAGAGCTTCACATATCGACTCGGGCTTGCCCTAATCGACAGGGATAACCCAGAAAAATTATTCAAGCTTAGACGTCCTATCTTTGAACCTAGGGAGGACTATGAAAGAAGTATCGCCTTTTGCTGCGGAGCCGTAGAAATGGACGGAACGCTATTCGTTTACTATGGAGCAGACGATAGAAGAATTGGCGTAGCAACAGCCGACCTATCCGAACTCCTATCCCTTTTCGATGGAAAGATGTGCCGCCAGATACCCATGCTAGCGAACGCTCGACGATCCTAATTCTGAACGATCCGAGCAGCAGCGTCGTCACGCATCGATACACCCACACCCACGAAACAACCGTCTGAACGACTGGTCCCACTTTTGACGTTGCCGCCAAAGAAGATCGTCCTGACCACTTAAGTCAGAACACGACCATAACCAAAATACGATTCTGCATCTCCATTCGTGAACGAGAATACCCGCTGACCGGACACAATTTGTTGCCAAACTCGCCGGCGATAAAACTAATATTGGGCAGCCAAACCGCTGGCGTTGAATCCGAGCCGATGCTTGAGTAGGCGAAATGGCTGGGGGTTAACTAGCCAGTAGGTGTGTAGAGGGGTTATATTGAATGCCATCCACTCCAAGGAGTGATGGTTGACCTTGTCCGCAGATTCGACGAATTCTTTTCGTTTGAGAAGAACGCAGAATAGGCATCTTCTGACGGCTTGTGTTCATGCGGGTGAAACTATCGATCCCTCAACCAAATCAGTTCCAACTCCAATCTACCAATCGGCCGTTTACGCCTTTGATTCGATGAGAGAGGTGATGGCTTACAATCAAGGAACTGAGGATGGCACGCAGGGCTACATGTACTCTAGACCTACTTCGCCAACACAACGCGTTCTAGAGAAGAAGGCAGCCGTTTTAGAATGTGGGGAGGATGCGTTAGCGACCTCCTCGGGCATGGCCGCAACAACAACCGCCATACTCTCGTTCACATCGCAGGGCGACGAAATAATCTCCTCGGACATGGTGTACGGAGGAACCTACACCTTCCTCAAGCACACGCTGCCGAAACTCGGAATCAGAACACACTTCGTCGATACGCGAAACATAGAGGCGGCCGAGAAGCAGGTAACTGAGAGAACGAAGGCAATTTTCATTGAAACCCCAACAAACCCCGACCTAAGAATCGCAAACATAGAATCAGCGACTCGCATAGCGAAAAATCACGGTTTGAAGCTGATCGTCGACAACACATTCGCAACGCCAGTAAACCAGACACCACTCACAATCGGAGCCGACATTGTAATTGTGAGTACAACCAAATACTATGGGGGCCACAATGATTTGATTGGCGGAATGATTGTAGGACCGACTGAGTTCATAGCCCAGGCGAGAAAGACCCTCAAGATTTACGGCGGCACTATTGACCCATTCGCAGCATACCTCACTCTGCGTGGACTGAAGACCCTTAACCTAAGAATGGACAAACACAACTCCAATGCCATGAAGGTAGCAGAATACCTGGAAGATCATCGCAAAGTCAAACGAGTCTTCTACCCAGGACTGCGATCGCACCCTCAGCATGAGTTAGCAAAGAAGCAGATGAGCGGATTCGGCGGCATGGTATGCTTCGAACTCGATAGCGAAAAATCGGCTGTTAGATTCATAGAGGGATTGAGACTCATAATTCACGGACTAAGTTTGGGAGGGGTTGAGTCGCTTATCTCAATGCCAGTTTACTCCTCCCACTACTACTTGACTCCTCAGGAGCTAGAGGCAATTGGGCTTAGCAATAGAATGGTGCGCCTGTCCGTTGGAATAGAAGACGTTGAGGACATCATAGCCGACCTTGAGAACGCTCTTGCTCAAACCTAGAATGAAGCATTATCGAGCGAGCTCAGTAAGTGCGACGTTCACGTAGCTCTGAATGTTCTCATGACCTATGTACCCACTGGATTTGTCTTGATTGAGAATAGCAACAAAGCTTTCCGGTCGTGTCAGCTCTAGCCTCGCCGAGTCAGCATAAACTAGCCACAAACATTAGACAGAAGTCAGACTTGATCCATCTGAAACTCCGACAGCAAAGTCAATCATCGGCTCCACAGCTAACGCCAACCAGGTTCAGTGAACGGTGGGGCCGGTGGGATTCGAACCTACCTAGTTGAATTTCGCGGATTCGAGAAATCTAGCGGACCAACTTAGTCGGCCAGTCCTTTACTCGGGGACAAAAGTGTAAGAAAAGTTTCGGCAGGCGCTGCTGGTTTTTGCGGTTACAGGTTTGTGATTGTTGTGACGTTAATGTAGTTGCCTGGGCATGCTGCTCCGGTTGGACTTGTGTTGTAGCCCTTGTACATTTGCCCTTCAACTCGCACTAGCGCGCCTGATTGTGTGTTGTTGGGTAAGTTGTGGAGGGTGTAGTATTGAAGAGCGGTGCCTCCGTAGTATGGCACATTTGCCGCCGCAACCACTAGCAAGGTACACCCGTTGGCGGCTTGGTAGATGTTCCCATAGCATTGAACTTGGCTGGACACGGAACCACCATTCCCGTAGTAAACGCTGCTTCCATAGTAGCAGCCGCTATAGGGATAGTAGCCTGCCCCGTAACCCGGGTAACCTGGGTAGCAGCCATACATTCCGCAGTTTTGCTCCGGGTTGACGTTGGCTGTGGACGTTTGCATGGTGGTCGTGGCGTATGCGGAGGACGCGCTGGCTAAGACTGCGATGAAAAATATTGCAACAATAGCTCCGTTTGAATATCTTAACCGAAACTTACCAGGCTCCGCACTTCGACTAGCCCCCTTTTCCCTGACCTGATTCATGAATTTCTCACTGAGGACGACGCGTCACCTATACCAAATACATTTCGGCACCAAGTAGAAAAAAGATCCTGCTACGTTTTTCAGACACTGCTTCGCCTACTCCCTCAACATACCTTTCCTTCGCCAGTCGCATACGTCAGCAGCAATCTTCACCTCGGAAATGCCGTTCTGTCTCCAGACACAAATGAGTCGTGGATTGCCTTTTCCAAATCTGAATACCCGGCTTCGTTCTCCGCTTCGCTATGCAACTCAAGATTCTCGTAGCCTCAGAAATTCGCTTAGGTAGTGGTGGGGCCGGTGGGATACGAACCCACCAATATCGTGGGTTCCATCAGGGTTCCACTTTACGATTAAACAAAAGTTCAACAATTTGGCAGGCGCCCCTCATATCTCATTCTTGGTGGGGTGGGTGAGGGGGTTCACCGGGGTGGCGGCGTGGGCTGAGGGCCCTTGTGTGGAAAGCGATCTCCCAGATCAGCATGGCTTGGTTGAAGCATTGCTTATGCATGGTGCCTTGCATTTCTTCTTCTAAAGCCCAGTTAGGTGACGTGAATCCGACTTTCTTTGCGCATTCCATCATTCTAGGATTCTTGTGGGTAATCTGTAATCTCATTACGCTGGGTTTTCCTTGTATAGGCTTCTTGCAGGAGACGCAATACACCTTAGATTTTACTTTGGTCTTCTGGCGTTCTTCTTTCTTAGGCATCTTCAAACACCTCCTTTGTCGTTGGTGTTGAATGACTTCTCGAGGTTCTCCACAATCTGCTCATATTTACGATGAAAATCTGAACCGAATCTCGTCTCTACTTCCTTGAATTTTCTTGTGACGCCTTCTAACTCTGGCTTGGACAGAACTTTCTCGGTCATGGGGAAGAGAAGATAGTCTTCTCTCCAAATGTGATCCGTGTACAAGTCTATAGCGCCTTTGATTGTCGCAGAGATCGTGGCGTTTGCGGCTGAGTCGCCGCTGGCGTACTTCTCGATCGCATCGTTCAGCACGGTCATAAGCGCTCTCCCCTGCTTATGTTCGCTTGTGAGTGTGCCTATTGGGCAGCCTTGCGGACGGACTCCATTCCTTTCCAGCGTCGGGAAGAGAACGTCTTCTTCTTTTGCGTGGTGGCCTTTGTCAGCGAAAGCTCGGAAGAAATCTACGACCTCTGCCAGTGTCGCGGCATCAATGTCTCCGCCACTTTCAAGACGTTTACGCATAGCAGTGAGTACCTTCACCATTCGCAGGATTACCTTATGCTCATCCTCCAATACTTGGATGGCGGACAAGGCACGATTTCACCGTGACTGTGTCGGCGTTGGTGTGAAGGTCTTGAGCTTTTGCTGCAGTGCGCCGAAATCGTTCTTGGTTGAAAATTGTTTGTCCTCAGTCATCATGCCGCCCTCGACAGGACAATACTCAAGAGCATAGGTTGAAGCGGCTATGAGGAATTCAAGTTCTTCATTGTTCACGTCCAGCCTATTGACGGACTGAACTGCAACAGCCTGAAGTTTCTTGAGCAATGTCTCGAACGATTCCTTGGTCGAGAAGTGTCCTGCCTCGCTCATTATTCCTCCTTCAACAGGACAATTCTCAAGCGCGTAAGCGAGATTCGCCTTAGCCAATCTCAACTCCTTGTCGGTTAGCTCTATTGTGGTCATTTTCTTCTCACAAAACCATCGATTCTCGCGAGCCGACTATAAGGGCTGTCCCTAACATGTTTGACAAAATCAGACTTTTTGGTAGAGCATGATAATCCAAAACGTTAACTGAATCCGGCAAGTTAGTCGGTCATATGTCAACGCAGACTTGCCCAAAATGTGGACAGCCAGTCCGATATGTCCAGGGACGAATGTACTGCGTAAATTGCGACAAAACAGCGTATGAAGCGACGAAAACTGGTCATTCTCATGAAATGAAATAGGAACGGTAACTAGCTTCTAGAAGCAGTCTCACCCTCACACTGGCGGCTTTGAATCGTTCTTCCGTATCCTTTGGTGCGTCTGCAAAGCCCAAGGAAAGATGCGTTTTTCCTCGGCATCAAAATGCGAACGAACCAGTTTATTGAATTCGAAGGGTATTGATCCAAGTTCTTCAGGCGATTTCATAGCTTTCTCCGAGATTGTTTCAGCCAGTTTATGCATCGTTCGATGCTGCTGGAACACCTTGATGGCATCATCCGCCCCTTTTCGCCCATAAGTATCGATGAAAAGCTTCAGCA
>DATIYC010000174.1:0-6171 GCA_035517955.1 Candidatus Acidiferrales bacterium | reverse complement strand
GCTAGGGCTCTGATCCAGCTGGGTGCACAATTAGCTATCGTGGCCGGTAAGAGGGAGGAGGAGCTGACGATTAGCCTTCGGTCAACTCGTGACTTCAACCTTGGGACGGGAATGCACCTTGGAACAGACCTTGCGAACCCTCTTGGAAAAGCGTTGAACGGGATGGGTGGCGGTCACGCCACGGCTGCCGGGGCAAATGGGAAAGGGGAAGTGAGGGTTGCGTTGAAGTTGGCGATGCGAATTGTTCGCACGTTCATCACTCAACCAACAAAGGCTAATACTGGGGCGTCGGGTTATGCGGAAGCTCCACCTCAAACTGGAGTAATTACTCAACAATGAGACAAGGGGTTCGGAGGAAACCAATTCGGTGGCCGCAATCTCAGCGCGAAATCTTTCATTCACTTATGCCGGCGCTGAGAAACCCTCAATGGAGAACGTCAACCTCTCCGTTGAGAAAGGAGAGTTCGTAGTTCTCACAGGACCAAGCGGATGCGGAAAAACCACTCTCTGCCGATGCCTCAACGGCCTCATACCCAACTTCTACTCCGGCGAACTCAAGGGCGAGCTAGAAGTTGACGGAATCAACGTTGCTGACAAAACGACTGCAGAGTTAGCAACGCACGTGGGTTTCGTATTCCAAAACCCCGAAAACCAACTCTTCTCGCTCTCAGTCGAAAGAGACGTTGGGTTCGGGTTAGAGAACTTGGGAGTTCCGAGGAAGGAGGCGCTCGAAAGAATTGATTGGGCAATGAAGGCCACTGGTATACTTGACTTGCGCGGCAAAGCCCCCTATGAATTGTCAGGGGGGCAACAACAACGTGCTGCCATTGCCGGCGTTCTTGCGATGCAGCCCGGCATCATCGTCCTAGACGAGCCAACCTCATTCCTGGATCCCAAGTCCGCTGAAGAAATAATCGGAGTTATAGCGAAACTTAGCCGAGAGTTGAACTTAACAACATTGCTCGTTGAACATCGTTTGGACATTGTATCTCGGTATGCGAACCGGGTCATTGTGATGGATAAGGGAAAGGTCGAGTTGGATGGGCCCCCTGCTGACGTTTTTGGAGACCAAGCGCGATTAATTGGAATCGGCCTGCCTAAGGTTACGTTACTATTCCACCTGCTGCGGTCTGGGGGGTTTGCTGTTGATAGGAACCCTGTAACGGTTGAGGAAGCTTCGAGCGATTTGAGAAGGCTCTTGGCAAAATGATCTCGATCGAAAACGTCACATTCCATTACCCCGCTGGGCAGGATGTACTCCGGGGCGTAGACCTAGAGATCAAGGACGGCGAGTTCGTAGCGATCATGGGAGAGAATGGGGCAGGGAAGACGACGCTGGTCAAAATGTTCAACGGCCTCCTCAAACCCGATCAGGGAGTCGTGAAGGTGGACGGCGTCGAGACCAGAACGAAATCTGTTGCACAGCTCTCAAGGGATGTCGGCCTAATCTTCCAGAACCCGGACCATCAGCTTTTCGCGGAAACCGTGTCCCAAGAGTTAGGTTTCTCGCTACGAAACTTCGGCTTCAGCGAAGAAGTGATTCAGCGAAGGGTGAACATGCTTCTGAATGCCTTGGACCTAGAACGGTATGAGAAGACGTCGCCTTTCGTTCTAAGTGGAGGGGAGCGAAAGCGTGTTGCTTTGGCTGCGATTCTTGTTTGGGACCCTAAGCACGTTGTAATGGATGAGCCAACCATCGGCCAAGACTACCTCCAAAAAGACCGCCTCCGCAACTTCATCATCCAACTAGTCTCACAAGGCAAAACCGTCGTGATAGTCACACACGATGTGGAGTTCGTTGCTGAGTGCAAACCGCGCGTCGTCTTGTTATCGAAAGGTAAAGTCATCGCAGACGGCCCAGCTGCCTCAATCCTAACCAACCCAGTAACCGTAGAACAGGGTTCCCTCGCAATGCCACAGATTTCCACGTTAATGGCGATGCTAGCTGAATTCGGAGGCAAGTCTGAGATAATGGATGCCTACTCAGCTAGAGACTTCCTTGCCCAGCAACTTCGTGAGCGCGGCCAGATCCAAGCACCGGCCCAAAGGCAGTGAAGCCAGATGTCGCTGAAGTTTGTGCAGGGTTTCAAGTTCACGAAGCTCAATAGCCCAATCCACCGACTTGACCCACGATCCAAATTCATCGTCACCCTTGGGTTCTTTTCTGCGTCCCTGATGTTCACGAATATTTTCGCGCTTCTCATAATCTTCCTCGCTCAGGTTCCGCTGGTTGTGCTAGCGAAAACAGTTGGGCGATGGGCGATGTCTATGCGTGGTGGATTGTTGCTTGGGGTTTTCATTTTCGGCATGAATTTCATCTTCGGCACAGCATTCGTTCAATCCATTGCCTTCGCGATTCGGTTCTTCGCGATTATGTCTGCATTCTCATTCTTCTTTATGACCACGTCAGCAGACGACCTAGGCCTTGCGCTGGAAGAAATCCACGTACCCTTCTCAATCTCATTCACATTCACAACTGCCGTCCGCCTCGTTCCCAGCATGGCCACGGACGCACAAACGGTTGTTGACGCACAACGGTCACGTGGGTTAGAGCTCGATAAAGGGAACCCGATGAAACGCGTAAGAAACTACATCCCAATCCTGATCCCCTTAATCATCTCAGCGATAAGGCGAAGCGTGGAGCTTGCTGAGGCGTTGGAGTCACGGGCTTTCGGCGCGACGGAGAAGAGAACTGCAATCGCGGTGCTTAAGATGCGAACCCCGGACGCAATTGCGATTATTGCAACCGTTCTCGGCCTCGCGTTGGCCGTCTACGTTTACTTCCGCGTTCCACTTCCTGTGATAGTAATACCGATTCAGATGCCGCACGTCTCATGGTAATTCCTGCTGGGGAACTTTGTCAGTGATTCTGGGTGGTTGAAGTCGGAACCGATAGGTCTCTTGGGCGTTGGGTGAGGGTTCGCCGCACCTGGTACAGAAGTTCTCGGTGGGTAGGAGATGCATGCCGCATTCTGTGCAGAACTTGCCCTGCGGTTTCAGACGCATGAAGTTGTTGCGGATTAGGTTGGGTGATTTCTTGACCATTAGAGCGGCTCCTAGGAAGGTTGCGAGTGCTGTGATGATTATTCCTGAAATTGCTTGCATGGCTTGACTGTTTGAAACGGCCTCGGTCCCTGCTGGCGTGGACGGTTTGTCGGGTGACGTGAGTGGGGTTCCGGCTATGGGCGCATTTACGAATTGAGTTACAGTTGTGGTTTGATTGCTTGTGCTCATGCTGGTTCCGGAACATCCGGGGAGGTAGGGTTGCAGGAATTGGGGTAGCCCGTAGAGGTTGCAGTTACTGGACGAGGGCGCTACGTTGGAGGTGTTGTTTGTTTTTGCTCCGCATCCGGGTAAGAGCTGGAAGTATGGTGAAAGTGCGGGGAAGTGACAGTAATTCTGCTGGTTAAGATTGAATGGGTATTGCGAAGTATCGACTGCAAATGGTGCCTGTTGTTGTGCGTCGAGTGAGCCGGTAGAGGTGTTGATTGCAGTTATTTGCACGTAGAGTGACGGGGTTTGGTCGCCGTAGCCGTAATAATTCATAGCATCAAACTGGTTGCTCGCCACGTATTGTGCCGTACCTTGCCCAGCCGAGTATTGATTCTCTGAGCTTGAGATTTCGTTCACGCCTAGGAGATTGGATTCCGCGAACAATTTGGTTTGAAGACTCCAAACGGTTCCCGGGGTTCCCGTGCAATAGATCGAGAAGGAGGTTGTGACGTGCACTGTAGTGGATGAATAGTCGGTTGGAGTGAGTGAGCTAACGTGAATGTTGCTGATCGTACAGTAGCTTGGAGTTGAGTCAGCAGAAACAAGCGAGATTGCCCAAGTGGAAGACATGAAGATGACTACTATTACGAGAAGCCACTTCGTGCTTCTTCGGGCCTGCGCAGTGATCCCCCTTGGCTTTGCTCGCTACGCTACCCGCTCAGTTCCTCCATATTACCGACGGTATCGCGGATTGTTACGCGAGCTAGAAGATTTGATAGCAAAGTTCGATAAATGTCTGGCGTCACGTCTGCACGAACTCGTATTACAACTTGTAAATGAACCGGAGAAAAAGTGGCGGATTGAAAGCAGGGTTGAGTTTTGTTCTTGTTTAGTTTTTGTTACGCTCCCAGGTCAGGTGATTTGACAATCAGCTCAGTTGAGATTTCTTGTCGATGGGTTTCAGACCGATCCTGGAAGCGGTCGGGCTTGTTAGGGAGGGTTGGTTCCTTCCATGGCTATTCGTTTTTTGATTATGGCGAGGTAGTCGGCGAATTCGAATTTGGGTATTGGATGGAATTCGAAGTCTAGTTTTGCGTAGAGTTTCTTTGCGAACGCTCGGCCGATTACGGCTTTTGCTTGTGCGCCGAGGCTCTGATGGAAGACGGTGAAGAGTTCGTCGAGGTGTTTTGGCAAATTGTTTCTGGCGACGGAGTACTCTTGCTCCATGAACGTGTAGATCACGTCCCTTGCTGGGCCACCGAAAATGTCTTTGAGACATTCGTGAACTGTCTCTGACAATTTCTTCTCAAATCCATCCGCGAACTTCTCCCGGTGTTGGAAGATGATTGGTTGTCCGGTCGAAGGCGTCTGCGGCGTAGTTTCTGGGTTGGTGGTTGATTCTAGGTTGAGCATGTTTGTTCGCTCGTGTGTTCGCATGGAGTAAGGTATTTGAATGTTCGCATTACGGCACATCAATGTGCCATTCGATCGTTGCGAGTTTACTCGTCAAACGTTCCAGTCCACGCCCACAGATCTCGCGTATCGAAAGACGAGAATGAGACCGCTCAAAAAAGTGAACCCTAGCTGGCTTTAGCAACTACGCGACGAAACCATTGAAGACACATTCCACCAAATGTGCGATACTCTCGCAAACAGAATCAAGTCTGTCACATGAAGTCACGAAATCCTCGTAACGTGCTTTTGAAAGACCGAAACGCTACCTTGCCGATTGACGAGTGAAATTCTGTGCTTTGTTATTATTTGGCTAGCGCGCAAGAATTTTGGTGGGTACGAAAGCCGTACTCGCCCGGATTTCTCCTCGCCACGATCGTCTAGTATGACTAAGCAGCGAGTGGTAAAGGAACGTTGCTACCGGAATTTGACTTCAAGTACTCTTCCTGGTTGGGATTGGTGTGCCGAGGTTTCATATGCTACGTATTCTGCCATAGGCCATGGTGGTTTGCTTAGTGAAAGACCCCTCATCGATTCAGGTTAGAGTCAAAGCGGTTTCCTCGCTGGGAGATGTAATCGGTGACGGGATCTTGGTTAGCCTGATGCGAGGAAGCACTGTTAGTGACCTGATCGACAAATTTGAGGAAGAGTTCGGGTCAGCCTATCGGATGAAGACAGGCGAAGGGTTGAAGGAAACAATTAGGAAACTCTTCAACCTAAGCATCAACAGCAAACCTCCCACACCCGGACGCCCGCTAAATGAAACCCTAAACGATGGCGACGAAATATCCTTCTTCCAATGGACCGGCGCATGACCTAACACAATTTGGCTTGTGTAGTCTCAGCCATACCTAGACAAGTGATAACTTGGGACCCATCACTCAGAATGGTTCCGATACCCACTCGTGAAGGGTAGATTTCATGATCGAAAAGGGTCGGCTCGATCACCCAAGCAGTTGTACCTATTCTTAATCTTAGGTGGCGCTTTTCTTCGGACGTGGAAAATGTAGATTATCTCGACACAACCCTATGTGCAGGTTACCCGTTCTCTGCCTTTGAGACACCTTGAAGAAGCCAATAAGCAAAGGAGAACTCAGAGGCAGAAGCAAACGAATCAAAGGTAAGGCTCGCCGAACCGTCGGCAGATTGGGTAAAAAGAAATCTTGGCAATTGAAAGGAATATTTGAGCAGACGGAAGGCAGAATTGGGGAAGAGATGGCTAGGCTCGAAAGAAAAGCAAGGAACCTATTTTGACTCTTACGCACTCTGCATCCATTTATTTTTCGTAGCCTAGGTCCACGACGCTAGGTACTTTTGTTGTTCCTTGCTTAAACTATCCGTCCTAATGTTGTGGCTTTCTAGCCAGAGGCGTGCGATTTCCTGATCCATTTCTAATGGTAGGGTCAGGACTTTTGCGGGTAACTTTCCTTTGTTCGTGAGGATGTATTCTGCGGCGAGTGCTTGGTTGGCAAAGCTCATGTCCATGACTTCGGCAGGATGGCCGTC
>DATIYC010000173.1:0-4426 GCA_035517955.1 Candidatus Acidiferrales bacterium | reverse complement strand
ACTCACCTGCACGTTCCAGCCCGTGATATAGTTCAAGACTTCCGTATTGTAGCCGGGGCGAGTGTAATCAAAACCAGTCCACCCAGGAGAAGTGCAAAGGAGCAGCGAATCCATCACGGCCACCCAGTCCTGTGAGCGTTTGATGATGTCTACCTTGGTTCTAGAGGTGTCATGCCTGTCAACCGCCTGCGTAATCCCAATCTCAGGCGCCAAGTTGGGCGCTTCGAGCTCAGTGTCATGGTAAGATCGCATATGGCACCCACCCCTCGCCGAAGTGGCGTATGATAACCCCATACCTTTCTTGGCTCTGGCTTCATGCATTGGAATCTCCAAGCCCTTAACCTCCACCGCATACCTCTCCGACCCCCTCCCAACCATTTGAGCCGCCTTTTTCACACCTTCAGCTAGGATGTTACCAACTCCATCACGTTTCGTTATCTTATCTAGTAACTTCAACGCTGCCTCAGCGTTACCCCATGTTGCCTCGATGCCGTCAATGTCCTCCTTACGAATGATTCCGCGATCATAGCACTCCATTACCCACGCAATCACTACCCCTGTGGAGATCGTGTCCAACCCGTAGGCGTTGCACAACTGATTCATTTTTGAAACCGCCCTTAGATCGCTGATCAGAAGAAGAGAGCCGAAGACTGCAGCGTTCTCGTACTCTGCGCCCCCATAACGTGAATCAATAGGGGCATATTCCCCCTCTTGAACTTCTACTTCCCTCTTGCAGCTAACGGCACACTCAGTACACGTACCTCTAGACTTCAGAATTGTGGCAGTCATGGTTTCTCCGCTTATCGCCTCGTACTTGTCAAAGGTTCCCTGTTGGAAGTTCTTTGTTGGAAGCATACCCAACGCGTTCAAGGGAGCTACAAAACCGATCTGGCCGTGCTTCTTGAAGTTCAGGATATTCGGGTTGGTGACAGTTTCGCGTGCAGTCTTCCTAATCTCCTCCATGAGCTTGTTAGGGTCTGCTATGGGCACTTTGCGTTTTCCGCGGACCGAGATTGCCTTCAACCGCTTTGAACCCATCACGGCTCCCAATCCTGCTCTCCCCGCGGCGCGGTGTGCAGTGTGCATCACCGCTGCGAACTTCACCAAGTTCTCCCCCGCAGGCCCAATGTTCACTATTGCGGGATTATCCTCCTTCCGTACCTTTATTCCAAGATCTTTAGCAATGTCAAGCTCTGTCTCCAATGTCATCTCACCCCAGAGGTGAGACGCATCTCTAACCTCAACGTCATGATCGAGAATGTTGATGTAGCAAGGCTTGCTCGAAGCCCCTTCGACCACTAAAGCATCATACCCAGCCCTTCTCAACTGAACCGCAAATGATCCACCACAATACGCTTCACCCCAAGCCCCAGTCAGCGGAGATTTAGCGGCAACTACCCAACGTGAGTTTAACGGAAAACCAGTCGCCGCAAATGGACCTGCCGCGTAAACAAGCTTGTTTTCAGGCCCCAGCGGATCGATTCCAGCATTAAGCTCTTCAAACAGGATCTTAGCAGCTAAACCCTTGCCTCCCAGATACTTCTTAGCATCAGACTCCAACAACTCGTCCTTGGAGACTCTCTCGCTCGACAAGTTCACACGGAGAATTCGCTGCGTATACCCAAACAACAATTCTTCACGGAGCCGTTGTTGAACTTGGAGACGGTTAAAACATACTCATGATTTTTGGAATTCGAACTCACAATGGAAATTTGAGGTGCATTATAGAATTCTCAAATGCTACTTCACTGGACGTTCTAGAACCCCCAAAATAAGCAAGAGATGAGACAAGTCTTTCAAGACCTGAGTTCCAGCATGCCTATAATCACAATTCGTCCAAAAATTGCTCGGGTGACGGTTGCAAGCGAGAGAAACAACTGAAATCGATTCGCAAGTAGAAACTCTAACCACATCCTCTCCTCATTATCGAGAACCCGTAAGTCGTCCCTTACCACATTCGTCCGTAACCGTGAAATAGACGCCCCCAGTGGTGCGTGTTACACGATTATTTTGTCGAAAATAATTCTTAGCCAATCTGAATACGAAAGTCGAATCAAGAAGATCAGGCGTGAGTTGACGAAACGTCAGCTCGACGCTCTCTATCTCACTAGTGGCACAAGCATCCTCTACACCACGGCCTTTTCACATATCTCCACGGAGAGGCCGGCCGCGTTGATCATTCCATTGGATGGGGAGATAACGTTCATGGGTCCAATTATCGAAAGCGAGCATATCAAAGCTGCCACGCCGCTGATCGAACGTGTTTGCAGTTATCTCGACTATCCCGGAGAGACACATCCCATAGGCCTTTTTGCGGGATGGTTGAAAGAGATGGGGCTTAGCGGCAGGTCTATCGGAATAGACAACCTCACGGGCGCCTCTGGCGTATGGGGTTACACGGGACCATCGATCTCCGAGAAGTTTCCCGAATCCAAGTTTGTCGAGGCCAAAGATATCGTGGAGAACATGAGGCTGATCAAGTCGGACGAAGAGATAGCGTTAATCAGGGAAAGCTCGAGGTGGTCGGAGGTAGCACACAGGTTCCTCCTAAAATTCACTAAACCCGGACTCTGGGACGCGGAGATCGCCGTCAAAGCAACCCTAGAAGCATCCAAGACTATGAAGAGAAAACTTGGTGCTGGATATGAGCAAACCCGTGCGGGTTTGGGCTGCGCAAGAGCCGACTATCGTGGACAGGTGGGGGAGGGCTCTGCGATTCCCCACGCAATTTCAATTAAACGCAAAATTCGCAAAGGCGACGTTCTAGTCACAGGAGCAGAAGCTGATATTGCAGGATATTCCGCGGAGTTGGAGCGAACAGTGATTCTGGGCAGGCCGACTGCGAAGCAGAAAAAATATTTCGAAATAATGGTGAAAATGCAGGACGCTGCCCTCGAAACATTTGGCCCAGATGTGGAGTGTAGCGAAGTCGACAAAGCCACGATAAAAGTCGCCGACGAGAACGGAGTTACCAACTACCTCCGGCATCACACGGGCCATGGGATCGGGTTGGGGGAACATGAACCGCCTTGGCTCGATCAGGGCAACCACGAGCTTCTCAAGCCAGGCATGATACTATCTTGTGAGCCGGGCATCTACATACCAGGTTTCGCGGGTTTCAGGCACTCCGACACCATACTGATAACCGAACAGGGCTCAGAAATCATAACCAAATATCCCCGAGACCTAGAATCACTGACCCTCTAGCCATAACTAACCTACGACCTAACGGCATAACACGGTACCAGCTCAGCGCTACTGTTTTGGAAGTTACGGAGCGTAGGATTGCATTACTAAATATGGGACTAATCTCTAACTCGTCGGATAAACGTGCTGGACATAACGGACGCGGAAATCAGGCGATTGGTAGCTTCGGTCGATTATTCTGATGCCCTCACTCTGACAGCAAACGAATCCGACGTGCGAACTGCTTGTCAACATGCACGTCGTTACGGGTTTAGAGCGGTAGTAGCGTTTCCACAGTACCTCAGAATTCTCGTTGAGGAGTTGAAGGCATCACGCGTTCTCGCGCAGATACCGGTCGGGTTTCCCTGTGGTGGCTGCACGACACGTGTAAAGTGTCTTGAGGCGGAAGAAGGCTTGCAGCATGGCGCTTCAGATTTGGACATGGTGATGAATCTCTCTGCTTTCAAGGCAGGTCAATACGATCGAGTTGCAGAGGACATAGCCGCCGTGATGAAGGTAGCTAAGCCATTTCATGTCCCCTTCAAAGTCATTATAGAAGTCGGCGCGCTGACCGACAAGGAAATCGTCACGGCATCCAAACTAGTCCAAGACAGCAGGGCAGATTTCGTCAAGACTTCCACAGGGTTTGGCCCGGGAAGAGCGACCGTTCACGCAATTCGCTTGATTAAAGAGGCCACAGGTGGCGGAATCGGCATTAAAGCATCAGGTAACGTCGCTTCAATAGAAGACGGCGTAATGTTCATGCGAGCCGGAGCCACAGTCGTTGCAATGCGTAGAGATCTAATTGAACAACTCAACCAACTAAATTGGCACTGATTCATTTCCCTCCGTCAAACTTTGACAATGAAGGGATACACCCGGATCCAAGTGGCCAACTGACTCGATCAAGAGAAGATAGTTAAGGGGTCGGCTTGTGATTATTCGAAGTGGATTCTGACAATCCCCCGACCAGTCTATGCAGCACTTTGTAAGAAATTTGAAAAAGCACCGGGAGAAACAGAAATTTGCCGAATGCTAATCACTTAAACGAGCAGTTGTGTTTCGCAGTCGTCTGCTAAGTTCCTGAAGCATCTTCAATCCGATCCTCGGATTCGCGAAGAGCAATGTCTTGAATGCATTCGCGGAGAGAAAGAGTACTCGGGATGGTTGAATCGTGATGACATCGGCCGATCGTGGTTGGTTATCGAATATTGCCATTTCCCCGAAGAATTGGCCAGGG
>DATIYC010000172.1:0-17284 GCA_035517955.1 Candidatus Acidiferrales bacterium | reverse complement strand
CGACGAGTGCGATCAGTGCCAGGACAAGAGCGCCGACACCGACGTACATCGCTGTACTAATGGTGTTTGTCTGTTCTGTGGGGGCTGGTTGCATGGGCGCGATTGGGTCTGCTGATGTTGATGCCATTGGGGAGTGGGTTGCTGAGACTCCGTCTAGTGGAACTGAGACGGTGGAGTCGATTAGGTTGTTTAGAACGGTTGTGCCTGTGGCATTTGCAACGCTGATTCCGAAATATTCACTGTGCACCGTATTCCCCGAGATGCTAGTGTCTTGCACTGGGCTGAACGCGCCAATCAGAATTATCCCTGTAGGTTTAGGACCGAAGCCACCATTTCCGCTCACAACGTTCCTCATGACGATCGTGCCAGAGACGAGATCGCCCGGTGTGTTGCTGTGGACGATGATGCCGGGAAGCTGGTTATCGATTACCGTATTCTCTGTAACAGTATTGTTTGTTGCGGAGGTGTGTGGCGTATCAGCTGCGATCACTATGCCAGCATTTCCATTCACTACGCGGTTACCTGTCACGAGATTGTTCGCAACTCCTTGGCCCGCGTTGTATGCGGCGACGACTACTCCACAGCCGCCTTGGTTGCTTGTGAGTGTATTTCCGCTGATGACATTCCCTACCGCCGGGTTCGAAATTCCTCCCGTGAATGCTCCTGGATTGATTTGGCCATCATCGGAGACACCTATTCCGCCGTCCGCCAGATTGTTCGACACTAGATTGCTGGCTACAACGGAGTTTGATGTACCAACGAGTTCAATGGCCTTGTCCTCTGCGATGCAAGGGCCTGATGGGGGCGTAGGCGGTTCTGGGCAGACTGTTGGGTTGAGACCGTTGTGTTGAATGACGTTGTTCATGATTATGACGTTGGACGTGTCTTGAACCAAGATGCCGTGGTTATCTGCGTTCTCTACCGTAAGCCCTTGAATGACTGTTCCAGCAGCGGCTGAACCAGACACGAAGACTCCATACATTTTGCCAGTCGCATCGATTATCGTGTTCGCGGGTTGTGAGCTTTGGGATTGAAGGGTGATTGGCTTTGTGATGTTAATCATCTCGTTGTATACGCCCGCGGCTACGATCACTGTGGCACCATTTGCGGGTGCGGCAGATATGGCATGTGAGATCGTGGCATAGGGATTGGTGGAACTACCGTTACCGGCGGTATCACTTCCTGCCACGCTGACATAGATCACAGCGGTTGGCGTTGATTGTGCCGCAACGATCGAGGTTGATACGACTAAGGAGGCTGATATAATCGCGAGAACAACAACGATCACGGTTATCGTCGACGTGATTTTTTCTTTCATTGAAACAAACCGAGCCCGCCCACTCAGCGGCCATATATTTAAGAGTGATCTTAATCTCATTTGCTAATGAAAACACAAGATCCCACGCCAATAGAAAACTGCTTTTGTTTCTTGAGATCTATCACGCACGTCGTGGTCGCGACTGCTGAGAATACGTAATGAATGTGCCACTAACTCGGACGTCGTAAAGTGAATACGGCTTGACTGACCACCGTTCGTGCGTCCACGACAGAAAAGAATCTCTCCGATTCTGATTATGACTGCGTGATGTTATTGCTAGCTGGTGTCTAAGTAAGTGCAAAGCTCCCGTCCCCGGGCTTTTGACAATCGATGAAAGTTACTTTGCTTCTAGTCTTCCGTGAGAATCTTTGATAGGGAGCTAGGAGATTGTTTAGCGTTATTTGGGAGGCTTTTGGATGTTTGAGCGCAGAAACGAGCCATTGCTTTCTAGGTCTGCTTTTTTGCGTCGGGTCTTGCGCTACCTAGGGGTCGCCCTAGTGATAGATCTAGGTTCCTTACTCGTGGGGGTGCTTGGGTACCATTTTTTTGAGGGGTTGTCGTGGGTTGATTCGATTCTTAACGCTGCAATGATTTTAGGAGGTATGGGTCCAGTCAACGAGTTGCATACAACAATAGGAAAGTTGTTTGCCGCGTTTTACGCTCTTTATAGTGGAATAATCTTTCTGGTTATTGCGGGCGTACTTTTTCTTCCCGTTCTTCACCGTCTTATGCATTATTTTCATTTGGAGATAACTAACTCCTCATAGGTTTGTTTCTCCATCTCACAAGGGAATCCGAGCTAGCTGATTCACACGTGCCCTCTTACCCGTCATCCCCTCGTGCAGCACAGCACCAAGTTGTATGGCTCATTCGGAAGATCAACTTCTTAATTGAGACTGGATTGTGCGAAAGCACTGAGATGAGCATTTTCTAAAGACTGCGGTTGGTGCCGCATTCATTCGGTGATCGATTTGGTGGTGGCGCGCAGGCGACGTGTGAGTTCGCGGAGCATGGCACGTGCAATCTTGGGGTTGTTATCAATTATCTCATTTAGCTCCGTTTCGTTGAGAATGAGGCATCGTGTATCCGTTAGTGCTACCACGTCTGCTGATCTAGGTTCGCCGTCCAAGAGAGACATTTCGCCAAAGAACTGGCCGGCACCGAGTTTGGCAAGCGTATTGTTATCCGACTTAATCTCAACCGACCCGTCCAAAATGAGATAGAATCCTGTGCCTTTGTCCCCTTTCTTTACGATCTTATCTTTGGCCTCAAAGCTACGCTCTTTGCATAATGTAAAGATCGATTCTCGATCTTCCTCGCCTAGGCCTCCCCATAACATGGTCGTACCCATCATCTGAACGGCAGCATCATGGAAGTCCTTGTGAGTTGAATTCAACTTTTCATCCGTAACAGCATTTGTTGACTTTACTGCATTTATGCATTATGCGAGCGAACGTAATTTTGAAGTAGGTAAGCTTGTCGGGAGTGAAATATTTCCTAGACATAACCACTTATTCGCCGTCTCCTTGAACGATGTCCACACGTGCTACTAGAACAGAGGAAACCTCCAATCCTAGAATAGAAGTGACAACGATGCTGCCGCCGTTCGTTGTCGTCCATGACGTGTGCATCAACTGGCACGCATACACCCAAAAACTATGATCGAATGAACGATCCGGTTCAGCATGGCTGTACCATACTGTACTTTTTGCTGGGAGGCCTATCCTCCATATTTACCAAATAGAGAACTCGTACTCCTCACTTATTGCTCTAGTAGCCAGACCAACTCGTATGCCCTATCAATTCAAGTTCGACCTAACACGATTATCCCAATCGTTCTTTACAGGAATCGCGGTGGCTGCGCAAAAGAGGAAGCTGCATAGAAGAATCGGGAACGCAGCTCAACTTCTCCTTGACAGATTCAAGGTTCAGGAAATTACGGGACTAGACTTTGCGCAAGCTCTGATGCTCCTAGAAGACCTGATTGATATTCAAACTAGAAATTTCAGCGACAGGGAAAGATTCACGAGAACATCTAAGCGAGTTCTGTTTCTACCTCACTGCTCAAGGAAGTACATGGACAAGCGATGTAAAGCCGTCTTCGACCAGAGCATTCCATCTTATCGTTGCTCTAAATGTTCGCCGGATTGTTTGATAAATCAAGCGACTATGGCGGGTGAGAAGAAAGGATACGATATCTATGTTCTACCCGGCGGATCATGCATTCATCAAATTCTGCAAAACGGCCGGTACGAAGCGCTCGTAGGAGTTGCCTGTGGCGAGGAGATAGGACTCGCGGAGGGACTGTTGGAGAAGACGGGATTGCCAGGGCAAAACGTGCCTCTTATCAAGAACGGTTGCGCTAATACAACATTCAACTTGCAGACCTTGAAGGAAATCCTATGATTTGAAGATACGGCAAGGATTCTGCATCGGTACGAAATTTACGTCGATCGTTCTAGGCTGAACGATTTGCACGGCCTTAGATACTTCATCTGCGATCTTTTTTGTTGAAAACTCAGCAGGTCTCTACATTGGCCTCCTCGAAGGGGTTACAGACATCAAAACGTTGCAATTTCGAACTTTGGTTGACATTCTGTAACATGTGAATTTTCAATTTCAACATAAAATTGTAACCTACCATATACAACCTACAGACACTATGCCCATCTCGATTCTCAAGAAGAGGATGATGAAATGGACCGTTCGTCATGATGTGCGCTCCGATATGCGCTCAGGTAAGTATAGACATGAGTTTTGACCTGCTTTAGACTGCGTCAGACTTCTCACTTGTTGGGTTTGCAATCCTATTTCAGTTCAATCGAGCGTGACTCCCATCCTCGTTTTTTGTTACCATTGACCATAAGCCTCATCAGTCTTGATGGCCGTCCGATGTGTCGAGCCAAGATAATGATCCTAGAGACGGCACCCGCAGGTTCCGAGGACAGGCGACGTCTGTTACAAATGCTTGCTCTCGTGGGGGTTATCGTTTCTAGTGCAACTTTCATCTTCTGTGTTTATGTTGCCTTCACGCTCTGTGGGTATTGCCTAACCAACCCACATGCCCCTAGCCCTAACAGATTGCCCTGGGAGACGCATCGCTCGGGGTACTGGGATATCGATGGCGTTTACGCAACAGTTGCTTTCGTAGCAATATTGACCTGTTTCTTCGTCTATGACTCTCTTCGAATTCATCAAGCGCGATCATTTCGAGGATCATTGGCTAGAAGTTTGCTGAAAACTGCTTGCATTGGTTCGGCGTTAGTTGTTCTTTACGAAATATCGCTTACGGTCTTCGATCCGAAAAATTTCAATAACCGAATCACGAACTATCAACCAAATTACACTCTCATAAAATGGGTTACAAACAAAGACCTGCTCATCATTTCGCTTTTCTGGCTGGCGAGTCTCATATTTTGTGGAAGCCTGTCAAATTGGTTCTACAGTAAACGTGCTATCTCGTAGGTATAGCTTCGTTTCATTGATTACGTAGCTATGCGAGGGCAAGTCGATGCAGCCTTGAATTATTCAACCCTTAATTCAAAACCCTCCTCCTCGTTTCAATAGTATCTATGGCAGCCAGCATCTCGGTCAACCATTCAATTGCAACAATATGGCTGATATTCTTCGTTTACTGGGCTGTCGAGATAATTTACGAAACGGCTACGAGAAGAAGCAAGAAGATTGAGAAAAGAGAGCCATTGGTGGTGGCGCTCTCTAGCCGCCTGACCCTTTGGATTGCTATCTTTCTAGTGCTCACAACATACGCGCAGGCACACTATCCACTTGGTGCAGGTTTCCTGCCCAGCTCACCCATAACTGCCTACGCAGGCTTGGGAGTGGGACTTTGTGGTATTCTCTTCGCTATTTGGGCAAGGATTACGCTGGGGAGTAACTGGAGCGGAGACGCTGTGTTGAAGAAGGGACAGGTGCTAGTCAAGAATGGACCTTACGGCATAGTGAGGCACCCAATCTACACCGGCGTCACGATTGGGATAGTTGGCTCAGCAGTAGCGGAAAACACCGTAACGGGTCTTGTCGCTATCTGTTTCGTTCTCCTCTTCTCATATCTCAGAATAAGAGACGAGGAGAGGCTTATGAAAGAGAAATTTGGAGTGGAGTACGAGGATTATGCGAGGAAAGTGAAAGCCTTTGTTCCCTGGATTTGGTGAACATGTGTCGTCACACCCTAAGCCTCGAGTGGAATATAGAATGTTTCTAATCTTCCAACCTGAGTAGCTTATTGCAGAAATGGGCTTTCTCTCTCTTTGAAACGGAACAATTTGAGCGTGAACAGCTGAAGCTGAGGTCAAGAATGGATTTCCTAGAAGAGCCCCGATACCTGAACCTTCATGCTTAGACTAAGCGGTCACGTTGATGAACTCGCCCTTCGGTGAAAGTTGATTTCCGTCAATCGTTTCCTGAAGTCCCTCAATTGAAGAGCGTCTATTGCACTAGGGAACAAGAACGCAATGGCAGCTAGCCAAAGTTTACTTGGGAAGTGTAATTGGGAAAGTGTCCTCACCCAATTCGAGGAACTCGAACTCGCGGCAGTCATGTTTAACTCGTTTCTTGGATTGGTTATTGGCCTGCGTTCTGAAAAGTAGCGCTCGTCCTCTCTCGTCCATCATTCATCTAGAAGCATGTGTGTAGACTGGTGAGCCGTCGAAAATCAGACCGCCAATCTTACCGTAGCTAAGCGCCCTGAACCAGCGTCAACCACTTATTCTCTAGTACACGCTTTTCTTCAACTTCCGCAAGAATGTTGGTCTAGTGTGTGTTATCATTTCGTGCACGACGACGAAAGTAGGCGTGGGTTAAGTGGTTGTTGTGGTTTTTACGCGAGAACCATCGCTAAGAGCTATCATCTGGATCTTCTAGCGTCGATGCAACTATCCGAGTTGAATTGCAAATGAGTATCTTCGAAAGCCGAAGGAAGCATGCGCAAGAGCTGATGGTACAACGTGATGTTGCGGCTCTACAGGTAACTAGTCGGGAGAACTACTTTTACCTTACAGGCGATGTTCGGAATGTTGCTCGAATATTTCTCCCTCAGAATGGCGACCCAACAGTCATCGTCTTTGATGAAGAGGTCGAAAGCGCGAAACAGGCAACAGGGATAAAGGATGTTCGAGGCTGGCGGAGCCCAAAGGAATTAATGCAATCATTCCTCTCTGCTGCTAAGGAATACGACGTCAGAAACAAGAAGATAGGTTTCTGCGTGCACAGTACTCCAGCATTTCTTCTGTACAGGTTTCTGAGATCCAACCCTGAAGCCAGAGTGATCGAGAACGAGGAAATACTCATGCCACTTCGCTACGTCAAAGACACCGACGAGATCAGTGTCATGCGCAAAGCTGCAGACGTTGCGGATAAAGGCCTTGAAGCAGCCGCATCAGCGATTTCTCCAGGCACGACTGAGATCGAAGTTGCTGGGGAAGCCGAATTTGCCATGCGAAAAGCCGGAGCCATGCGCTTCGCTACAAGCACCTTTGTTGACAGTGGACCGCACTCATTGCACCTGCATGGCGCCACACTCAGACGAAAGATCCAGAACGGGGACGTGGTGATTGTGGACGTCCACCCAATCGTGGATATGTACGCAGCTGATACGGCACGAACTTTCGTTTGCGGTGCTGCAAACAGCGAACAGAATGCATTGATCGAACTTTATGCGAAGACCCAGGAGACCGTTATCGGGGAGATGCGTCCCGGGTGGAAAGTTAGCCAAGTTTCAGAGAGGTTTTCAAAACTTTTCACGGAGAAAGGATACGGATTCCAGTGGATCTCAGGACCAATACACGGAGTTGGGTTAGAGTTTGAAGAGTGGCCTCACCCAAGCCACTACCCCTCACACCAGCAACTGCAGATCAGAGAGAATTGGACTTTAGCGATAGGCCACTCGATACTCGCGGTGAGACCTGTTGGAGGAATAAGAATAGAAGACACAATCCTAATGGGCGCAGAGGGAGGAGAATACCTCACTCACACGCCAAGAACGCCATCATAGTTCGAAAACATTGAGAATCAACAAGTCTCCGCAAAGGTCTACATCACCTATCTATACGCCTAAACGCGTTCTATGCTGCAGACAACCTCCGGAACGCAATGGCGCAACCTCAAACCTGTGCCGATAGTAGAGTAGAAACCTTCTCGTCAAGCACCCTTTCTTACCTAAACCAATCCCCATGTGTGCTCACAGTTGCAATAGCTCTTGCCAAAAGCATGATTGCTCTTGCTACCGTTGCTGTTTTTGAACTCGAAATTCTTGACAGTGGCAGGGTATTCGTTGTAGAATATCCAAGACCAAATTGGTCCGATGAGAGGTTGCGATATCTTCCAGGAGCACCTTGCGTATGCGGCCATCTCTATGGAAAGCTCAGTTTCGCCAGTGGATCCTTTAACCTTGAATACGGGTAGACCATTCTCGTAATGCTTCGTCAGTTTTACCTCCTCCAGGAAATGCTCCTTCTCCTCCTCTGGGTCGTAGAAGTTGAGGGTCTTTGAAATCATTCTTTCACCCCAATCCATCGTGCTTTCATGGGAGATTGAATGTCTGAACATTGGTATCCCGACGTGGGGCAGGAAATATTGTAGGTATGCTCCGTTATCCCATTGTACCGTGCCCCAATACCAGCATGGGGTAATCGAGGAAATTCGAACTTTCTGGAAATACGATCTGCCCTTTACGGGGGTCTCGTTGTCGCCTACTCGGATGATTCCCGATGACGAGAGTCCCCTGTACTTGAGCATCGAATAGCCTAAGTTTCCAACATAATTCGTCCCGCTATGGACGAGCTCCGCCATCACATCCCTCCATCTCTCCATTGATAATTGGATTCCAACGTTGCGCGTGTCTATCTTCAACCAGAAGTCCGCGTTGCTTCCGCCGTAGGAGTATGCTCCGTTGTGGCCTTCCATTCTGATGCTCCCGGAGCAGTCACCCCGGTCGATCTCGGTTTTTCCGTGATCAAGGATTAGGGGTTCATGCATTATCTTACCGTCATAGTACCAGGAAGCCACCATCGATTCGAAGCAAGCATGGCGTCCATTGACCTCTATTGGGATCGTTGGTTCCCAGGAATAGTCATTCACGCGGACTTTTCTGCAATTTCGAGTGCCCCAAAGGATCATGAGTTGTCTTGGAAATTCGGGAGCGTCAGGGTTCTCGAAAAAGTGAATCCACCACCACCAATGCCAGGTGCGATTCTTCAGCATGTTTTCAGGATATATTCTCCAAATATCATCGAAGACTTTGTGCATTGAAGTCTGCAAATCAGACCGCCCCAGACTACATTGCATATCAGCGTAATTGCTGGATTTATCGAGCACCAATGCATAGTATGTTCAGTAATGTCGAAATTGATCAGGTTCGCAGTTTTCGTCTCCTCTCTTCCCCATGCAGGATGCGGAATTTCAGGAGATATTGTGGGGGTTGTGGCCGCAGGAGGTTCGAGTTGGAATGCTCGCAACCATACAGGTACCTAGTGGCAGAAGGCAAATTGCCTGAGCCACGCGGAAAAGGGCTTTTTTGACCTAGGCGTTACTTAGTGGGCGATTTGTTTCGGGAAGTTGGGTTTGTTTTTCGACCATGCCCTCTTCTCGGATTTAGTGAACAGACGGTCGGTTATGTATGCTGATTCTCGGAACTTATCCATCCACAAGTTGTAGAGTTTGCAAAGTTCCTTATCCGTCAAGTCAAGGAGTCTTTGAAGTTCCTCGTCATCCATTCCCATTCACAACTGACTTAGCTTCATTCTCGGACAGGTGCGATGTGATGGTTGGTTGCTGTTGTCGGTTACTTTGCGCTGACACCTAAGACGGATTTAGTGTCAAGGTGTACGATTGACTTTGCATCAATTACCGTCATTCGTTCTATAGCTAATTCTTCTAGCGACTTTTTAGAACGCAACCACAATTCTACACGCCTCATTCGTGTAGTTACCAGCACAACGAATGTTGTGAAAATAGGTGATTTCTCTTCAGAGCAAGGCTAATTAGCGCGGCGATTGCCGCGATATAGTGATACCTGATGGCGCGCTATGAACGTAAGAATTTCTCAGATCCCACTGAAGTGCGGAAATTCGAGCACGGTTCGGTCGAGCTGTTAGATATTGGGGACGGAACCGTTGGACGTTTCGTTTTGCAGCCTGGGTGGAAATGGTCGAATGACATTAAGCCAGTAGTCAAGACCGAATGGTGTGAGGCTCCACATTTTCAGTACCAAATCTCTGGGCGGTATCACGTGAAGATGAAGGATGGCTCTGAATTTGACCTAGGACCGGGGGATGTGTCTCTCGTTCCCCCTGGACACGATGCTTGGGTGATCGGTAATGAGCCCGCCATAGGGATCGAATGGACAGGGGCTAGAATCGCCACAACTCCAAGGAAACCGTAGATATGAGTCCTGCTTCGATTTGGTCAGTAACCCTCCTTGAACGCTAATCTTTAATTTCCAAACGCTGGTGCGATTTCGCCTCCTGTGAGGATTCGTTGGCATGGCGTCGAAGATTCTGATTGTTGACGATGATGCTCCCATCAGGGAACTCGTGCGGATGGTTCTGAGTGATGCGGGTTACTCCGTGGTGTTAGCCTCGGATGGGGTGGAGGGCGTGGAGATGTTTCAAAAGGAGAACCCTGACCTTGTACTGTTAGACATTCTCATGCCTAGAAGGAACGGAATAGATGCCTGCAAGAAAATGAGGGAGTCGAACGCAAAACATACTCCCATCCTCATGTTCACAGTGTCTAGCAACGACGAGAATCGTAGGAGCGCATATGAGGCAGGATGCAACGGTTACATCACCAAACCCTTCGACGCGGAAGAGCTCGTTAAAGAAATTGAGAAGCATCTAACTTCAAAGGCTAGTTCGTTGTCGTAACCGCTTAGCGTAGTATGAAGGTTCACGATTCAATGTTCTAGTATGAGGGTTTGTTGTTCCAATTCTAAAACTAGAAAATCACATTAGCGGATTAGTGGACAGCACAGCACGTACGCATTGCTTCTGCGAGAGTGTTTGTCTCTGTCATCAACTCTATGATCCCTGCCGCTTGACTCGCAAAGGAAGTCGAGTAGTTGCAGCGCGTGGTCGTTGGGTCGCTCCCGGGTACGGTAATGCGGAGAAAACATTTCCAACGGATTGCCTACCCCGCTGATGTTGTTTTAAAAAAATCCGTAATGGCCAGGAACTCAACGCATTTCCTTGACCATCTGGTCCACTTCGTTTTCTGAGAAGGCCTTCATTGTTGCGGTGTCTACTAGGCCTGTTGAGGCGGCCATCGCTGTCCATCGTGCAGCGGCTTTGTCGTCCGGTAACTCTAGCAGCTCCACGAAGTCATATTGGCCGAATGTCATGTACCCCGTCATCTTCCCGCCCATCTTTTGCACCTCGGCTTTGACCTTCGGTCTGTCCTGGGTCCAACCCTGTTTGAGGTTCTGCTTTCCCTTCTCAGTCAGTTTCACTAAGACAACATAGTAAGGCATTTTTCATTCCACTAAATCCTTGTTATCACAGCTAATAATATATGAGCTTTCATTTTCTCTCCACCTGAATTGGTCGAGGATGAAAAGCCGACCGCAAACGCACAGATTCAGAGCAGATCATTTCACGCTTTTCGGGACTGATAACGTCTAACTGAACAGATCGGAGCAAGCGTTGTGAGCGTATTTTTTCTGGTGTGAGCACTGGAAATCGGACTATTACCCTAGATCGTTGATTTTGTGCGCATGCATCATGATATATCACCATGCCAATAACCAATGAAAATGACCAAAGCAGGGTAGCGAAATTGGGACGAACGACGAGGATGCTGCGAAAATTCAAACTACTCCTCAAATCGACACAAAGAATACGCCCAATACAACTTGCAATTTTTGATTTGGACGGAACGATAACCTACGAAGACTACTGGCACAAACTCCACGAGGAGCTAGGCACTTCGGCACACTCGAAAATCATAACCGACAGATACCAAAATGGGGGTCTATCATTCAAAGAATGGACCATGCTGGAAGTCCAAGCATGGAACGGAACACCAGTTCACCGAATCCAAACGATTCTGGACTCAATACCATACCGTGCTGGAGCAAAAGAAACTTTCACCCAACTCCACAACTCAAAAATTAGAACAATAATCGTGAGTGCAGGACTATCACTCATTGCCGACCGAGTAGCAAGACAACTCGGCTCCGAACTAGCCATAGCCAACGAACTAGAAATCAACAACGGACAACTATCAGGCAAAGTAAGAATCAACGTCACCATCGACAACAAGAAAGAAATCATCAAACAAATCGCCTCCAAGCTCAGAATACCATTAGATGCCGTAGCGCTAATCGGCGACAGCGCAGCAGACCTTCCCATCAAAGACTGTCTCCGAATAACCTACAAACCATACCACTGGAGCGCACGCCAAGCAGCCAACATCGTCGTAGAAGATGATAACTTACAAGCTCTACTACCATACCTCCTACCGGAACAACAGAAGAATAGCTAACTGAACACGCTCGCAGGAGAATTGGGCATCTGAGCTTCAGAAAGAAGCTGTGGAACATTGTTCTTAGCGGTTACCCAGGTTCCGGCAAGACCGTGTTAGCGAGGCGCTTAGTGTCTGAGAATCCAGGGTTCGTAAGAGTAAGCGTGGATGATGTTCGCTTAATGTTCTACGGAACGTCTGAACCTACTGACGATGACGAGTTTGTTTACAAGTGCTTAGCGTCATTGCGCGACTTTGCTCTGAGAACGGGGTATAACGTGATTCTTGATGCCACTGCGCCTCAGAATCTCACGCGTGAGTTCCTGTTGCGAACTAGGGTTGATGGTGTCTTGGGGTTGCTGGTTGTCATGATTGTAAGTAAGGCGGAAGTTGACCGACGTAACCTGGAGCGGAAATTCATCGGAGCTAGGGAGGCTTGGGATCAGAGTTGGGAAGAGCCTTCTAAGCGAATGCCTGTTTTGAAGTTCAGGAACGAAAATCAAGTGAGCTTTGAAACTAGCTACTACCTCCTAACGGAACTGTTGAAAACCGACATCAGTCCTTACCGTAAACGGTTCTTGGATCACATGTTCCCTAGAATATGAGCCAGCAAACCTATACACCAAGTCGGACCGACGTTAGTTGTTCGTAAAACGACCGTCCTGACGGTCCAATCCCTTGGTTCACGGATAGAAAATCGACGACTGTACGCTCTTGCGGAATGAGAGAATGGTACACTGCTTTTCTTGTGAAGAATCTGCTAGACTTAGTTTGGCTCTGTGATGGTTTTCAGCAATGCAAGGAAAGTTTGCTCGCTCGTTTGTCCTTTCGCTGCAGCCAATGATCTGATTTTGTTTTGCAGTTTGTCGACCTGCTCTTCGGTTAAGTGGAAGCCATGCCTCTGAGCTTCCCATTTGATTCCCTCCCGTCCTACTCGTTTGCCCGGATAGAATTTGAAGTCGTTTCCCACCAAGTCCGGCTCATATGGTAATGCGGCTTTGCGTTGATCGCAATACTGGAGATTTCTCAATCTCTCCACAAAGCTATCCGTTTCCCAAGCGAAAGCACGCTCACCGACGATGGGCTTCAGGGGCGATATGGCTGGTCCTGTCGCCTTCTCAACAATTCTCGATAACTCATAGAGCTTTTCAAGAGCAATGCCGAGATCGATGTTGTAGAGAAGACGTAAGGCTAATGCTAATTCCTCCAACGCCGTTAAACCACATCTCTCTCCGATACCGTTCACGGTTGTTGTTGCGATTGTTGCACCAGCGGATAAGCCGGCGAGAGCGTTAGCCGTAGCTAATCCGAAGTCATTGTGGCAATGGATAGCGATAGGCAGTTTGGTCCATCGCTTGACCGACTGAATGAGATGCTTGAATCCTTCCGGACTCGCCACTCCCATCGAGTCGGCTATCACGATCATGTCCAGTTTGGATTGCGAGCTGAGTTGCTGAACGTATGTCCTCAGAAGCGTCTCTTCGGCTCTGGTTGCGTCTTGCAAGCCGAATGCCACGCCTAGACCGTGTTCCTTAGCGTAGGTAATCACATCTAGCGCCTGCTCCAAGACTTGCTCAGTGGTCTTCCCAATTCCCCTGGTGATCCACGCGTCGCTTGAGGGCAACTCCATACTCACACTCGGAATATCCGTCTTGAGTGCCAAGTCAATGTCCGACTTGTTCACGCCTACGAATGCGTCGATCTTGGCGGAGAGGCCTGAGTGAGCAATTTCCATGATTGCCTCAACATCAGTTGGAAGGGCAGCGTCGAGTGATCCTACGTTAATCCTGTGCGCATGCATGGCATCTAGTGTCTTGGCGATTTCGAGTTTTTCACTCTTAGTGAACATCATGCCAGGCATCTCTTCCCCGTCCCCCTCAAGAGTCCAGTCATGGATCTCTATTACGTCGCTAAAACAGAGGTTGCTCGTTGCAGCTTGTGTGAAGTTGTGCCAGCTTGTAATCCATTTTGAGCCTACCCACGCCATCCTGATTCAACCCTCGAGGTTTGACCAACGCGCGCGTATTTCTGAATGTTTACAAAGAAATCCACCTTGAGACGCACCACACACATTTTGTCTCTCCATTTCTTTCTAGAAGACACCGCAATTGGAACTGTCTTCGTTACTCGTGTGTGTATATTCACCCGTGCGATCGGCGGAGTGGGTTGGTGCGCGCACACACAAAAGGTCGGTCGCAAGGGGACGCAGAAGACATAATAGGTATGGAAACAGTGTTCGTTCAAGATCGTGTTCAAGTCGCTTGCCTAGGAAATTGTTCTATCGAGAGCGATTTTTTTCGGGTGGATTCGCGGAGTGGCCTTAGGTCCGTGATTTCGAGCGTCACGAACGAGGTCTGATAGATCACGGAGGTGAGATTGAATGAAATTCCTACTACGAATGCACATGCCAACAGAATCAGGAAACAGAATGCTGCAGGATCCTAACTTTCCAAAGAAACTAGAAGGCGTCCTCAACCAGATCAAACCGGAAGCAGTCTACTTCGCTCCAATCGAAGGCGAGAGGGGCATCTACATGATAGTCAACCTACCAAGCGCCGATATGATCGCAGGGATAGGCGAACCGCTCTGGATGGCTTTCAACTGCAAACTAGACTTTACACCACTAATGGAACTAAGCGACCTTCAGAAAGCACTGCAAAAGAAGTAAGCGTGAAACATACGCACTCCACGCTGCCCCTTTTTTCTTCATCATGCTCAGCTCCAGTCCGCTGAAATCAGCGCCCAGAACAACCACGCGGAGTTTCATAATCCTCCTCTTCATACGCTGGATGCTTGCATGAATTTCACAATTGCCATTTCATTCGTCATACGATAGAGACATAGTAAAGCCACGTCGGAGTGCCATCATAGTTTCCATCAGCGTTCGTTCACTCCTTCCCTCTAAGGCGGCTAATCCAGAGCCTTGCGCAACTCTAGCGGTTTGAGGTCGAAGTGTGCTGTGAAGTCTTGTCGTGTACGCGATGAAGAGTGGGTTTGGCGATTCGAATCCTATTCTTTCTAAGCTTCGACCCCAGTTCTATCCAGTTTCCACTTGGATCCTTAACGTAGGCCAGCATCATGTTTCCTTCCCGAAAAGGAGCAATAGCTCCTCTGTGGTTCTTTGAGAGCTTTTCATATTCGCCAATCGCGTCACGAACCTCGAACGCGAGAAAGTCAAGTCCGCTTCTACCGCCATGCTCGTATTTTCTTGGGTACCAATTTAGCACAAGAATTTGCTTCGACCTCTCTGACTTTAACCATGCGACGCGCCCTCCGGTTTCCTTAATCTCTTCTGTGAAAACCAGCTTCATACCCAACGCTTTTCTGTAGAATGCAATCGACTTCTCGAAGTTGGAGACGTTTATTCCCGTGTTACTGAACTTTGCTGGCAAAGCGTCCTACCTCTTGTACTGATCAGTTAAGGAGTGCCTGCAGGCCGCGCCGTACGCAAACATGAGGAACATGCGCATTCAGCTGCTAGCTCTACCATCTCGGTTTAGTTATGTGTTTTATGTAAGTCACGAATCTCGAAAGGTTCATACTTGTGCTCTGCCGCCGTCCACAAACAATTCTGTTCCTGTGATGTAGCTGCTGTCGTCGGATGCGAGAAACACTACGGCCTTAGCGATCTCATCGGCTGTACCTAGCCTACCGAGAGGAATACTCTTAGAAATCGCAATCCGACGCTCCTCGGCAGCATCTGAAGAAGCCATAAGATCACTCAGTCCCGGCGTGTCGATGGCGCCTGGGCTCACTGCGTTCACGCGAATGCGCCGATCCTTCAAGTCAGTTGTCCATGTTCGCGCGAACGAACGCACGGCGGCTTTCGTTGCGCTATAAACGCTACCGGCCGGTACGCCTTTACTAGCGACGACGGACGCACTCAGAATGATCGAGGCACCGTCCGGCATCAACGGGAGCGCCTTCTGAACAGTGAAGAGGAGACCCTTGACGTTGATGTTGAAGATTGAGTCGTAGTGCTCCTCAGTTATCTTGCCGAAGGGAACATACCTCGCGACGCCTGCATTCGCGAAGACAACATCGAGCTTTCCCTTCTCCCGCTTAATTTGTGCGAAGAGACGATCAAGGTCATCAAGGTTCGACACATCCCCCTGCACCCCGGTTACATTTCTCCCAATCTCTTCTACCGCTTCAGCCAATTCTCGGTCGCGACGTCCCGTTATGAAGACGTATGCGCCTTCGTTCACAAACCGCTTTGCAGTTGCAAGACCAATGCCGCTATTGCCGCCAGTGATGAGCGCGGTCTTACCTTCAAGCTTACCCATTCGTTTCCTCTCAGCTTTTCTTCCAGAAGCATCCATAAATCCTTCTGGCAAACCCAGAGTTTGAGTTACGTAGCCAGCACCTGGTTCAATTTCGGTCATCCGCATCTTCCCGGAAATCGACTAACCTGAGTGTTCGAATCTCGGCGGACGCAACTGTGATGGTACACACATTAAGATGTCTAGGCTCTAGAGCCCCGCTTTCGCTTTCACTGCCGTCCATCTTTCTTGATCGAGTGACTTTTCTGCAAGCTGAGACATATGCTCCAAAACCGGCGCCGGCGCTTCCTTCTTCAATCCAATGAACATGCCGGTTAGTTCGTTAATGTTGAGCGAAGGCATACCCCACTTCATCCATACCGCAAAAACTTCGGGCGGAATGTTTCTCTGGACATTCGCGCGCATAGCAACGAGCTGTTCATCGGTGTAATGCTTCCACATAGCAGGAATCAGCGTGGCTTCCTCCCCGCTCAGGTGGGTAAGGTAGTAAGCGAAAAGGTCATTGGCAGTACGATTCAGTTTATCACCCATCTCTATCCTCTCTTCCCGGCCCCGAAGCATCTTTAACTCATTCGCGACCTTCCCACTTCCGCTATCTTTCTCACAACCTCCCTATGCTCCGCCAACAACGTATCAATGATCTGAGGCTCGTAAGTCCGAACGTCCGGAAAGACATAGCTCTCCTCGTCAGTAGAGTGTCCGTGCAGCAAGCAGACAATGCATGTAGAACTGGCCGCAGAAAGGTCCTGCCTTAACTTGGTAATCATGTTTTCTGTTGCGCGTTCGTCCGTGAAATCTAAGGTTTGAAGTTCCTTTCCCAGTTCGTAAATCATTGACCGAATGCCCTTGTGAATCGGGGTAAGAACATCTACCCTAGTCAAATAACATCTCGACGATCTTTCCAATCATCACCAATATTATGATTTGTACGCGACAGATTCATCGTACGCCTATGCTGGTGAACTGAACGAAGACGCTTCGATTGTCACGTCGTAATTTGAACGTCGTTCCGTCGTGTGTGTGTACGCACCAATGATAACACACACAGAGAGTTCTACGCACAACTTGCCCACCCATTCATAACATGAACAAAAGAAAACAACACACAGACCTAACCTAATATGAATGCTACTTGCTAAATCGGAAAAAGTATGGGGAAATATGACGGTAGTATAGATTCCGTCAGTTTGACTTAGCCAGGATCGCC
>DATIYC010000171.1:0-5984 GCA_035517955.1 Candidatus Acidiferrales bacterium | reverse complement strand
AATTGCCTTGTGTTCTCCTATCTCTAACTCGTAGGATAAGCGAAGCTTCCTATCTCGCTTACGAAGTTGATTGATGATTCGGTCAATGTCTCGTTTTATCGATGTTTCGGTCATTCCTGGCAAGTACCGGATATCGGATGTTGAGGTGGATCTGCCAGGTATGACGTTGTCTTTGTCTCCTCCCTGTAGAATTGTTCCGGAGGCTATTGTTGGAGGAGTCAAGTATCGGCTTCGTTTGTGTTTGAATTTGAGGTGGCTCAGGGCGAGGAGCACCTTTGACATTTCTAGGTTTGCGTTGACACCGTCATACGGGTTAGCGGCATGAGCAGGTTTTCCTTCCACAGTGACATTCAGGACAGCCGTTCCCTTCATGGCGTTTCGTACGAAGATCCTGTTCTTGCTTGTCGAAGCCTCCGTCACATATCCGTAACTTGCCTTATCGGCGTACCCCTTTTTGACAAGGTATGATGTGCCCAGTCTGGATCCTACTTCCTCGTCACAGACGGCGTGAATCAGGACGTTCGCTCTCGGTGTCAAGCCGAGTTTTCGTATTGCTTCGCATGCGGTGATTACGCAACCTACAGCACCTTTGTCGTCGGCAACTCCACGCCCATACATCCATCCCCCGGAGACCTTCGCGCCAAATGGATCAAAACTCCACTCGGAGCTTTCACTGACGGGCACAGTGTCCAAGTGACCATTGAATAGGATTGTTTCTTGCTGCCCTGTATTCAGTTCACCAACAACGTTGACCTTTCCTTTCCCTGCCTTTACCAGCTCAACTTTGAAGCCTACTGATGACAACAAGGATGCCGCCACTTCTGCGACCTCCGATGTGTCACCGGGGGGATTGCCGCTGGGTTTTTCGACAAGCGATCTTATGATCTGGTGAATTCTTGATTCATGCTCAGCCACGTAAGCGAATACTCGATCTAAGTCCACCGGTTTCATTTGAACAAATGCCCTCCCGTGCCTTAGTTTATTGGGTTAGATTTGTGTTATTTCCAGTTTCTTTAATCCGTCTGTTGTCGTGGGATTCTTGACTCAAGAACGTGCCTATCGTGTCTACTTTTGATCACAGCGACTTTCGTGGTTGGTCAGCGGGGCGCGCATGGATGAAATGGTTCAAGCCTATATTGAAGACTCCTACTGCAATTAGCGACAGTTATCAAACAGGTATGTGATCTTTGTTGAGTTCATCGAATGGTCAGAAGCTTCGTGTTGCTGAAGCTCGGGCTAGGGACGCGAATCGGGGAATTGTACGTATTGATACTGAAGCGATGCGGCAGCTGGGTTTGACCTCGGGTGATGTTGTCGAGATTTCCGGCGACAAGAAGACCGTGGCCCTCGTCTGGCCTGGGTATGAAAGTGACGCGGGAAAGGGTTTGATTCGTATGGATGGTTTCGCGAGGAATAATGCTGGTGTTAGCATAGATGATCAGGTTTCCGTGAAGAAGATAACGGTTAAGATGGCTGAGCGGGTCGTTTTGGGTTTCACGGAACCGATACGTGTTATGGGGATTGAAGGATACCTACTAGAATTCCTTCAGGGCCGCGTCCTAACCCGCGGCGACTCAATACCGCTCAACATAATGGGAACACGTGTCGAGCTTATCGTGACTGACCTTCAACCCGCCGCCCAAGCCTTGATTGTAGGGGAGAGTACGGAAATTGAGGTAAGTGAGAAGGTCGCGAAGGAAACACCGAAGGGCATTCAACGAGTAACATACGAGGATATTGGCGGGCTTCGTGAGGAGATTCAGAAGGTCCGCGAAATAATCGAACTCCCACTACGCCATCCTGAACTATTCGTGCGCCTTGGGGTTGAGGCGCCGAAGGGAGTTCTACTTCACGGTCCGCCTGGAACTGGAAAGACATTGCTAGCGAAGGCGGTGGCGAACGAGAGTAACGCCAACTTCTACACGATCGGCGGACCAGAGATTATGAGCAAATTCTATGGGGAAAGCGAGGAGCGCCTTCGAGACGTCTTCAAGCAGGCACAGGAGAACGCCCCGAGCATAATTCTGATCGACGAGATTGATTCCATCGCCCCGAAACGCGAGGAGGTTACAGGAGAGGTGGAGAAACGGGTCGTATCTCAGCTACTGACGTTGATGGACGGGATGCAGTCACGAGGAAAAGTAGTCGTTATCGGCGCCACGAACAGAGTCGACGCGATAGATCCCGCGTTGCGTAGGCCCGGTAGATTCGATAGGGAGATAGAGATCGGTGTCCCTGACAGACCGTCTAGGCTAGAGATCTTGCAAATTCACACCCGCGGCATGCCGCTAGATAAATCGGTTAACCTCGAAACATTGGCGGATAAGACACATGGTTTCGTTGGCGCCGACCTTGAATCATTATGCAAGGAGGCGGCGATTCGATCCCTCCGACGAATCCTACCTGAGATCGACCTTGAGGCGGAGAGCATACCTGCGAAGATTCTGAGTAAGCTCGTCGTAGAGATGAGTGACTTAGAGCAGGCACTTAGAGACGTCCAACCCTCCGCGCTGCGCGAGGTCTTAGTTGAAGTTCCGAACGTGAAATGGAAGGACATTGGAGGATTAGAGGAATTGAAGAAGCAACTCCAGCAGGCAGTGGAGTGGCCGCTCAAATACCCAGACCTTTTCGAACAAACCGGGGCGAGGCCCCCGAAAGGCATCCTGCTCTACGGCCCGCCTGGGACGGGGAAGACAATGCTTGCGAAAGCTGTGGCAAACGAGAGCGAAGCCAACTTCATCAGCATCAAAGGCCCGGAGCTACTTTCTAAATGGGTTGGAGAATCTGAGAGCGGCGTGAGGGAGGTATTCAGGAAGGCTAGGCAGGCTGCCCCTACGATCATCTTTTTCGACGAGATCGACGCGGTGGCACCAGTTAGAGGCAGTGGAATGGGTGACACGAACGTGACGGAAAGAGTCGTCAGCCAACTGCTAACCGAATTGGACGGGATCGAAGAATTACAGAAGGTGGTCGTGCTTGCAGCCACAAACAGACCCGACATCGTCGACCCCGCTCTTCTAAGGGCAGGAAGGTTTGACAAATTGTTAGAGGTTCCACAACCAGGTAAGGAGGCACGCCTCGATATTCTACGAATACACACATCCAAAAACCCTCTGGACAAGGACGTTGATTTGACAGGAATTGCGCAGAAGACTGAGGGCTACACTGGCGCAGATTTAGCGAGTTTAGCGTCCACAGCGGTGATGTTGGCGTTGGAGGAGCACGTGGGGAAGTACAAGAATAGCGAGGATATCAGGAAGCATGCCAACGAAGTAAAAGTCACGGCCAAGCATTTTGAGGACGCTTTAACGAAAATGAAACCCGCGAGCCAAGAGGAAAAGAAACTGAAGCGCCCCTCGCCAATCATCTGACCGAAAGGACGAGACGGACAGCATAAGCTCCCAGTTTGGGTTCAGGCGCGCCTTCGCCTGCGAAACTCAGCTGTCACGATTAGCAACAGGAACGAGGAAACCAACGCTAGCGACTGCGGAAATTCAGGGAGTGGTAACGGTTGGACGAGAATCGTGAGGGTTGCTGTGTGAGTGGTGGTTCCGCCGGGAAGAATTCCGATGGCCGAAAATAGTATTGGGTAACTGCCAGGCAAAGCGTACCTGCTGATCGTAACCAAAACATCCCATGATGAGTTAGCTGTGCTTAACGAATAAGCCGTCGGAAAATTGTACAGACTTATTCCTCTGGGCAAAGGCGAAGTGGTAAACTGTAACGGCCCCATCCATCCACCAAGCGAAGTCAGACCTAGAACGAAGTCAGTCGTGCCCACGAAATCTCCGACCGGAAGATAGACGAATGCTGGGTTTGCGGATAGGAAAAAGTCAGGACTCACATATTGTGCAACTGGGCTAGTTGACGTGAGTGTTGCAGTGACTGCGGTTGTCGTCGTAGTCACGATCGGGTAGATGGCCGTGAAGGTCGTTGCGGTTGAAGTAGATGTTGTTGAGAGAGTGGTGACGGTGGTTGCTGTCGAGGAACTAGTTGAAACAGAGGTTGTGGTTGTACTGCCTGTCGAAGTTGAGGTACTTGTAACAGTGCTCGTCACGTTTTGCAAAGGTCCGATAACTTCTGGGCCTGGTCCTCGAATTGAGCCGTACACTGGCGCGCTGAAACTGCCCTGGCTTCCGGCAACGACCACTGCTGACAGTAATAGCACGACGGCGAGTATATGTTGGTGGTTGAACCGATTTTTATGCTGCATGAGAACGTCCGCACAATCAGTTAGCGGCCCCCCAAATAATTCTAATGCCTATGTCATCGAAAATTTCCGAAAACTTCTCGTGTAGAGACCTCCAAAATAAGGGAAAATGTGGAAAAGTCCCCTTTTATGCGCTTTTGAGCAAAAATTGACGCGCAGGAGAGTGGGATGCCCCGTCAGGGCTTAAGTTTGAGGGATACGCATGTGGGCTGACAGGTCGAATGAACTGTGCGTTTAGGCACCCTGGGACTAACGCTTGCTTAGGCTTGTGAAGCCAGGTGTTGCAGGTATGCGATTGCTTCCTTGATGACGTTGGAGAGCATATTCCAGAGCATGGTCAACTCGCTCATAATGGCTGGTGGCAAACTCATTCTCTTTCACCTCTCCGTGTAGGATTGCAGGGCTTAGCAAAGATAAGCCTGACTCTACTGAGTGGAATACTTACGCTCAGTGTACTATCCTAGAGTAGCGTTAGCTATCTCCCAGGTTGGTTGTGGTTGAAGAAGGCTGGACCCGACTGTTTGATTGTTCAAATGGTAGATGGGGTACGTAGCACCCGGATTGGTTGGGTACATTATTTCCTGGAGCAATCCGCTGATTGTGACCGTTTGACCGTCCGCTAATTGAGTCGCTGAGTCTTGATTCCATTGGACAACAAACCAGATACCACCGCCAAGGTTTGTGTGCAAGTAGTTTTGGAGTGAAGCGATCTGCGGAACCGCGCATGCCTGTTGTCCGGTTTCTGGGACACAACCAAGGGTGCCGTAGCCTGTGGCCCAACTTCCCGTCATGGTGACATTTTGTCCGGCGGAGAAAATGGGGGAGCTAATCGTTGCGGGCTCGTTGGGGCAGTTCCAGATGCCAGTTGTGGCTGTGGAGGTTATTGTCAACCCTGGACATGGACTGAACGTGTAGGATTGCGCGGGCGTTGTGTAGAATCCCCAACCTACACTAACGAACACTAGAACAGCTACAATCAAGACACCGAAAGTGAACGCCAAAATTCTTCCATTAGCTCTCATGAGCTATCAGCTTAGGCTTGACACATTCATTAACCTAGAAAATAGAACAAGCACCACTGGGTATGTACTCTTCTCCTATAGATTACAGGAGAGCCTTGTTTTTGAGTTCTACGACCAGTTGATTCAGTCTCTGAAGTTTTCTTTCGTCCATTTCCCTAACGGATTCCACTTCATCAAGAACTGTTCTTAGACTCTCACCCCTTAGCGGACCTAACGCAATAGTTCCCACAGTCCAAGCGAGCGATTGCTTCTCCTCAAGGTAGGCTTTGCGAACTACGTCCCCGACCCTCTTACGCTCAGACTCGTCGAACGATCTGACCGTCAAGGCATACAACACAACCAGACTTGGTTTGCTTCCGTTAATCGGACAATAAAGAATTGGCTGTAATAGAGAAACAAACTACAACTCAAATTTGTACTAGAACCCAATAGACCACGAAAGTCACGACTGAACGGCTAGACTTAGATTACAGAAATAGAACCAATTGTTATGACTAAACCGTAGAGTAATAGGATAGCCTCAACCCTAGCGTTATTGCGCCTTGTATTCTCGCCACTCGACTGTCGGATAGAATACGCCTCGCGGATCACGGGCATAGATCGGCTGGGGAATCAACACTCTCAAATCACCTGTCGGGGCAATCATGGGGGCAGGTTGAGCCGTTGTAGATGGAGCATTCTGATCTGGTTCTCTGATCCGCGCTCCGCACCATGAACAGAAAGCGAAGTCGGCTCCGTTATTGAAATCACAA
>DATIYC010000170.1:0-18784 GCA_035517955.1 Candidatus Acidiferrales bacterium | reverse complement strand
GTGTATGCCTCGTGTGCCTTCTCTCTCCTGGCCAGCCAGAACTGATCCTTTCCAGAGCATATTGTCTGCGACGATTACGCTTCCTAGACGGGTCAAGCGGAATGCGTGTCGAAGGTAGTCAGGATACTCGTCTTTGTCGGCGTCAATGAATACACAGTCGTATGGTCCCTTCAGGCCTGGTAGAACTTCAAGTGCTCGCCCATGGTGAATTCTTATTCTCTCTCGGTATCCTGCTTTTCTCATGACCTCTTCGAACTCCGTCGAGACTATGGAATTGAATTCGACGACATCCAGCCAAGTATCGGCTTTAGCGCCTTTCAGGAACCACAGAGTACTGTATCCAGCCCCGGATCCAATCTCCAGAATCCTCTTCGGCATTATCATTCTCGCAACTAATTCCAGTAGACGCCCACGCGGAGGATCAATTGGAACAACACCTTGAGAACCGAGTTCAAGCGATTTGCTATAGGTGCTGGCAAAGAGCCTCCCGCCGTCACCCACAAGGCTCTCTACGTATTTTGAGACAACTTCGTAATCCACTGAACCCACCTTACGCCGCTCCAAACTACAGCGATAAGATCATTACTTTGTACAGATCGTTCCGGGAGTCGATTCAAAGTCATTTAGATACTAAACAGGTGTGATAAGGATAGAGAGGCGAATTGAAGGAAGAACTGGTACCCCTCCCTTAGTTATATTGCGCGCAACTAATTGTTGCGCTTCAAAAAGTTGACACTTCCCCTTTTGGCAGGGAAGAGAACTTTCTTGGAGCTTGAGGGTTTATTCTGGTGGTAGTTCTTTGAATACTAGGCTCATGTCGAGGCCCTGTTTCTTGAAGTAGAGTTTTGCGAGTGGATAGGCTATGGCTCCTAGGATCCATACAAATAGGATCAGGGTCCACGACGCGGTGTTAATGCCGTAGTAAGGCAGCGCAAGGCACTGGTATGTAACGTACGCGAAGAATCCTGCAATGATCACGCCGCATAGGGTCAGTAATGTTGACGCACTTTTCAGATCTGCTTTCTTCTTCCAAGCGTAAGCGATCGCAGTTATGCCGATGAATGCAAACCAGAGTGAGCCTTCAGAAGTTGTCGAGAAGAGGAATGGGAAGCCTGGAGTGAAGGAAGTGACGAGAATCAGGGGTACGGTTACAATGAGTACGATGAGTATTGATATGTACGGGGTGTGGAATCTGTCGCTAACCCCAGCAAGCCTACGAGGAAGGATACCATCGAAACTCATGGCTAGGATGTACCTAGAATCAGCAAGGATTGTCTGTTGAACGGCCGCTAAATACCAGAATGCGAAAAAGATGTTCATTATCCAAATGAGCGCGGGGTTACTGCTTGCGGCAATCGTGGCAACGGTTAGCATGTTCACTGTGACTCCCATGTTCGTAAGTGCAGTTGGCCACGACATTGGTGCCTGCATTGCGAAGTTGAACCCTAAGTAGCTGTAGTACATTTGCAGAAATAGCATCATGAGGGCTCCGCTGACGATAACCGCTAACACCGTTCCATACAAAGCGGATTTCTTGATGTTCTTCAATTCTCCACTGAAGGCGGCTGTGTTGTTGATGAATGGTAGATAGAACATAAGCGCTGGAAATGTGAGAGCGACCGCAGAAAGGTCGAATGCTGAACTTGTGTATTGAGACGATATACCCGTGTAGGTTGCGTTGTTCTGCTGCAAGAGGACGGCAACGCTCGATTGAATCCCACTTGGGCCATTCATTGCGAAAACGAGAGCGCACAAGAGCATTCCAATTGTGCCGATGGCGGAGAAAACGGCGATGAGCAGATAGGACTTTGACGGGGATATGATGTTAATCGCCGTCAGAATAATCATTATTACTATAGAAATGGCGGCCAAGAAAGTCGGGGTTGTAAGGGAACTGGTCGCTGCGGCGAGACCCATGTTGCCTGTAACAACCCCGATCGTAGAGATCGACGGTGCCAACGCTATTGTGAACATCCAGTTCAGTGTGATGGCTATGAATGGAAATCCCGTGAAGAGAAAACCGTAGATTAAGATTGTCGGGAGCCATGCGCCTATGTTTCTGCTCATCCATACGTAGTCGCCCCCCGTTCTGCCGATGACTGGGATCATTTTGTAGTAGATGTAGGCTTCGAGGAGCGCGACAATCACGAAGATCAGCGTCCCAAGAACAACATTACCACCAGGGTTTCCGTTAGGGAGGTAGGAGTCGAAGACGTTCATGTAGAGAACGCCTGATCCGAGTCCGATCTCCCCTACACTCGCCCAGAGCATGACCCAAGGGCTGATTGACCTCACGAGGCCTGTAGCGTCTCGAGTGAAAACCGGCACAGACTTAGTAGTCATGGCAGATTCCAATAATGGAAACGGCTTGTGGAAATATATTAAACTTCGCAATAAGAATGGGCATTAGTTTGATTATTAACAAGAAAAATGCAATATCTACAAGCTACGATGCGAGCGTTTCAGACTCATAGTATGAAAGCAAGTAGATGACTCATTACGATTCAGCGTCGTAAATGCCACTAACCCTCGTCTCATTCGACCAAGCCGGTTAGTGCACCTAAACCAACGTCAAGCGCTCTGTCCTCTGCTACCTTTCTCGTCTTCTGATCTTCCGCGAAAGAAGATCCAGGCAGCACGCCGACGATGGCCGAAACCATTCCAAATGATGCACGATGCTGACGGGCCGCAACCCCGATCGCCGACAACTCCATTTCCGTAGTCCGACAATTCTCAGTTCTACACAATTCCATGAAAATATCGTTGCTGCGCTCAGCGTACAAAGAATCCTTAGTCACATTTCCCCCAGCATGGTAAGCACCCTTGGCAAATCGTTTACCAGCTTCTTCTATGGCTGCAATTGTCTCTCGACTGCACTCAACTCTGGGATGTCCTCCTTGCGTTACCGTGAAATCCGGACCCAGCCTATTCCAATTTGACTGAAACTCTTCGTAAATGCCGGGACTCCAAAAGTCCAAGCGTGAAAGTGCCTGAATAGTTGCTCCAGTAGCACCGATCGAATGAGTCGCGTTAACAACATCTCCAACCTTGACTGGTGGCGATCCTTCGCAATTGATCCCACCCGCCGTCCCTACTCGAATTACAGTCTTCTGAGATAAAGCGACCCTTTTGCTTCCAAGATGGTACTCATTGTTCGTGAGCTTATCGGAAAGAATCTCATTCATTACGATCTGAGTTGCTGGCGAGCCCATCTGGGTCTCAACAATTAACATGGGTAGCGAATTGATCGTGCCTATCGCCATGGCTATGCGTCCAAACTCTGAAGCTGAGGGCAGATGCTCCGAGGAGAGCCGCGGATTAGATAGCCTCGCTGAAATTTCGGGAAGAAGCACGGGCCCCTGCAGTTTCCTTGCGATCGTGTACACTCTACGTCGATCACCCACCGCAAGAATCAGCGGCGGGGCACGTCCCTCGTTGTCCTTAAGATACCTTATCCGACGCCAGATGCGTGGCTTCTGTGCAACGAGAGATAGAGCGGTGTGTCGTCCAAGGAATTCTTCAGATCCCTCGCGTCCTTCACTCATCTTGACTCATCCTTTTTCCTTCGATTACGTTTTGAGGTTTTCAATAATTGAGACGCTTGCGCTGCAACCTATTCTATTCGCGCCGACTTCAATCATTTGTAGCGCTTGATCCAAGGTTCGTATACCGCCAGCTGCCTTCACACCAACCCCGGGGCCGACAACTTCCCGCATCAGGCGAACATCCTCAATGGTTGCACCGCTCTTTCCGAACCCCGTGGATGTTTTCACGAAGTCTGCGCCTGCTTGTATGACGATTTGGCAGGCTTGCCTCTTCTCGGCGTCTGTTAGGTAGCAGTTTTCAAGTATCACTTTAACGGTGGCGTTACTGAGCATCCTTCGTGCCTCTTGCACGACCATCTTGACGTCGTTCAGAACGAGTGCTGAGTTTCCTGATTTTAGGGCACTGAAGTTCATTACCATATCAATTTCGTTCGCACCATTCTCCAGGACAGTTCGAGTTTCATGGATCTTGTCCGCTGTTGTTGAGAGGCCGAAAGGGAATGAGATGACACTACAAGTTTTCACTGCCGAGTTCGCTAGCTCTCGGCTGACGAGCCTTACGTGGCTAGGGTTCACTACCATGGCCGCGAAACCGTATTCTAAGGCTTCTCGACATCCTTTCCTGATATCGGCGTCAGTCAGGCTGGGATTCAGATACGAGTGATCAATCATCTTCGCCAGCTGCTCTCGCGAAATCAAAATGTTCAATCTCCCCTCGCCTTAGCTAACGAGTCGCGAGCGAGTCTATTGACGATTTCCAGAAGCTTACGGGCTTCATCTAAGTCTGGACTTTCAGCATAGCAGCGTAGAGTGGGCTCTGTTCCCGAAGGTCTTAGGAGGAATGAGGAATAGTTCGCGTAGTTCACTTTGACTCCGTCAATCGTGGAAACCTCGCCGCCATCTGCGCTGCGCCATTCTTTGACAGCAAACTCCAAGGCTCGCGCTTTCAGTTGCTCCGGGCAGGAAATTGTTGATTTGAATTGATGGAATTTTGGAAGCTCGCTCTCCAGTTCGTCTAAACTCTTTTGCTTACTCTTCATGATCCGAAGTATTCGACCTGTCGCGAGAGCGGCGTCACCATACATGAGGATCTTGGGCCAAATGTACTTCCCAGACTCCTCGGTCGCTATCAACGCCGATTTCTCGCGGCGTAAAGCTTCTGCCATGGCGGGTGGCCCAACTTTCGTTACGATCAGCGTCCCTCCATGTTTCTCGCAGAGAAGTCGGATTACGTTGGATGTGTTGATTGTAGTAACCACTTTTCCACCCTTGTTTGTCAATTCGTTCTCGACAAAAATAGCGCACGTGCGGTCGCCCCACAATACCTGACCACCCATTGCAAATAAGGCTCGGTCACCATCGCTGTCAGTTCCAACCCCTAAGTCTGCTTTCTCCTCTTCGACAGTAGATGCGAGCTGGACTAGGGTTGAGGGTTGTGGATATGGGGAACGAGCTGGGAACGTACCGTCTGGCTTACCGTTTATCGTGACAACCTGGCAGCCTGCGTTTTCCAGAACCGGGCCGAGCGTACGCCAAGTTGACCCATTCCCTGGATCAACCACTACTCGATAATCGCCCAAATTTCCCAATTCTTTGCTTAGCTCCTCGAAATACACTTCCAAAATTGCGAGTGGGTTCGAGGAACCAATTTCGTTCCAAGACATCCGTTTGGGTTCCTTTGAACTGAAGAATTCTTCGAATCTAACTTCGCCATGCTCATCCATTTCACCCGTGTCCGCTTGGAAAAACAGTAGCCCCGTTGTAGGTGCAGGAGTGTGGCTGCCAGTTACCATAACGGCGCCAGAGTGCCGCAGTTTCTTCAGAGCGAAAAGTAAAGCAGGCGTGGGAACTATCCCACAGTCGAAAACGTTTACGCCTCCTGCCAACAGGCCGGAAATCAGAGCATTTTCAATAGGCAGAGAATTTTGCCTAACGTCTCTGCCAACCAAAACTTCACCCACGTTTTGCAGCATGGCTGCGAACGCTAGGCCTGCTCGAACTGCAAACTCCGGCGTTAAGAACTCATCTATCCGACCCCTTATCCCAGAGGTCCCAAACAGCTTCTGAGTTGACATTACCGACTCAGCGTACACAGTTGTGCCAGCTACTCTCGCCGCTGACTGAGATAATCCCTTTCAACTTTCTGCAAGTCTCTTGGAGAACTTTCACAGCAATTAAATGGTAACCAGAGCGTTTCAAATGCTAGCAAGAGAATTTCACTTCCTCGAATATTCTGTCGTCAGGGACTTCAAGTACCTCGCTCGACCGGGCGAATCTGGCCTTCTGCTTTGGCAGTAATCTGAGATAGAGTTGTGAATCACATGATTGGAACACGATTAAGTCGGTTTTCACCTTCTGAACCTTGATGGATAGTTTTGGGTAAACGGATTTTATGCCATCGGCTATGCACTGCGTCGATCCAAATTCGATGACTTTAGGCGTGGGCTCACTTAAGCCGAATGCGCTTGATGCTAGATGCGCGGCTCTGACACCAACGGCTAAGCCGATGCAATCGTCGCCATGCTTGACGGCTGCCTTCTTCAACGATTCATGCATTTCGTTAGGCCGAAGGAAACGTCGAACCATAGATGTAATGATAGGCCCATCTTTCAATGTATCCAAGAACGGTGCACGCGACTTGCTACTTTTCTTTGCATGAGCGATTTGACCGGTTATCGCTAATATCGGTGGCTTCGTTCGCGCCAGAGTCCTAGTCAAGTCAGGCTTGTTCTTGGCCGCCACGATCTTTGGAATGCCATTCCAATTTCTTGAAGCCGATAAGAAACCTTCGAGCAGAACGACGTCAAGACCCGAGTCGTTGAATTCTCGGATAAGATGGACAAATTCAGTTTCGGACGATGTTTTCTTGATTACAGCCAACTCGCTCGGCGAAACTCCAACAATGATCCTTGCGCCTGCACGCGCATGCCTCCACGTATCCTTCCCTTCTGTATCGATTGTGAAACCATCAGCGTTAATGTGCTTAGCTACACCGACCTTGAATCCGAGTCTAGAGAGACTCGCCGTAACTAATTCCATTGCCGTAGTCTTTCCCGAGCCGCTGGTCCCCACGAAAGCAACGAGCGGTGGCCTGACATTCAACGTAATAACACGCCAGCTGGAGTTCATTTAATCGGAGTGGTGTCTTTTTCACGTTTCGTCTAGCATTTGCGAAGCATTTCTAGCGATTCGCGCGTGAGCATCTGATCGTGGATTCTAGCCCGATATGCTAGTTTGTGGTAGCCGGTTCTTTCTTCCTAGACTGTATTATCGTTAAACCCATCTGAGCAAATGCAGCGAACAGTCCTGATCCGGCTAACCTAGAGCCTCTCATGCCGCGGTCGGTAGTCGCCATCTCGGCCTTGTTCAGTCATCTCAACTGCTTCTCGGAGATATCTCAATTACCCTGAAGTATTTCTCACGATCGAACTCATCGACAATCCTCTTCATCTCTTCGATGGATTCGATAGTGAATTTAGCCTCCCGCGGTGAGGGGTATGAACTGAACAGTGTCTCCGTCTTTTAGCGACGCGCTGGGCTTTGATGGAGCTCCGTCTAGGAGGACCATCATTGTAGTTACCATGCTCTCGAACGATGGGTGCCTCACAATACAGGTATCTATCAGGTTCTGGAGAGTCGCGGGGGACTGAAGCACGAAGTCCTCTTCCTTGAGGTTAACGTACTCAGCCATCATCGAGTAGTAGACTTTCACAGTGATCAATGAAGCTCTGCTATTCGTGATGGTGTTAGAGTTAACTAGAGAGTTAACCAGGTCTTCAGCGCCAGTCGCCAGCGTTCCTGTATTGATTAGCGTCGTCGACATCAGCGTAATTCCTACAGCAACCGCTGCCGTCCCGGCCAATCGCAGGAAATTACGTCTCGACGTCATCGTGAATCTCTCTCGCGATAAACCTTCTAGCGGTGGCTGAGGGTGAAGTCAATTTGCTTCGCTCTTCCGTGGCCGCGCGAATACTAGCATTAGACCGACAAGGACGACTACTCCAATAGCGAGGAGGGACACTATGTCTCGCCCGCCCAGGGTTATAGTGAAGTTGGTTAGGTCACCGTATCCGGATCCCTGCGCAGTGCTTGAGACGTTTGATCCTGAGGCGGCGGTGACGGTTATGTGTCCAATCATGTATGGGTGTACAATGCAATAATATTCATAGGTGCCCGGTGCAGTGAATGTGAAGCTCCAACTCTGCCCCGGCCCGATTAAGGCCACTTGACCCGTGAGCGCCTCTCCCGAGGAATCGAAGACGCGAAGATTCGCGGATTTAGGTGAATTCGGATCTCCCTCGGTGACAGTATGCCCGACCGAGTCCTGGTTTACCCACGTCACGGTTGTTCCGACTGGGACAGTTATGTCGGTGGGGTTGTAAGCGTAGTTCTCTATGACGACTTCCGTACTGTTCGTGGAACTCTCAGTTGCGGAAGCCAGAGTTTGCGCTTCCACAGTCTCATTCGTCATCGCTGCCATCGATGCCGGGCCGGTGCCGTTCTTTATTGACATAATGATGGCTGGGTTGTTAGGGCCTGTTACTGTGAAAGTTGCAATTGCGCCTTGATGTATTCTGAATAAGGAGTGATCGACCAACGTCAGGACGCCCGGAGTCTGCGCAGTGAACTCCACCATGGCCGCCGAACCCGCGGGCACCAGTACAGTTTGAACTCCTAGTAGGGGAGAAGACGCAAGAGCTCCATCTTCATACACACGATCCATTATCCCACCTATTATGTGGAGTGAGGAGTCAAGATTCGGCCCCGCGTTTCCGAAGAAGACCCGAACGCTGTCCCCCACTTTCACCCTCATCGTTCCACTTCCCATTAATGTGCCTACTCTGCCGTTGAAGACGATGTAGTCTGGTGTTTCGGCTTGTGCTTTCTGGTAACTGAAGCTTTGGAAACCTTGCTGCCCATAAGGTCCCATGGTGTAGAACTCGCCTTGCACAATGTAGAATTCATCATTTACCTTCGGAAGTCCTCCTTTAGGTTCGACGAGCATTAGGCCGTACATTCCGTTAGCGATGTGAGTTGGTATGTCTGGAGTGGCGCAATGGTACAGGAAGAGGCCGGGGTTCATCGCTGTGAATTGGAATACGGATTCGTTCCCAGGCGCGGTCTGCGAATAAGCGCCACCACCCCCTTGTCCGAGAATCCCATGCGAATCGATTGAGTGCGTCATCGTACTGTTTGGTGGATTAACGATATGCATCTCAACAACCTGACCCACACGTAGCCTTATCAGTGGGCCGGGAACTGTGCCGTTAAAAGTCCAGAAATTGTAAGTGACACCATCAGCCAGTTGTCCGAGTTTTTCTTCTGTTATCAATGTGATGACTACCCTATTCGCCGGCGATGGAGCCGAGGGTATGTCTGTGGGTGAAAGACTTCTGTTAGGCGCGTACGCCGCCTGGGTCGTATCAGCTGAAACATGATATCCTGCTAAGACGGCTGAGAGAATGGAAGTCGCCAACAACGCAATAATTAGAACAATCTTGGCACCGTGTTTTCCGTCGACCCTCTTTGTCCACATATGCCTTCTTGAGACGTACACTGATCGCTGGGTATAGCAGTAGTCCCTAACTTGTTAGGTCACTGTTAAGATCGTTGTCATTAGAGGTGTGAAAACGTTCGCTTACCCAAGACGGAGGGACGCCCCTTGAAGTGCTCCTCAACAATTCGCTTTTGTCCTCGCCTGAGTATTTCAGTCAGTGTTGCCGGTGATACGTCGAGGGCTTTCGCCAGTTGTCTGAGGGTTATTTTTTTTGGGAATTCGAAGTATCCTTTCTCGAGCGCGATTTGCAGGATACTCTCCTGCCTTGCGGTCAACTCCTCCTCCTGTTTGACTCCCGAGACTTTAACGACGCTACTCTCCACTTTCTGATCCTCCAAGTCATGCATCAAAGACTTCACAAGCGTATCGTTCCCAAGAACGGTCCATTCGAGTTTCCCATCCGGTTTACTCGTCGCGGAAACGAGAAAACAGTCCGCACCAGCAAATGCCTTGCAGGCGGTGCATTTGTGGGTCTTAAGTGAACCGATTACTCTACCTTGGTTAGCTCTTACAATGTCTATGTCGTACACATAGGAATCTTGGCGAAGGTAGTCAATTATCCTCTCCGACAGATCTGAGTTGCTCGTTATCTCGAAGAGCTCTTGAACCCCTTCACCATCCGGCAAACTCCTACAGTCAAGTACCCGGATGACTGCAGGAAACTCAGCCGTCACCCGCTTGATCCAACTGTGAGGAGGAGTAATGCTGACGACGGCCTCAAGCATTAACGGTCACTCGACAAGCTTCATCTCGCACCTATAGGAGTTTTGAACGTCCCTGAATAAGACAGAATTAACTCATACCACTGAGTAGGGATGTCGAGAACTCTCATTGTAGGGCCATTGAATTATCAAAGAACGTTTTGCACAATTGTCACGTGGTTTATTTTAGAGCATCTAAATGTCAGCCACATACGCTTTTGTGACGAAGGCTGACGACTAACCAACGGATTTCGCGTTGATACGGTCTGTGACGTAAAACTTGTGTGACCCATTGAAAACTTCCCGAACCTGTTAGGGACAAATTCTATGCGACTTGGAACACATTCATTCACTAGACGTCTATGACACCAACGACCGTTAACATAGAGACTGCGCAATGTGAGAAACCATTACACGTAGGTTGTATTTCATGCGAAAGAGAACTCCGTGCAAATACGGAATCCAAGCTCACCGTTCAGCTAACCAACGAGCATAGGGCAATTACACGCGATTTGGAACGAGTAAAGACACACGCGGCGAAATTCGAAGCTAATGAAGCGATTAGCTTAACGGAGCTAACAAAATCCGTCAATGAACACTTCGATAAAGAAGAACGGTTTCTATATCCTCTGCTCGAACGTTTCTTGGGTTCAAACATTTGTGAAACACTCAAGAGTGAACATGATGAGATCGCTACCGTCTTGATGAACTTAGACCGACAAACTTCACTGGTCGAAGAGCATTTAATCCACCTAGAACAATTACTGCGTGCGCATGTCTCGGTAGAGGAGAATGTGCTCTTTTGGTACCTCAACCTAGAACAGCCAACCGAATGAAAACTGTCCTGAGACTTGTAACGCGCTCTTTGCAAGAAGCATGCCTTAACGAGCTTTGAGAGAGCAAATCGCGCTGGCTAGGTCAACAAACTGATCTAAAGAGGTTCTTGTTCAGTCTGCTTTGTTACGCAGGAATATTGCTCTTAGTTCTAGACCGCAAACACGGACGAAACCCTAGACAGCTCTAGCATCTACTCGTGCGAAGAGGGGTAAGTTACCTTTCGTCGCCTTACAACAGCAAATCTAGTCAGCCTATGTTCTCGAGCGGAAGTCCGACTGGAAATGTGAAACACCTTCACGTTTCTGACAGTTAATGCGTCAGCAACGAGTGATCTGTGGCACCTGAACGGATTTCCCTCAGCACACATGATAGCAACTCTGTTTCTTTTCGCCAGTTCAATTAGTTGTTTCAGAGCCTTGGAGAATTGCCTCGTTTGCATGTAGTCAGCGAAACCGCGAAAGCTCGCATTCCTCCAACCACTATTAACAGAATCTTTCGAGGCATGTCTTAATCCACCCAACTCTTTGAAGTGTAGGTACTTGATTTTCTTCTTTTTGAGTTGCTTTCTGAGAGAATTTTGGTTGAACTGTGGGTTATATCGTGACTTAGGTATGGTTCGAATATCAACGAGAACAACAGCGTCATGAGCTTGAAGCAGCCTGATGAAATCACCCATCTTTTTGGTAGAATGTCCGATCGCGAAAACAGTCTCTACGCCTTTCATGACGCGCACAACACGCGCACAACTTTCGAGCTGAGAATTCGGCTCATCAAGTGTGAAACATCAAAAATAAGAGCGGTCTGTAAAGCCCCTCAAATTTTCTTTCCGATATCGGTTTAGTGCTTTGTTGAGGCGGTTTCTCGAGCGAGACGTTCGCCAGGCGACCCCTTCCAGCTCCGCATTGTTTGCCACAGATTGTAGGCATGCATGTAAATCGCTAGCACTAGTACGATCAGTGAGCTCACAACCACGAACCTTTCGTTAGACCAGTATGGTAACTCTCCTGAGAATGATAGTGTCATTCCTATGATGCCGATGTTCATCAACCAGAATTGCATCTTCGCGAGTCTTAGGCTGTGAAGGAACGCGTGAGCGAAAGAGGGTACGAATAGGTAGGACAAGCCGAAGATCATCATAGCGACGAAGCCGTAGAGCTGCATGAAATAGAAAGCCGCCATCTCAAACGGGAGCAGCCTGGAGAAGGTTAGCAGAAGTAGAGTTCCGCCCGCGAGTAAGTAGATTAGACTTGCTTTCACATACCTCAAACTCAATTGCATAACGACGGACGCGATAGGCCCCTGTGCCAACTGAATCAGCTCGCAAAAATTGCCGATATTATCCGGTATTAACTTGTCTCCAAACAGGTCAGCCATCATAAAACTAAATTCAATCATCGGATCACTACATGAATCGTAATTGGTCTCATGGTCAACAGCAGACAAACAGCTTGAGAATTTCTCTCCAAGAATCGTACTAAATCGACACATATACAAATCCAAAGTTCGTCGAAGAGACACCGGACAACGAATCAATCAGTATCAAGAATTGATTCTAGCCCCGTGACAGACGCTCAGAAAAGGGCAATGACTGGTCGTGCCTATATCAGGAAACGTGGACAAAGGCATTTGTGCGCAGCGAAGGACGAGAATCGTTCTCATAACCAAGGCCACTCCGCTTTCTTTATTTCGCGGCCAGATCGTGAGTAGTCTAATTGTTTCAGGCGTTACTGATTGGATTACACAGTGCTATTTGTAACAGACCTGCACGGCTCCAATGTCTGTCTGAAGAAGGCTCTAAATGGAGCTAAAATGTACAAGGCCAATGCGCTGATAATCGGTGGAGACGTAACAGGCAAGTTCGTCGTACCCATAGTCAAGGGACCGGACGGCTTCACCACAGAATTTCAGGGAACCAAATACTCCGCCAAGAAAGAAGAGGAATTGAAAGAAATACGCAGAGTCATCGCCGACTCTGGGCATTATGACTATCCAACTACCCCCGACGAGGTCAAGGAAATCGGCCAAAGCAAAGAGAAGACCGAAGCGATCTTTCATGACCTGGTAATGAGTCGCCTGAAAGACTGGTTGAAGCTTATCGAGGAGAGAATGAAGGGTTCTGGAATAGACGTGTACATAACGGGTGGAAACGACGATTTCTACTCCATAACTGACATGCTCAAGAATAGCCCGGGGATCATAAACCCTGAAGATAGAGTAGTTGATGTGGGGGGACACGAAATGATTAGCTCAGGATATAGTAACATAACTCCTTGGAAATGTCCACGAGACATACCTGAAGAAGAAATTGCCAAGAAACTCGAAGAAATGACAAACCAACTAAAGGATCCTAAGCGCTCGATCTTTAATATTCACGTTCCACCATACGACACCCCGATTGATCTGGCCCCAGAGTTAGATGAGAATCTAAGGCCCAGAATGTCCGGAACCGAGGGGGGCTTCAAAATGAGGCATGTCGGCAGCACGGCGGTACGGGCGGTCATAGACAAATACCAGCCTCTCATCGGCCTGCATGGTCACATACACGAATCTAGAGCGGCGGTCAAACTTGGTAGAACGACATGCATCAACCCCGGAAGCGAATATGGCGAAGGAGTGCTTCGGGGCGTTCTTGTCACGCTTGCTCCTGACAAGGTTGTCGATTACACGTTTTTTGCGGGGTAGTTGATAGAGAATGAGCGCAGCTAACGACGCATTTGTCGGCGAGGCCTTACAACTCGTCGATAACGCCGAGAAGAATGGGGTAAAGATTAGAATTATGGGAGCAGTTGCAATCCGCTTACACGCAACTCGTATGCTCGAACAAAGCCAAACACTGAAACGAAACATTACCGACATAGATTTCGTCGGCTACAGCAAGCAGAAAGACAAGATCAGCGAGCTATTAACCAAAGCCGGGTATGATGAACTCAAACCGTCGCTTACCCCAGGATTGCTGGTCAACAGAATGATCTTCATGGGCACCAAGGATCCGAGCAAACACATCGACATCTTCCTCGATCAGTTACAGATGTGTCACACAATTGACTACAAAGGAAAGTTGGACCTTGATTACCCAACCGTTTCTCTCGCGCACCTCATCCTTCAAAAGATGCAGATCGTTAGACTCAACGAGAAAGACATCAAGGACACACTCGTGTTGCTACTAGAACACGGGGTAGGGGGAGGCGATAAGGAGACTGTGGACGCTGAGTTGATAGCGAAAACATTGTCGGACGACTGGGGGTTCTACTATACGGTAACGACCAACCTGAACAAGATACGGGGCTTCATGGATACATACAATGTGGCGGAAGGAGACAAGGCCATCATTAACAAGAGGTTGGACGCTTTACTTGCCGCCATAGAAGCTCAACCCAAATCCTTCGGATGGAAGATGAGAGCCAAAGTTGGAACAAAGAAGAAGTGGTATAACGAGGTCGAAGAAGTTGAGAGGGCATCTCACTTAGCCGAAATAAACGAGAGCAATTCCGGTGACGTCTCACCCAATTGAAAACCGATACGCCGGCACGCACGCATTTCGCACTTCCCCCTAAACCAAACATTAACGACCTTCTCAACCTAGCAACCACACTTGACGCCTATCGCAACTTCATCTTCACAAAACTAGATTCCTTCGACAAAGAAATAGTCGCCCGCAAGTACGGGCCTGACGTTTTATCGGCTTGGAAGGAAACCTACCCGTCACTCCAGAGAATCGAAAAAGCTGGAAGATCAATTCCAGGCATAGAATTGATTTGGAAACTAAGGTCTGGCTCGCTCGTTGTCGGCATGGTGTTAGTGATGTTGGCAATGGTGTCCGTCACACTTCGAATGACATCACTAATCTTCTTCGGCTCATTCTACATAGCATTGATCGCGTTGGCGGTTTCTGGATTCACGAGTTACTACTCAAACAGGCGAATGAACTCATACCTTCACCAGCATCGCGCCCAGCATGAAAACGACCTTGCGCAGGTCAAAGATTTCGTTCAACGACTACTAAATTCACTCTCACGCTATTTCCGCGCCTCAAAGGTTGACCCCCTCAAGCATCCCCTCAATTTGTACAACACGGATTACAATTCAATACGAGTTGAAAAGAAACCGGGCTTCCGACGGGCGTACGAAGTGGTTGTCGAGCCGAGCTGACTCTCAGGAATGTATTGACGTGTTCCAATTTGGGAACAGTCATTCAGCCTTCGGCCTCCATGTCAACCAGCCACCACACGCATGGTAATTCGTAGATTAACGTACTCTATATAACAAAATATTAAATCGCTTCTAAATGCCACTCCTCCTTCTACAGAGGGTTCTTTTGTCAGAACAATCAAAAGTGTTTGTTAGAACCGCGTCAGGACTTGTACGAACAATTAGCCCATGGGGTGCTCTAGGTATGGCCGTGGTAATGCCGGGCATCTTAAACACACTTTTCTTGGGCGAATGGGGTGCAGGCCTGTTCCCGAACGCCTACGAGCCCGCATCAAACGCCGCAATAGTACTACTACTGCCTGTCATGGCCGTCTTCTACCTATTCTCAGTAGCAATGCCCCGATCCGGTGGAGACTACATGTACGTCTCACGAACACTCACCCCAGTGCTAGGCATGGTAACCAGTTGGACCTTCTCCGTCGTCTATTGGACCTGGTGTGGACTCAATAACGTGTTGGCGTTCCAGTATGGTCCCGCCGTCGACCTTGTCGCGCGCGGCGAGATGTCTGGAAACCAAGCAATGATCAACCAAGGGCTCTTCATCATGAGCGACCCCTGGACACTATGGGTAGGGTCAGTGTTGCTCGCACTACTCGCCGGATTCATAGTCTGGCGGGGAACGAAACTTACCATGATCACCTTCTACACAATCCTAGTCATCTCACTAATCGGCCTCATTGCAATGGTGTACGCGTGGCTTTCAATGCCCTCACCAACATTCTTCCAAGCCAACCTACTGAAAATGACTGGAGTGTCATATCAGTCCATTATCACAAAGGCGCAGGCAAACGGATGGACGAGTGGCTTCGCTATGATGCCCACGCTCTACGCGGGGGTCACGTACGTGATGCTGAACACACTCGGCAACCAAGGAGTAGTCACCGTCGCAGGGGAAGTCAAGGAAGTCAAGAAGTCCGCGTTCTTCGCACTATTCGGCTCACTTGCGTTGATGGTCGTCTTCTGGCTACCCCAATACCTCATGCTCTATGAAGTAGGAGGTCGTGAGTTTACCAGCGCATCAGCTTACCTCTTTATGAACGGACTCAACCCGTTACCCATCGAACCCGTATGGACATACTTGACCGCCATTGCGAGCAACAATCCAACATTGACAACGATAGTTACCTACAGCTTTGTAGCCTCAGACTGGGCGGTTGGCTTCGGTGGACTGTACTTCAGCACAAGAGCAATCTTCGCTTGGGGATTCGACCGAGTCTTCCCATCCTTCGCAAACAAGGTAAACAGTCGAGGAGTCCCAGTAGGAGCAGTGACAATAGCCACAATCGGTTGTGTAATCTGGACGACACTCCAAGTATGGTTCCCACAATACCTCCGACTTATAGGCTACACGACATGTGTCTGGGCACTCGCATGGGTCATACTAGGAATCGCTGCAATAGTCTTCCCGTGGAAACGGAAGGAAATCTTCCTCAAATCACCCGACATCGTTCGAAGGAAAATCGCCGGCCTACCAGTCATAACCATCATGGGAATCTTGACAGTGATTATCTCGCTCTACATAGCTTGGGCAACGTTCGTCCCCGCAATATCTGGAAACAACGTACTCTACACGTTCTACCCCTTCGTCACAACAGTGCTTATCCTAATGCTGATACCTGTTGGCATATTCTATGGCTATTACTACTATCGAACGAAAGTCGGCAAAGTCCGAATGGACATACAGTTCAAAGAAATCCCACCTGACTAAGCTTACGCACTACGCGCGTAAGCCCTTCCATTTTTTTCTACTTTCTTTTCCTACGTCCTAGTAAGGAAAGATTCAGAAGACGATGGCTTAGTTGAATCAATTTAGCCTCAAAGACCAAGTCGGCTTGGTGACCGGCGTCGGAACGCAAATGGGGATCGGGTTCGCGACCGCGAAGAAACTTGGAGAGGCAGGAGCGACGGTAGGAATTGTCTCCACCTCAGACGATGTGTATGAACGGGCGAAGGAACTGCAATCTCTTGGATACGTAGTGAGACCATACAAGTTGGACCTCACAAGATCTGATGAAGTGAGAGTTATGATGGAGGATATACTGCAGGAGCATGGGCAGGTTGACGTTCTTGTGAATAATGCGGGAATAGGCCCACGGGCAAGGCGATCCGGACTATACGGCACGCTCTTCATTGACTTGGCTGAGGAAGAATGGGACTATCAGATAGCGGTGAACCTGAAAACGACGTTCAACTGCATCAAAGCCGTACTCCCGACAATGATTAAACAGAAGTATGGAAGGATAGTGAACTTGTCATCCGTCACCGGCACGATCGTAGCCTCCCCAACTTCGACAGCCTACTCCGCAGCCAAAGCAGCTGTTTCCGGTTTAACGAAAGCGTTGGCACTTGAAGTTGCAGAGCATGGGATAACTGTCAACGCTGTCTGCCCCGGATGGATCGAAACGGGTAGGGAACTGAACCCAATAGCAGGAGCTACCGGCCCAATGAAACGTGCAGGGAAACCAGAAGAGGTAGCCAATCTAATCCTATTTCTAGCGTCGCGCGAGTCCTCTTACGTCACGGGACAGAACGTTGTCATAGACGGTGCCCACAACCTGCAAGAGTACAAAGGCAAATGTGACATCTCCTAGAGACACGCCTAGTCAACGATAGCACTACCATCGTTAACCGTTCAACTTGTTGAAGATCGATTTTGGATCCTGCAGTGATGCTTGGTAGAAGCGCTCCGCATCGCCAACGAATATCTCTTCCCGACCCGCTTGCAGCCCCTCCATGATCGCACTGGCGACCTCTCTTGGGCTGATTCCGCGGTATGCATTCTCCTCCGGCCCAGCGAAGCTTGCGTCGAGCTCCGTATCTGTGGCAGGAGGTACTGCTTCAATCACCCGAACGCGCGTGTTTCGGAGTTGGTGGCGTAGTGAGGTTGTGAAGGAGTGGATTGCTGCTTTCGTTGCGCAGTAGACGGGCATAGATGCGATTGGTACAAACGCTAATCCAGAAGAAATATTGAGAATCAACGCGTTCTCCTTCTTCAGAAGATGTGGCGTGAATAATGCGCATAGCCGTATCTGCGAGGATAGATTAATCGTGACCTCATCGTCCGTTGATGATATAATCTTCGAGATCCTCGGCGACGTAAAGTCAACCTTTCGCTGAATTCCGGCATTATTGACGAGCACATTTAGGCCTGGAAAGTGCGTCGTTGTCCATTTGAGTAAACTCCTCCTCTCCGACTCTACAGCAACATCGCACCGTTTTACCTTGAGACTGAGAAGTTGACGTTTTGCGGTTTGAAGTTTGCTTTTGCGTCGGCCGCAGATTATAACTTGGCTTCCAGCCTCAGCGAATTCCTTTGCCAGCGCGTATCCTATTCCCGTTGCTCCTCCAGTCACAAGCACCGTGTTACCGCTAAGGTCCAAATCTGTTTCATCTCCAAGTTCGGATTTCAATAATGCTTCCTGGTTTGATGAGTGTTTGTGTTCTGGCATGGCGAATGCTGCTTGCGAAAACTCCAAATTATGTTCAGGAAATCATGTGCGATTAGGGTGTGGAATCTGGATTGAGCAAGTTTCCGTTGGAGTCATTGCTTTCAGCTAGGCGGCTTTTGTCGCCGCAACTCATCGACGACTACATCTACTTCTTGAGTGACATCAGCGGCGTTATTAGCCTCTACAGGATGGAGGCGAAGGGAAGTTTTCCTGAAGTCTTGCTGCCTTCAGGATTAGCACTGCAGAATCCGCACCTCATGAACGGAGACAACTTCGTTGTTTTCCCTCGTCTTAAGAAAATTCTCGTCATGATCGATCATAATGGCGACGAAAACTATCAACCCAGCCTTATTCCCTTGGAAGGAGGAATTCCTGAGCCAATTCATGGCGACAGATACAAGGGACACCAGCTCTGCTGCATGACATACGACCGCAAGGCTGACGTTGCCTACTTCTATCATGATGATAGGAAAAATGAGGAGAAGG
>DATIYC010000169.1:0-9391 GCA_035517955.1 Candidatus Acidiferrales bacterium | reverse complement strand
CCAATCGTACTAAACTTCGCAATCCTCAGTGCTTTCGCTGTGGCTATGGTAGCGGTTGGGACGTGGTCCTTCAGACGCCTCAAATGAGAGCTGCTAGGATCCAAGGAACTGTATAATTCCCAACCCAAGAATCATCAACGCAGCCCCCAAGACTCTCCACTTTCCAAACTTCTCCTTAAGAAACATCACACCAAGCACTGCAGCGATAAGCACGCTAAACGCGCGCCCGGTAACAACGTAACTGACCTTAGTGAGCGTCAATGCAAAAAGTATCTCCAAGTAAGCGAAAAGAGAGCAGAGACTGGCGATGATAATCATTTTCCAGTTCAAGCGAAGTTCTCGAAGGTTGCTTTTCACTCGTGAGCTTCGCCAAACAAATGGTAGGGTAAGGAGAGCGTTGCCTAGGAATACCCACCAAATGTAGACAATAGGCGATGTTGAAGTTACCACTACATCGTCTGAAACCGAGTAAATTGCAATGAAAATCGCACACAGTATCGCCCACGTACTACCTCGATTTAGTATCGACACCTTAGCCCCAGATACTTCGCTGAGCGAGAGGGAACAGACACCAACAACTGAAACGAGAATTCCGAGAAAACCGAGTAATGGCAACCGTTCACCGAGGGCTGCGGCAAAAACGATCGTAAAGATTGGTGCACCGCCACGAGAAATCGGGTATACCAGCGAAAGGTCACCTTTACCGTATCCCTTAGTCAAAGTCAACACGTATCCAACCTCTGCTAACGAGGAAATGATGAACGGAACAACGGACGCTGACGCAAGGTAGATACCAGTTACAGGAAGAACAGCCAGCCCATAACCCACCGCCCCAAGCGAATATAACCACCACACAAACGCAAGGCTTTCACTGGAGCGTTTGGCAAGAAGGTTCCAGATTGCGTGGATGAACGCGGCGAATAGGATGAGGGCTAGAGCGAGTTCGAGCACTATTGACCACTATCCTGGCTCCCACAATATCGTAATACGTCCTCTGGCCACCATCTGAAATCGACAGCAACCTCGAAGTTCAACAATGACTATTGTCGGGTGTTATGTGCAGCGTTTCTCATGAATTCGAGTATGCTCGTCCAAATGTATCCTTCCCGCTGCATTCGGTTCTCAAAGTTGTTGATGTTTACGAAGTTTCGCAGCGCATCTTTAGTGGACGTATCGAAGTTGCCGTCTACTGGCCCACTGTAAAACCCAAGTGTCTTCAGATAGTCTTGCAATTCTAGCGTTATGCTGCGGGTTATTGCCAGTAGGTTGCTGGACGGCTCACGGGAGAGCATGGTCATATCGTAAACGTTGAAGATGCGTTTCAGTTCATCGATGGGGTGTGGAGAGTCGTCTACGCGCAAGTCTACGTAGCGGTCAGTAAATCCTTGATAGCCTCCCCTCTCGCGCACTATGAGAATTGCGGCAGATTGTTCCCCTCTCCGATCTCCACCCGCCTTCTGCCCAGCTACCAGTGCGGCCAGGAGTTTGTCGATTAGGTCCCCAGAGGTTTGTTCGTAAGCGTTTGCCATCGAATAGACAACGTCTCTGCCAGCTAGGATATTGCCCTGGCAACTGTATCCGTCCCCCATGGCATGTCCTGCCCACTCCATGCACTTGCTTCCGGTATGGACGGCTACTCGACCGGTTGCGTCGACAATCGCGAGCTGCCTGCTATCACCATCTTCATCATTCGAGAGAAGCTTTTCAATTGCAGATTGAGGCGACACACCCTCCTCTAGCAGTTTCAATCCTCTAGGGCCATAGGTTACGTTGACTGAGGCTTGCGTGGCGACAGCACCTACTTTTGCCTTCGCCCACGGGACGATTGCGCCAACAGCAATGAACTTCGATTGAACTGCAACGCCCAAGTCGCCGGTCTTCCGATCGTACGCTACTATTGAGAACGTAGAAGGGTGCATCATGCTTCATTCATCCATCGAGTGTTGTTCTCAAGAAACTTGGTGGTTTCCTGACCCGGGTCGCCTGTTCAAAGTCGTAGGCTAGTCCAAGTAGCGTTGGCTCACTCCATGCAGAACCGAAGAAAGATATTCCTACGGGCAGTCCTTGAACGAACCCCGCGGGTACGGTAATGTGTGGGTAGCCGGCTATGGCTGACGGTTGTGAACAACCGCCTGAGTCATAATCGCCGTTAACGAAATCAATTAGCCAAGCTGGGCCGGTGGTTGGGGCAACGATCGCGTCTAGGCCATGCTTCTCCATGACTGCGTCGATACCTTCTTCTCTTGATAATCGATGATTCTCGTTGAGCGCGTCCAAGTAGGATTCTTCATTCAACGAGCCCTTACTGTTTGCCTCAATCATCCACTCCTGTTCAAAGTACGGCATCTCTTTGCTTCGGTGATTTTCGTTGAAGGCAATAACGTCAGACAAGGAGTGGTACAGAACGGAGTCTCCACGTGATTTCAAATACTCATTGAGGTCAGCCTTGAATTCATACGTGAGTACTTCTCGTTCTGACGCGTTAAGTTGTTCACCGGAAGGCAGGTCTATGGGATTTATTATGATCGCACCCATCTCTTTCATCAAGTCTAAGCTACGGTTGATTACGCGGTCAGCGATGGCGTTGATTCCAAAGAATTTCCTAGCAACACCGACTCGTGACCCATCTAACGCGCCCGGATTCAGAAACGATGTGTAGTCGCTTTCGATTTTGCCCCCAGCCAGTTTCGTCGCCGGGTCGTCGGGGTCAGGTCCTGCTATGACGTTGAGTAGTATTGCTACGTCTTGTACTGTGCGTCCCATGGGTCCGACTGTGTCTTGGCTGTGGGCTATAGGAACGACACCGGACCGACTTACCAAGCCCACAGTTGGTTTTAACCCAACAACACAATTCATTGAAGCAGGACAGACGATTGAGCCGTCAGTTTCTGTTCCTATGGATACTGCACAGAGGTTAGCTGCAACAGCTACCGCTGAGCCGGAGCTGGAGCCACAGGGCGACCGGTTTAGCACGTATGGGTTGAGGCATTGTCCTCCGCGTGCACTCCACCCACTTATCGAGTGCTTACCTCTAAAATTCGCCCACTCGCTCATGTTCGTCTTACCCAAAATCAGGGCACCTGCAGCTCTCAGCCTTTCGACAACAAATGCATCTCTGAGGGCAGGCGCGTCTGCCAACGCTAAGGAGCCTGCGGATGTATGCATTCGATCTCCTGTATCGATGTTGTCCTTCACCAATACTGGGATACCGTGCAACGGTCCCAACTGTCTTCCGGCACTCAGCGAAGAGTCTAGATCGTCAGCTATTGCCAAAGCGTCCGGGTTTGTCTCAATTACGGAGTGCAGTGACAGGCCATTATAATCGAGTGATTCAATTCCAGCCAGGAAGTATTCTGTTAAGGAACAGGAAGTCAACTCGCCCGTTCGCAATTGCTGCTGAACTTGCTCAAGAGAGAAATCCACAAACAAGTATGCCACCTGTCAATAACATTTACAGATACGGAAATACGATTTAAAATATGATTCAACAAAACGAGCGTTGCGACTCTCGCAACTCGAAAGAATTCTCAGTTACGGAGCATAATTAATCATCTGCGGGTATTGAGGAAACACTCTAAACCCTGCTGTAATGGCCTCGGATTTCTGGCAATGATGTCGATTGAAGTATCAGTGGGTAGTTCTTTCGGTAACTACGGTCGGCATCTTCATGGCCGGCCTAGATACTAGAATCGTACTCATTGGGCTACCGACAATCGCACAGTCGCTTCAGACAGACCTCGAAACGCTGCTGTGGGTCACTCAGGGCTACCAAATCGCGCTGACTATTGGGCTCTTGTTTCTTGGCAGATTCACGGACATGTTTGGTAGAGTGAAGCTTTACACAGTTGGATTTGCGATTTTTACTGTCGGCTCCGGGCTCTGCGTTATTGCGCCGACCGGTCAACAATTGATAATCTTCCGAATCATCCAAGGATTGGGAGGAGCAGTTTTGATACTCAACAGTGCAGCGCTGATTACCGATTCAACACCCGCACAGGAACTTGGTTTCGCTCTCGGAATCAACCAGATCGGATTCACAGCCGGCGCGGTCCTCGGTCTCACGGTGGGAGGGATACTGATTGATACGGTCGGTTGGAGAGCTATTTTCATTCTAAACGTTCCGATCGGCATATTCGGAACACTCTGGGCGCATCATCGACTCCATGAGGTAGCAAAACGTGAGCCGCATTCTAGTTTCGATTACCGCGGGCTTGTACTATTCACGAGTTCACTGACCCTGCTCCTAGTCGCCATCAGCCTCAACACGATGGATGCAATCGACACTCTCACAAGCGCAAGCTTCTACCTGACCTGTCTCATCCTCTTCGTTCTCTTCTTCTACTACGAGCCACGCACTCATGAACCGCTTCTCGACCTAAGCCTCTTCAAAGTTCGCATATTCTCAGCGGGAAATATCAGCCAACTCCTCTATTCACTTGGGTTCGGGGCACTAAGCTTGGTCGTGATTCTCTACTTCCAGTTGATTCGAGGATACAGCGCCCTCATAGCAGGCCTCCTCTTCCTACCTCTCGATGTCGCATTCATCGCTATTGGCCCGATTAGCGGAAGACTTTCCGACAAGCATGGAACTCGCCTATTCGCTACTCTTGGAATGGGTATTGGAACGATCGGCTTCCTCGCTTCGGCGTGGTTGTGGACTGCGACGACGCCTCTGATTCTAGTTGAGTTCATCCTCGTCGTGCTTGGACTTGGATTAGGAATGTTCTCCTCTCCAAACATTAGCTCCGTGATGGGCGCCGTTCCGCCCGAAAGACGCGGTGTCGCTTCGGGAATTAGGGCCACGGTTTTCAATGCGGGAAACGTCATAAGCATTGGCCTCGTGGCTTACATAATCACAACAGCCGTGCCATACCAGATTGTCTCTGGAATCATCACAGGCGGTTACACAAGTCTCACTTCTAGCGATGCAATTGGTTTTGTGACGGGAATGGAAAGAGCGTTCATAGTTTCAGCGATGCTAACTCTAATAGGAATGGTAGCGTCGAGTCTACGCGGGCGCGAACTGAAGAACATCGTACCGGTTTAGACTGCTCCAGCTACCTTACTGCGCATTCCGACTGTCAAGAACAGTACTAGCGCGATCGCCCCGATGACTGAGGTAACGAGCGTGAACTCAAAGGCCGCACCAGAGCCTGAAACGGTCCAAAGGAACCCAAAGACTGAGTTTGCAATGAAAGCACACACTCCAACCAACATGTAATAGAAGGCGTATGCCGTTCCTTTGAGTTCCTTGCGTGTGAAATCAGGAACGATTGCGCGTTGAACGGTATCCGAAATGCCAAGGTAGACGCCGAAAACTAGCCCAATCACGTAAGCGTACGCCCAGTTCCCTGTTAGGACCATTCCGGTGACAGAGGCGAAGAAGAAAGCTACGTAGCTTAGGAGAAGGACCGGGAGTTTGCCTATTCGATCCGCGAGTATACCGAATGGGTAGGCGAAGATCACGCTGGAAGCGTTAATCGTCGCATAGACCAATGCCTCTTGAGCATCCGAGATGCCCAGTGCTGAGGCTTTGAGGAGGATGAAGGAGAAGTCATAAGCTCCAATCGAAAATATTCCCAACGCAATCAGATACATTACGAATCGGCGATTGAGGACTTGGGATGCGTTTTCGAACAAGCGTCGCTGCTTTGTTAACCCAACTGTTTCAGTCACGAAGAAGAGAAGAATGAATAGTGAGACGATTGCGGGAGCGAACGATAACCAAAACACTCCTTTGAAGCCAATAAGCGGGAAGGCGAAGAAGGCAACAACAGGGCCCAGCACAGCGCCGACCTGATCCAGCGAACTATGAATACCAAACGCCTTCCCAGCCTGTGACTTCGCAATTGAGTCACTAATCAAGGCGTCCCTTGGTGACGTCCTCACTCCTTTTCCGGCCCTATCGGTTACTCTAACAAGGAGTGCCTGACCCCATGCAGACGTAACCGCAAACAATGGTTTGGAGAAAGATGAGAGCGCATAACCTAACAGGACCAGTGGTTTACGTTTTGCAATCCTATCAGTCACGATTCCAGTCACTATGCGGAAGAAATCATTCACCGCCTCAGCGCTTCCCTCTATGAGACCAACAAGAGCGTAGCTAGCACCAAGTTGGTCATGAATGAATACGGGCAAAATTCCAAGAATCATTTCAGTCGAAAAATCAGTAAAAAGACTCACGTAACCCAGACGATAAACGTTCTTGAAACCAGCTTGACTGTTTAAATCAGCAACGTTCCCATCATCGCCTCCTTGCCCCTCTGATGAACCAGACTCCGTGGGCGCGCTCACATCCATTCACTGTAGAGGAACCGGCAGGTTTCCGCCTGTATTTACGAGTAACTAATGGTATCGAATTGGCGAAGATCGAATCGAATGGCAAAGAGGGCGTAAAGCGCCAGCCTTGCGCATTTTATAGGTCCGTCTCTCGAATGGTTAGATGAAGCATTATGCGTTCCAAATTCATATACACTGGAATCCTCGTCTCTAACTTAGAGAAGTCGATCGCATTCTACACAAAGGAACTAGGGATGAAGTTGCTTTTCAAAACTCGAATACTCGAGACCGGTGGACGCGTCGCCTGGCTCAGGACAAATGGATCAAAACAGATTCTGGAATTAAACTGGTATCCTAAAGGATACAGATACGGAGGGGCATCAGGTCTCGATCACCTAGCCTTCGAAGTGAAAGATGCTTCAGCTGAATATGATAGGCTTACGCGAAAACGAAAAGGTACAATTCCTCCTTTCGAGGAAGGAAGATGGCTTTTGGCGTATGTGAAGGATCCAGACGGAAATTGGATAGAGTTAGGCTCACGAAGAAGGAAGAAAAAGAACATCCGAAGCTCCTAGGTCATATGTACTGGTAGAAGTTTATCGTCATCCAGTAATTGCCACCGATCGTCTCAACCGGGATCGTGGACATTCCACTGATTTGCCGAAACGGTGGATTAGCTTCATAATTCGTCAAGGGGCCGCCCGCGTACCCGTTCGCGCTTGCCGTTAGCCAGTAGATTGGCGTCTCTGTTCTTATGGGAATGATGACCATGCTTCCGTCTGGACTAGACGCGGTAGCAACTATTCTCCCCGCCTGATCTCGAACAGTGACTTGCAGGTTGTATAGGAAGTGAAACGGATAGAAGAAGTTCACTTGCAGAACGAAACCAGCTGTAACCCCTTGCGCCGCCATTGGAGCAACGCACGAGCTAACGATGGCCAACGCCAACGGGATCAGGAAGAGTCTCGAGTACATTCTTCAGCCCTCGATTAGAATTATTGTGAAGAGGGATATATGGTAAGGGTAATTCAAGGATGTGTGGAATTTTTCCTCCAGGCTCATTTGGCTTTAATCTGTTCGTAGACGTTTGATGAAACATTAACGTATCAATTTACGAACGTTGATATACTGCCACTCGTGTCTAGGGGCGAAAACGAATGAAAACAACACCCACACGCGAGTTCACCCTCGCCGCACTGATCCTAGCAGTCTCACTAATCGCGCTTAGTCCCGCTCCAATACACGCAAACGGGTCACCCCAAACGACCCAACCCATTACAATCAACGCTACCGGCGAAGCTACCAAGATAACTGATGCCGGCATTTCAGGACCGACGACCCTCACCCTCAAAGGATCAGCGTATACTGACTCCAGCCAAACGCTGCAGATACAGAACGCCACGGGAACCATTCAAATCGGCTCCACTACCTACACGTTAACAAACGGGCATGGAAGCGCAAACAAGCTTGGCGACGTTTTCGTCGAAACCGACATTAGTTCAGGCGGACAACTCTACTTGCACGGCACACTTCAGGGAAATAATGTGACCTTCATCGCCCCAGAAAGCCGACTGGCCTCTCTAGCCTCACTAGCCTTGACCGGACCGCTGATCACGAGCAGCGTTTCTAATTCAAGCCTATCCGATTCAGAAAACACATCGACCACCAATTCAACCACCGCCGTTACCAAGCCCAGCACAACGACCGCAAACCAATCAATCGTTATCACCAGTTCGAACAGGACACAATCAACCAAGGCTAACTCAACTCAAATGGCGCGGACGAATACAACGCTAACCAACGCATCAGCAAACATCCCGGAACTAACCACTACGCAGATTTCGAGCCTGAATAGTACGCTGACTAGTTCGACAAACATGACTCAGGTTGGTCAGATGGCCGTTAACGGTTCAACGGCTTCAACGACTTCGTCGTTTAGCAATTCCACCATCCCGTTCAGTCTAGGAACTTCCGGGAATGTTACGGTAACCGTTACACAAACTGTCGCAACCATCACCATCAACCACACTGTAACAGTTACGGCGGCAAACGTCACAGTAACTGAGGCGAATGCCACGTCCACCGTTAACGCTACTACGACGGTTTCAACTAGTACAAATCCTTAGGACTCTTCGCATTTTGCCAGTAGACGTTAACCCTGTTTCGTTCTGTTGGCATGGAAATGTACATGGAAATCTTTCCATGTCGCATTCAGTAATGCGATGTCGCCAAAATCAATAAATGAACCGCATCCGTCAAACCATTCATGGAATCAGGATTTCTAATTCAACCATGGATCCATACACGCACCACGATGGACTGCTGCAGACTCTGCTATCAAGCACGAAACGGGCCGGGCTTTCTAGAATGCAAACGAGCGCACCTTGGAGGATTCAACGCTCTATTAGGCATGCTGAAGATGGACCCCCGTCCACAATTCGGCGACAACCTGAAACTTCTTGAGGATGCAAAGGAAACATGCCTCGCATCCCTGAACCCTGACAGTAATTGCCATGAAAAAATGCAAAGCGCCCTACAGAGCACCCAGCTCCTATACGATCAAATGATCGGCGAGTACAAGCTCAAGTACGCAATGCTGATGCCAAATAGACCGGCACAAACTCCTCCCATGTGACCGATCCCCATTCTTGGTGAACTCGGTCTTATACGAACGAGCATCGAGTTATCATCCGTCGTAAGGACGTGTTAGAACGCTAGACGCTAGACCCAACTCCGTATCTTCGTTATTCAAGCCTGTCCTCCCTGATCATGAAGCACTGTGCAACCTACAACACACCGGCTTCCAGTTCAAACCAAGAGCCCCTCACCCAACGAGCGTGGTTGTTGCGTTGAAAATTTCCTTCGGGAAAATACAATCTATATGATACGCTAATATACCAAAAATGATACAGTACTGTACGGTTACTAAATTGTCCGAAGACAAACGAGTTATTGTTGGGAACGGCGAAATTCAATTAGAGACAAAGGGCTGCAACTCCTTCTCATTGCTTGAATCTGATCATGGGTACAGAGCATTTGTTCAAAGGTTGCCTCAAGCGCTCTCGTATGTTTCAGAGCTTGAATCAGGCGCCCATGCAATATTGTTCTACGA
>DATIYC010000168.1:0-8287 GCA_035517955.1 Candidatus Acidiferrales bacterium | reverse complement strand
AACGGATGCCGTGACGACATTGGTTCGTGCATGCTTCAGAGCTACCACGGACCCCACCTCGTCTATGAGCCTAAGGATAGTCCCGCCGAAGACGTTGCCCGAGTTATTCGCGTCCATCGGCATCATGATTCGAACCATGCTTGCAACTGATTCGCTGGGGCTTTTCGGGGCCTCTGACATGTTTCAACAGCTAGAAGTCGACATGGCCTATCCCGATTAATTGGTTTCCCACACGCCCAGTATAGATGGTTGTATACCGAATCAAACGCAGGGACTCAATCGCCCCTAAATCTAATTCTTCTACAACTCCTTCGAAGGTGTGAAGTAGTACATCCTGAGTGAAACCGAGGCCCACGTTTCACCTTCGTTTTGGTTTGGAAACCGTTAATATGCATGAAAATCATCCGGCCCGATAGTTCACTCAGTACGGTGGTTAATACGGAAACAATTCAAATTGAAAGAACCGAGACTAAACAAATTCGTGAAACGCGGAGCATATGCCCAGACTGTAACCGAATCCTTCCCGCTGCCGTTTACGAGCGTGAGGGAAAGATTTGGATTGGCAAAACTTGTCCAGAACACGGTGAAGTTGAAGAACTCTATTTCGGCTCCTCCGATATGTATTACAAGTTTGCAAAATTCTCTCACAACGGGAAGGGTATCGAAAACCCCAACGTCCCATTGGAGAAATGTGCCTGCCCAACGAATTGCGGGCTATGCACAAGCCACCTGAGCCACTCAGGATTAACTAACCTAGTTATCACAAACCGGTGCGACCTCACTTGCTGGTACTGCTTCTTCTACGCCAAGAAGGGCGTGGAGGGCGCGTACGTCTACGAGCCTTCCCTAGATAAGATCCGTGAGATGGTGAAGGTTCTCAGAGCAGAAAGACCGGTTCCCGGAAACGCCATTCAAATAACCGGCGGAGAGCCGACCCTGCGCGGGGACTTGACGGAAATCATTCAGATTTGCAGGGAAGAAGGCGTTGAGCACATTCAGCTCAACAGCAACGCCATCAACCTAGCACAGGACAAGGAGATGGCGAGAAGGGTCCGCGAAGCGGGAGTTAACACTGTCTATATGAGTTTCGACGGCGTTACACCGAGAACGAACCCGAAGAATCACTGGGAAGCTCCAATCGCAATACAGAACTGCAGAGAGGTTGGTCTCGGCGTCGTTCTGGTTCCAACAGTCATCAAGAGCATCAATGACCATGAACTCGGCGGACTCATCCGCTTTGGCCAAAGAAACATGGACGTCATACACGCGGTAAACTTCCAACCCGTCTCACTAACCGGACGACTATCGAAATCGGAGCGGGAGAAATACCGAATCACAATCCCAGACTGCATCGAACGCATTGAGGAACAAACAAACGGCGAGGTCGGAAGAGAATCATGGTTCCCCGTCCCAAGCTGCGTCCCAATTACACACTTCGTCGAAGCATTGACCAAACGCCCACGCTATGAGCTATCCATACACTTCGCATGCGGCGCAGGAACATACGTCTTCAAGGACGGCGACAAACTCGTCCCAATCGCCTCATTCGTAGACCTAGAAGGTTTGCTGGAATACTTAGAGGAGAAGGCTGACGAGCTAAAGGCAGGGAAGAACAAGTACCTAGTCGTCGCGAAAGTTCTAGCGAAGATGGGCACATTCATCGACAGGAGCAAACAACCTAAGGGCCTAGCCCTAAGCAAACTACTCTTCAACGCACTCGTCAAGAACGACTACGGAGCCCTCGGAGCATTCCACCACAAATCCATGTTCCTGGGAATGATGCACTTCATGGACAAGTACAACCACGACGAGGAACGCCTACGACGCTGCGACATCCACTACCTAAGCCCAGACATGCGAATAATCCCATTCTGTGCCTTCAACGTAATCCCCGAATGGTACAGAGACGCAATCCAACCCAAATACGGAATCCCAATCGAACAATGGGAGAAAGAACACAAAACCACTCTCGAACAAGGCCTCTACAAGGGAACATTGCGAAAGGGCAAGGGACACGCAGCAGGCTGCGGATGCCCACTCGGCGCACTCAACACCCCAAGCTCAGACCTCCTAACCATTGAAAACGGAATGATCAAAGGCAAGTAGCCCAACGGGCGAAAGCCTCTCCCACACCTTTCCCAATTCTGCATTTTCTTCCTGAACACTGTGTCATTTCTCTAAGCCGAATTTTTTCAACGAAAAATCGACAAGCTTGAACCTGAACGTTTTTCTGCCAAGCTAATTCTAACGCTGCAGGGCTCACGAGGCATCTCAGCATGAACACAGACTACGACGTTATTGTTGCAGGGGCTGGAGTTGCTGGAATGATTTCCGCGACGTCCGCCGCAAAGCATTCGAAACAGAGCTTGAAGATTCTTGTAATAGACCGAAACTCGCGGGCGGAGGCTGGGAAGAAGACGGCTGCCGGTTGGGTTTGCGGGGATGCTGTCAGCAAGGGTAGCATAGAGTACTTGCAACATGAGGTCGGTGTAAGTTATGGAAGCCCAGAACTTGAGCATCCCGTTCGCGGCGTCGTAGCATACTCTCCTGATCACAAATCGAAAGCCATGTTCGACGGCGAAGGTTACGTGGTAAACCGGAAACTCCTACCACAGCGCCAGTTGAATGACGCAGAGAAACTCGGTGTGGAATTCCAATTCGAAACATATGCGGACTCGCTAATTGTCGAAGATGGCTTCATACGAGGGTTGCATTGCCGCTCTTCAAAAGACAACTCAACCTTCAAACGGACAGCAAAACTTGTCGTGGACGCCACAGGGTCCGCATCGAGACTGAGAACGAGCCTTCCTATCCCAAGCTACATTGAGAAAGAGATTGACAAAGAGAACGATTTAGAATCCACCGGCCGCTACATTCTCAAATTTGAAGCCTCAGGAACCGATAGCACATACTTTGACCCCAACACCGCCATAATCCACCTGGATCAAGAGATTGCCCCAGGGGGGTACGCATGGGTATTCCCGAAAGGCCAAGACAAGATGAACGTAGGCTTAGGCGTTTCGAAAAGGTTGCTTGAGCAAAGGAACAAGCAGCTCGGTAAGAATGATACCCTCCAATCGCTCATCGACCAGTACGTCAAAACCAATCCCGTGATAAAATCATGGAAGCTAGCTGACGGCGTTGAGGACGAGGGAAACGCAAGGGGAAATTGGCAGGTGCCTGTACGACGGCAGAATGATTGCATGGTGGCCAATGGTTACATGATCGTTGGAGACGCCGCATGGATGCCTCGCCCCATAGATGCAGGGGGGATTGGACCGGCAATCTACGCTAGTACCATTGCAGGAAAAGTTGTTGCGGAAGCGCTAGAGCAGAACGATACTTCGGAGAATGGGATTTGGAAGTTTAACAGTGAGTATGTGAAGGTTTATGGTTATAGGATGGCGAGTTTCGAGGTTCTACGACGTTTTCTCCAAATTCTGTCGAATGATGACTTGAACTACGGAATGAAGCACTTCCTCAGTCAAGACGACGTAGATAATATAATTCAGAGAGAGCACCCTGAATTCAAACGCGTAGGCCTCGGAAATCCCTCCCAGTTCCTCTGGGCTCTACCCAGGCTCGCGTTAGCAAGGGGTCTGAAGTACACGGCTGAGAAGAGTCAGAAGCTCATCGCGCATTACATGAATTATCCAACTACACCTGCTGGCTTTCCGACTTGGCATGATAAATTCATGGCAGAACTACGCGAAGCTTACGCGAGGTTTTCATGAATTCGTCAAGATACGTGACCTTCCTCGATCTCTCCTATCTACGCTGCACGCATCAGGTTCAAATAGGCCAAATATTGAGTTTGGATTGGCCCTGGAGCGCTCGGACTCATGCAACCTATTCAGGAATTTCTTGCAAAAGTCAATCCTAAGCAGAAGAAGTTCTTTACAGAACTCAGAGCGAAGCTAGTAGTCCTTCCTGACATTGAAGAGTCGATTGATATTGACGATGTTTCGGGTGAATGGTGCCCAGCGTATAGAGTGAAAGGGTCCGACCTAGTTTGGGTACATTTTGACGAACACCTCTGGGTCAACTTCCCGGTTGAGCCAAACTTCGAAAAGAAAGTCTTGCAAGACGAGAACCTAGACAGTGCCGCCATCGAAAGCGTTAAAGAGGCTGAGGTTTCCGGAGACGAGAAATGGGCTAAGGTCGAAATCAAATCAGCTGCGAACTTGGATCAGGTAATTCCATTACTCGAACTGCGACATACAGTCTTGTCTTCATAATCGCTACTGCCCCTCTCTGCAAGGTAACAGAATGCAAACTACGATTTCACCAGAATATTTTCTGAAACCTTACCTGTTAAACTTGGATGTTTTCTGAGGACGCCTAGTCACAACATTTGCAATCGAGATGGTTGAGTTGCGATTTTTGTCGATGGGCTAACAAGTTGCTCGGTGGATAGTGAATCATTTACATTCGCATAACGTCGCGTAACTGATAGGAGAACGGATTATTAGATGCATTTTACATTTCGCGTAATGAAAATGCAAAGCGAGATGAGCAACGTATGAATTTCGACCGGAAACACATGAGTCTGCAATGGTATGGCGGCATTCTCTCTTATGCCACCGCAAGCTTACTCATCGGTTCTCAAAATCAGTAGAGAGGATAAAATCAGTATATGGGAAGTTGGGAATGAGCGCGGAAGCGCAAACATTCCTTAACTCCGCTTTTTAGAAAACTCATCCTTCATCGGACTGCCATTCATAGAGTATCACTTTCGTTTCGAACACTAGTAATGGCACGTTCGGTTCATTGATTATGAATTGGGGCTGAATCTCCCCAGAGATATTCGAAATAGGTTTTGGCAAATTTTGATAGACCTATGTGGTCGGACCAGATTGCTAGACTGATTGCTTCCTCACCCTCTTGGCCCAGGAGGAGGATGACTTCGCGGCCGTCCGCGATTATTCCGCCTCCGAACATTTGTTCCCGAACCCGTACTTCGCAGAACTTCGCCAGCTTTGCCATGGTCTCATTCCAGGGATTCTGCATTGTCATAAGCTGCACTTTCACCCCTCTCTCAGCAATCGACTTGACTATTGGAATTAGCATTTCTGCCACAGAGTCGGGGATTGTCGGGACGGATGCGAGAATTTCTTTCTGAACATGTTCCATTGTTTCCCGTATTTTTGCTAGCACATTGAAGTCTCCGCGAACGATCCAGATATCTGGCCGCTCCCGCACGCCTTTCTTTTCGTAAATAGGCTGGAGTTCATCAAGAACGAGCGCCTCGCTGGTTTTGAGCGAAGTCTCAAGCTGTGACCTCGTAATCTCCATCGCCAGAGAGGGAGGTTTCGGGTAATATTTGCTGGGTCGGCCGTGTTCCATCTCAATCCATCCCTTCTTTTCAAGGGAGCCGAGCACTTCGTAGATCTTCGAGTATGGGACGTCTGAGGCTTCGCTAAGTTGGTTTGCGGTTGCCGGGCCCACTTCTAGTAATGATGTGTAGGAACGGATTTCGTACTCAGTTAATCCAAATTCTTGGAGCGAACGCCTTACACGATCACTGATCGTCAAAGGTTTGCGGATACCTCCAAGAAGCCGATGTTACTGGCTGTTGGCTTCATTGAATATAAGATTTCACTACTCTGAGTGGTTAACTTTCATGTAGTTTAGGCTGAGACCCAGTACGCATCCTTCCCTGTGAACTCCTTCTTCCAAATCGGCACCTCCTTCTTCACCCTCTCAACCGTCTCCGCGAGGGCGGGGAAAGTTTCCTGCCTATGTCTCCCTAGTACCACTACGAAAATGCTAGGTTCACCAACTTGCAACGAGTCAATGATATGGTGAATCGTTACCTCCGTGACGCCTGGACGCTTCTTGATATCCTCCCGTATCTCTTCCATGCGTTTCAAGGCAACATCAGAGTACGCCTCATACTCAAGCCTGCTCACCTTACTATCAGATTCACGCACAGGGTCCTCGCGAACAATACCAACGAAACTCGCAACTGCGCCGGACTCATGGTATACGGGTAGGGTGGTTAGGTAATCGATGATTTGCTGGAGCGAAACCTCGTCTTTTTTATGAAGCCCGATGGCACCTACCAACTGCAATCATCACCTATCCCGCAACGCCCGGAATGAAAACTGCACGATTCCGAGCATACTTGTGCGTTGCTATTCGGTTGTTTTAATTTCTGACCGCATTTTCTCAATTTGTTGATTTTCCGTATCGAACTTTGTACCCACGAGTTGGACTTGATATATGGTCTTTGGAGCGCTACAGAATTCGCATGGAGGGCCGAAACCATCTGGGTTAGGTGAGGTCCTCAACCAGAGTTGGTTGAACCCTGCGTAAGTTAAGTCAATTCTCACCTTGTCACGCGCGCAATTCTCGCATAAGTAGAATGGCATTATTCCACTAACGGGCGATAATTCCTGTACTAATATTAACTCTTTGAACTAGGCACCGCCCGCGTGTGGAAGTTGAGACAGAGCCACTCCACTTGCTGAAGGTAAGGAAGGAGAACTATGTGATCGCGTCTTTTGGTGAGATTCGGTCGGGACGCTTTCCTTTAATTGCGATTCAAAGTAAATTCAAGATGCGAAGAGCTTGCCGAGCAAACAGCTTCTGATCCCTGTAGTGTTACTGCTAGCAGTCATTGTTCTTACCGCTTCCGTTTCACATGTTGAACCTGAGCCCACGTACTTGGGCAACCTGACCCAATATTTCGTAGCTGGAATCATGACGTTGTATTTTGTGACGATCCTCGTATACGCGAGGTCGATTATGGATGCTCTCGCATCGTATTTTACGAGGCACCGTGGTCCGCAATCGATGGCTGGGAGTACATTGGCACCTATTCTTGGCTATCTTATCGTAATCGGTTCGGTATTGGTTCTCCTCAGGACTGGAGTTCTTCAACGAATACTTTTCACATTGCAGAACGTCGCCTCTATCGTATCTAACTCGGCCATTTACGCAAACGGAAAACCCGCCTCAACCTTACCCATGTCCACGTTAAACCCGGGCCTGTACTATTACACTGGGATCATTTTCATCGCAATCATCATTTTTTCCCTGGTTCTCTTTTTCGGGGGCATTCGGACGGCCTACTCTTGGACGAGAGAGGACATGAGGTCCGCGAACCCAATGGCGGCTCGGCAGGAAGCGCTTGGAATTGTTCGAAGAGCCGCTCAAGGGTTGAGAGCCTCCGGAGAATACCGAACAATTGTTTTGAGGTGCTACAAGCAAATGTGCGAGATGTTATCACAAGATGGGCTCAATATTCGGGTGGATGAAACTGCCCGGGAGTTTTCAGACGAGGTCTCGTCGAAGTTGAGACTTGGAAGTGATGCAGTCAGAAGTCTCACTTTTCTTTTTGAGGAGGCGCGATATAGCGCGCACGATATTGACGAAGGGAAGCGAGCCGCGGCGTTGAATGAACTGGAGATTCTTGAACATGTTTTGAGTGGGAGTGAGAGTTGAATCTAGCATGAAGGTGCACGCGAAGCAAGTACTCGAACTTGCAGCCTTGTATCTGGTGGTTCTTAGCGTAGTTGATTCACTTCTCGCGGCATACCCTGTTCTAACATGGTTGGCTCTGGGAATTGCCTTCCTAGTCTTCTCAGTATTCTTCCTCGACCTTCTATTTGATCTGACCCCGAAGAAGTTCGCAAAATCAGTTCAGATTCAGGCCAGGAGTGAGGATGAGTTGATGAATCTTGAGAACCTCACCAAACAAGCCCTAGACTCAGAGCACCCGGCAGCATCTGAACTATTTTCAAAGAGGGTGAAATCTCTCGTGCTCCGTACGGCAGAATACCATACCAACCTAACGGGCGACGAGCTTAGAGCCATGGTTCAAAATTCAGCACTTGTACAAGAGTTGTTTCAAGATCGCCAACTCGAAAGTCTCGTACTAAACGATGATTCAAACATCAATCCTGGAAACAGGAGGGAAGTGGAGGAGCTGCTGAATCTGGCGGAGGCTTGGTTGTTGTGAAAATTGTAAAGGTGTCTGAATCGTGTATTAGAATTCTTGCTGAATTGAACTCTGTCATAGTGGGCAAGGAGAACGTTCTAAGAAAGATACTCATAGGTACATTAGCCAACTCACACATGCTTATCGAGGACTACCCAGGACTCGCGAAGACTGTAATCGCCAAATCGCTCGCTTTGACTGTTGGCTGTAAGTTCACTCGGGTGCAATTCACTCCTGATCTGCTTCCAGCCGACATTACAGGGTCATACGTTTACAACCAAAAGTCAAACGAATTCGAACTCAGAAGGGGTCCCATATTCACGAACGTTCTCCTGGCGGATG
>DATIYC010000167.1:0-35267 GCA_035517955.1 Candidatus Acidiferrales bacterium | reverse complement strand
CCGCCTTGGGGCAGTGGGAGGAAAAGGTCACTCGTGTCTGTGCTTTTTGGTCGGTTGTTGTCGTTGCTGCTGTCCTCTGGGATGTTGTGCTTGGGTTACAACTTCCCTCGAACTATCCGCAGGTGACTCAACTGCAAGCGTTTGACTACCTCTTCCTCGGACTAAACGGCAATCCTCTCCCATTCGCCGTTCCGACTCTGTTTACTTTGCACGCAATCATAGCCGTATTAGGCCTGCTTCCACGCAAACTTCCTTGGTTTCAACTGGGCATACTGCCGACTCAAAGAACTATAGTCGCCATAATCCTGATCGCCATAGTTGTGATGGGGATGCGCCCCTTATCTATCCTTCTCGCGTCGAGCGGACTCTTTCCAAACTCGGAGGCAACCTTTACGAATACGACTCAAATCATTCTCACTCCGGTGCAGCACTACGAGTTGCCGTATAGCACGACAAACAGGACCGTGTTTGTTACGCTTGTCGCAGATGCTAACCCTATGTTGCCATATAACTACAACAATACTCGGTTCGGTAAAATGGTAATCTACGTTCCCGCGAATTGGTCACTCACGTTGGTATTCTTGAACCGCGAAGGTTTCCCTCACAGTGCAGTAATTATGGAGGCAACGGGACCGTCGCCGACCATAATCGAACCATCCGCACACATACTCGCCCAGATTCCACACGATGCGATAAACGGCGGATTCATGTTACAAAACGAATCAGGTTCAGTGACCGTAAATCACATGACGCCTGGGACATACTGGATAGCGTGTGCCTTTAACTACCCCGTACCCCATGCAGAGGAAGGCATGTGGGTTACACTCGTAGTGTCTACCCAGCTGAGTACGCCATACTACGAAATTCTGCCGAGTTAGCAATATTTCAACAGAAGAGCCGCTCCTTGTAACGATCAACTATTCTCGCTCTCAACTTGGAGAATGAGAACAAAACGCAATCACAATGTTTTGCAATACCACTAAAGACATCATCCAGTCTTACAGACGCTTCTAACGATATGGCTACAGTTAGGGGTATGTGATGTTGATTAAAGTCAAATATCCTATACAATCACAATCTCTTGCGTGATTAGAATGAGTCTTGACGAACAGATACTAGAAGAGTTGAAGAAGATTCGGCAAGCTGTTGAACCAAAACCGGAACCTCCTCCCCCAAATGGCATTCGGGCTGAGTTCGTGGATTTCCTTGGAAAAGCTGGTGTCCTTGGTTTGGCTGTGGGTTTCATCATGGGTACATACATTGGAACCGTGGTCTCAGCGCTTGTTCAAGACATCATCATGCCTGTGCCTGGAGCTTTGATGCCTGGGGGCGATTGGAGAAAAGCAATATTCGATGTACCGGTCGGAAATGGCATCCACTTCGCGGTAGGAGACTTCATTGGAGTAATCATAAACTTCCTCATTGTAGCATGCGTAATCTTCTTCATCGCCAAATACGCTAAGAAAATTGGAATCAAGTAAGTGCCGGAAGCATTTTGCCTACCTACTGTTCGGACGCTTCAGTAGCGAACGACTTACCGCAATTACTGCAGTGACCACTCCCTAAGCTATTCTCCTTGCCACATCTTGGGCATTTTACGATAGGCGGGTGTGGCACGCGCAAGCGGCGAGTAACTTTCTTGGACATGCAATTCTTCAGCTAAGCAGTTTGAAGCAGTTTGTACTCGCAGGTGGAAGCTTGCGACAATCCCTCATTTTGCGACTTTGTCTGAGGGTTGGATGGGTGTTTCAAGAATGAGGGAGATACCCACAATGGAGGTTGCGATGGAGACGAAGGCAATCATCATGGCAACCGGGTCTACGTCAGACTTCTGAACAGTAAAAGACACTAATATCCCGATTAACCCGAGCGTTGTAACTACGATTCCAGCCCACCTCTGTGCCTTTGGAGATGCAAAGATTTTCACGTCAGTACGCCTACAACGCTGTCTCCGACTCAGGGATTTGTTGTTTTTGATTTCTTAGATCGCCGAGAGCCAACGTAGAGCGCGAGACCTATCACCGCGAAGAACAGTAGGATCCCTAGCCAAGGAATCCAGGGCGATATGGCGGGTATGACCGTTACCGTGAGTGGCGCGGAAGCAGTTTCGTTACCGCTTGTGGCCACAATTGCTGCTGTAAAGTTTTGAGGGGCCGCAGCAGGTGTTGCCTCCACAATAAGCATAGACTTCGTGGCAGATTGCTGCAAACTGGCACATTCCGGCAGGAAAGTAAGGTTGAAGCCTGAACTTGGAAAGCCCTCTTCTGCAAAGCACACCTGCAATCCGGGCACATATGTGCCTATAGTGGTCAGGTTGATATTTGCGCTGTCTCCAACCTTGATTGTAACCGCAGAAGGGTCAGTGCTTAGACTGAGGTTTGACGCTCTCACGTTCGAGGACGGAAGCGCGGCTAAATTAGGCAATGAGTGAAGCAATAGAGCTACACAAACGAGTGAGACGAACAGCCGCGAATAGGATTTGGACATGAAATCGTAAAGTGAAGCGAATCCAGATAACTGTTAGCACTGTTAGGGGATTATTTCGGCGCCGTTGTATTTTGGGTAGTCAAAGTTTTGGCGGTGAATTTTGCCGGCTTCGAGGAATGACTTCACTTCTTCGGTTGCTTCTTTGAGGGCATTTATCAAGTTACTAACCGTGGCGCAGACCTCCTTGTAACCTGCTGCTCCCCAGAGTTTAGTTGCGTTCGCGTAAAGGCATCGCCCTCCGCAGATCCCCAAAACGCTGCACGACGTGCATGGTTCAGATACGAAAACGGCGTCTTTCAGAGTAGTCGGGGAACTGTTCTTGATATTGCCTAGGTAAAAGTTCAGCATGCCCGCCATGACTGGACAGGGTGTAATGTTTCCGTCAGTCTGGATGTTGAAGACAGACCATCCAGCACCGCACCGCAGGGGTGTGGGTTCGCCATCGAGTAGGGACTGCATGATTCCAACGAAAGGATAAAGACGCCAAACTTCCCCCGTTTCTCTCATATGATCAACCCAACTCATCACTAACCGTCTCAGTCGCGGATTGTAACTGTGCGAAGCCCATTCAGCAAATCTCCGTTTTGTGTAGTCGTTTTGCCAGAACAGCGCGTCTAGTTGCCAATGTACAGAGGAGATTAGATTTTCTCCTTCGTTGATGAGGTCTAAGACAGCTTTGTCAATTTCAGTTTCTTCGGCCACCGTCATCCTCGCAACAGTTTCGCCATCAAACCCATTTTCGCGTAATGATTTCAGATTGTTGATCACTTTTCGATGTGTTCCTGCCCCTCGGTAGTAATCAGTAACTGCCTCACCACCGTCGAGAGAAACGAAGATTGAATCGAATCGGTTTAGGTAGTCTGGTGAGACCTTATCTAAAAGAAGGCCATTTGTTTGGATGACAAAGCGGGCTTTGGGAACGGTATCCATCAGCATCTTCATTTTCGTTGCCTCCAGAAGAGGCTCGCCACCATAGAAAATTAGAACGACATCGTCGTCTTTCTGCAGAAAGCTCTTAAGATCCTCAAGATCGTAGCTTATCGATGAAGGAACCGAATAGTCTATTTCGTTTCCATGAAAATCACTGCCAAAATCCTCGCAGGACTTGCCGTAGCAATATCGGCATCTCATGTTGCAGTTTGTGGTCAATGTCACGTAGTAGTTCAACACTGGTGGCTTCTCGTTGTCGATGGGGAATACTCCCCCTAATGAGATTCACGTTTGCGTCTCACTCGAGGTGCTTCGATTCTTTGCGTTTCGTTGCGATTCGTATCGGGATATTATCTCGTTATCAGATGACCAGGATCAGTATCAGTTTAGGTGAATATTTCAGATATTCGCACCTAATCCCATATTCAGTTACCTCAGATAGCAACCCTAGGGGCTTTGCTCAATGTGGTTGCCTGATGTTGTATTTAGTTTTTCTTTTCGTTTCAAATGGCGCCTAGTCTACTCTGCGATCTATTGGAAATTCCCCCATGCGTTCACCTTTACTTTGTAGCGCGCCATGAGGTGATTCGAGAGTGGAGCAAATGCGTCCCAATCAAACACAACCAAATATTGCAACGCGCTTCGAACCATGCCTAGTCTATGACCCCCTCTCTCGCGAGTTGGCCAATGAGTTCGTATGTATATGCGAAATTTCTAGCCTCATAATCCTCTAAGGCATCATCAAACCTGACCCAGTTGAGCGCGGCAAACTTCTTGACGGAATCACGATCTCCTTCCTCCTTCGCGCAAAACTTTCCGTAATTTCCTCTAAGAGCGCGATTGAAGCGTTAGCTTTAGTTTCACGAATAGTGGTCTGAATCAGACGCGCATTCTGCCTAAGCTGAAACACAACGAAGATCGCACCCAAGATCACCGCAACAGAACTAATGGTGTTGAGGAACGAAACGAGGGGAGCTAGATCAACCAAAACAAGCACGCCGCTAACCTCTCATCGGCACCTCAAATATTAACTGAAAACCAAACGGCCGAAACAGCTGAGCAGTGATTTCGGCCTTGAAATATTGAACCTAAATTCGTCGACTAGGCGAACTTGCCGGTCGGAACGTATCGGTAAGGTCAACGCCTTGCACCGGTGATCGTTGTACATTTGTGTACGCCGTAGCTTTAAATAATGTATTAGTGTCATCTATAGCACTCCGCAGTGAAGAGGAACCAAAAATGAGGCATAGCTTTTGGGCAAAACGCCCAACAAACAATCACCCAAACTGATCATAGGCTGAAACTGCAAAAATTTCGCTACGCGACTAACCCTACCAACGCATTTCTCGCCCTCAGCTCCCAAAACGATTACTGCTACATCCTGGAGTCAGCAGAGGGCCCTAGAAAACTGGCCCAATACTCGTTCATCGGATTCTCACCAAGCCGAGTGGTCAAAGTAAAGGATGGAAAATATGCGGAATCCTCCTCTGATTCGAGTTTCTCCTCCCACACTGACAACCCATTCGTCAGGCTTCGTGCAATCTTATCAGAGAATCGCACAACCTACCGAGGGTTTCGTTTTGTCGGAGGCTTAGTTGGATACTTCTCTTACGACGCTGTACGGTACTTAGAGTCGTTGCCCTCTCATGCGAAGGACGACCTGGATCTTCCAGACTTTGAGTTTGGTGTCTACGATGACGGAATCGTCTTCGACCATTTAACAGGCCAAGCATACTACTATTGGTACACGACAAACAGAATCCGTCTTATAGAGCAACATTTGCGCCAAAGAACTAAGGCGCGAGAATTAGTCGCAGAAGGGCTCGGAACAGACATCTCACAAACATCTTTTGAAGACATAGTCACAAGGGCGAAGAAGTACATCAAACAGGGAGACATTTTCCAAACTGTTCTCTCCAAGCGTTTCCACTGCTCCTTCAAAGGAGATCTAATCGACTTCTACGAATCGTTGAAAGAGATCAATCCCTCACCCTACATGTATTTCCTCAAAATGAAGAACAGAGCAATAGTCGGATCAAGTCCCGAAATGCTTGGAAGAGTAGATGGAAGGAATGTGGAAACATTTCCAATCGCAGGCACGCGTCCAGTCGGAAAAAACCGCAACGAAGATAAACGGTTAGCAAACGACCTACTCAAAGATCCTAAAGAACGAGCAGAACACGTAATGCTCATAGACTTGGCCAGAAACGACGTGGGAAAATGCTGCGAGTTTGGAACGGTGAAGGTTCCCGAGTTCATGACGGTTCAAAAGTACAGCCACGTGCAACACATAGTCTCCCGGGTATCAGGGAAATTACGACAGGACCGAGACGCCTTGGACGCTTTCACAGGAATTTTTCCAGCAGGAACAGTTTCCGGCGCACCCAAGAAGAGGGCGATGGAGATCATCGACGAATTAGAGCCTCACCGACGAGGCGCCTACGCGGGAGCTGTTGGATACTTCTCTTACAACGGCAATGCAGACTTCGCCATAACCATTCGAACCTTAATCGCCTGCGATAACGCAGCGTACATCCAAGCGGGTGCTGGAATAGTCGCTGATTCACAACCCCAGCGTGAATGGGTCGAGACCGAGAACAAAGCTGCCGCACTTTTGCGCGCTTTGAGAATTAGGAGAATCTGAAGTGCGAGTTCTAATAATAGACAATTTCGACTCGTTCGTTTACAACCTAGCACAATACGTTGGAGAGTTGGGAGCAGAGCCAATAGTATTCCGAAACGACGCTATAACCCTAGAAGACATCGCCACGCTCAGTCCAGACAGAATCATAATTTCACCTGGTCCTGGACGGCCCGACGACACGAAGTACTTCGGAGTTTGTCTCGAAGTTTTGAAGAAGATCAGCCCACAGACCCCAACACTTGGAGTATGTCTTGGCCACCAAGGCATAGCGTACGCGTTCGGTGGCTCAATCGTCTCTGCAAAACAGTTGATGCATGGAAAGACGAGTTGGATTAAACATGAACCAGATGGATTGTTTGAGGGCGTAGTTAACCCATTAGAGGCAACGAGGTATCATTCCTTAGCATGCTCGAGAGCGAACTTCCCAGACTGTTTGAAAGAGACGGCTACTTCGCTCGACGATAACGAAATTATGGGTCTACGTCATCGGAAATACCCTATCTACGGCGTCCAATTTCATCCCGAGTCCATATTGACGTCGGAGGGCATGAAGATCATGAGGAACTTCCTAGAGGACAATTAGACATGATCAAAGAGGCAATACAACTTCTAGTCGATCACAAAGATCTGTCCTCCGATATCGCGCAACAAACTATGCGCGAAATAATGACTGGAGAAGCGACACCCTCTCAAGTCGGCGCCTTCTTGATTTCGTTGAGAATGAAAGGCGAAACGGTAGAGGAAATAGCCGCGCTCGCAACGGTTATGCGACAGAACGCGGTTCGAATCAATCCGTTAGTCAAAGGGAGGACCGTAGACACGTGCGGTACGGGCGGGGACAGACTCAAAACATTCAACGTGAGTACCTCAGCCGCCCTAGTCGCCTGCGGTGCTGGCGTGCCCATCGCGAAACACGGAAACCGTTCCGTGACCAGTAAGTGTGGAAGCGCCGACGTATTAGAAGCGCTAGGCGTAAACCTAAACACTCCTCCTTCAGTAGTTCAACGCTCCATCGAACAGATTGGAATTGGTTTCATGTTTGCGCCAACATTCCACCCCGCGATGAAAAATGCTATCGCCCCCCGTAGAGAGATAGGGATTAGGACCGTGTTCAACGTCCTCGGCCCCCTTACCAATCCAGCAAACGCCAACGCCCAAGTTCTAGGCGTCTACGACTCAAACCTAGTTGAGCCAATGGCAAAGGTTCTGCAGAGACTTGGAACAGAAGAAGCCATAGTTGTTCACGGGTTAGACGGACTAGATGAGATCTCAACCGTAGGAAAAACAAAACTCGCGTGGTTCAAGAACGGATCTATAATTAGCAAAGAAATCATACCACAAGAACTAAACCTCAAACAAACTAAACCCAACGAAATATCCGGCTTCGATGTCAATCAAAGCGCCAAGCTAGTCGTAAACATTCTTCAGGGTCAAGAGGATAAGAACTCAAGCCGCCTTCAAATTGTGCTAGCCAACGCCGCAGCGGCAATTCTGGTCGGAGGCAAATCAGACGATTTAGCATCAGGAGTTGAAATTGCACGAGAGTCAATCGACAGTGGTCGAGCGTACGAAAAACTAGAAAACCTAGTCGAATTCACGAATGGCGAAACAATAAAACTGGAAAGGATCGCAGCCCAAAATGCCTGATGTCCTCCGAAAGCTCATTGATGATGCGAGAAACCGAGTTCAATCAGGCTACTATAATCTGGATCAAGACTCAGGTCATGAGATTGTCAGCTTCAAACGCGCCATCAAATCTGCAGAAAGGAACGCAATCATAGGGGAGATCAAGCCAGTGTCGCTCGCACGTGGCTCTCTACGGCCCCAAATTGATCCAGTTAATGCCGCAGTGCAGATGGCGAACGGTGGAACCATTGCACTCTCAATTTTGACTGAACCTGACAACTTCGGCGGGAGTCTAGAGAATCTAAGAAAAGTAAGGGACCACGTTAGTCTGCCGCTCCTCATGAAAGACATAATCATTCACGAGAAACAGATAGAAGCCGGTAGAAAGGCCGGCGCAGATTGTGTGCTACTCATAGAGTCAGCCTTTTCGAAGTATCCTATAGCTTCACTAACCAGATTGATTCGTTACGCACATGAATCTAACCTTGAGGTTCTCCTTGAAGTTCACACCGAAAACGAATTTCAGCGAGGATTGAAGAGCGAGGCAGACATAGTTGGCGTGAACAACAGAAACCTCTCAACGCTCGAAACTGACCTTAACACTACCCTGCACGTGATGGCTCGCGCAGAATTACAGGGCGATAAGGTCATTATCAGCGAGAGTGGATTCGAATCAGCTGAGGACATACGGAAAGTAAAATCCGCAAGAGTCGACGGCTTCCTGATAGGATCATCGCTCATGGTTTCTCAAGACTTGGAACGCAAAGTGCGCGAATTTGTTCTCGCGTAGGAAACTCGAAAGCGATGCGAGTTAAGATTTGTGGAATCACGCGATCGAAGGATGTTAAAGCGGTAGCTGATAGAGGTGCTGACGCTTTGGGTTTTGTTGTTGGTAGCCCATCATCATCAAGAAACCTTTCGTTGGCGAGAGCTCACATCCTGATGCAAAACGTTCCAATATTCTTAGCGAAGGTGGCTGTGACGTCAAGTCAGGATCCAAAGGCCATATTCAAAATCTGCTCAAGGCTGAAACCCGACGCTTTACAACTTCACAACTATACGGTAAGCATGGTGCGAGCGCTAAGCAAGTCAGATGAGCGCATACAGTTGATATTGGCAACGCCTATCCATGGCAAGCCATCCCTAGAAGCAGCCAGAGTTGCGTCAAATTATTCGGATGCCGTTCTCGCGGACACACCAAGCTCTAATGCAATGGGAGGTACTGGAAGAGTGCACGATTGGCATCTTACAGCCAAGATTAGGAACGCAATCTACCCACGCCCTCTGATCCTAGCGGGAGGGCTGACACCTGGCAACGTGAAAGAGGCTGTTCGTAAAGTTAGACCGTTCGCTGTTGATGTTTCCTCCGGAGTCGAGAAAAGAGTCGGAGTGAAGGACCATGAGAAAATCCGGGAGTTCATCGCGAATGCAAAGAGGGAGTTACCGTAATGACACACTATTCTCAACCAGTTGAAGGAAAATTCGGTAAATACGGCGGCCGCTACGTTCCGGAAACGTTGATGAGCGCACTTCTCGAGCTTGAACGAGAGTACTTGAAAGTGAAAGATGACCCCGAGTTCAAGCGACAATTAGATTACTTCTTCAAGGAATTTGCGGGACGACCAACTCCGCTTTATTACGCAGCCAACTTGACTCGAAAAGCCCATGGAGCGAAAATCTACATCAAACGAGAGGACCTAGCCCACGGTGGGGCGCATAAAATCAACAATACTCTCGGCCAAGCGCTATTGGCCAAGAAGATGGGAAAGCAAAGAATAATCGCCGAAACTGGAGCCGGACAGCATGGAGTCGCTAGCGCGATCGCATGTGCCGCGTTAGGTTTGAAGTGCGAGGTTTACATGGGCTCGGAGGACGTGGAACGACAGAAGTTGAACGTTTTTCGTATGAACCTGCTCGGAACCACAGTTCACCCAGTCAATTCCGGTTCTAAGACACTCAAGGACGCGATCAACGAATCATTCAGGGACTGGGTGACGAACGTTGAAACCACTTACTATCTTCTAGGTTCAGTCGTAGGCCCTCACCCCTATCCAATCATCGTTAGAGATTTTCAAAGTGTGATTGGGCAAGAGATCAAAGACCAGGTTCAACAGAAGGAGGGAAGGCTCCCAGATGCCGTCGTAGCCTGTGTCGGAGGTGGAAGCAATTCGATGGGTGCCTTTTATCCGTTCATCCAAGACGAAGGAGTCTCGTTGTATGGAGTCGAAGCGGGTGGACTCGGACTGTCTACGGGGAAACACGCTGCGACGCTCTGCGCAGGGCAGGAAGGAGTCTTTCATGGAATGTTGACATACGTGCTCCAGGACGCTGACGGACAGATACAACCTACTCACAGTATATCGGCCGGGCTCGACTACCCAGGCGTTGGCCCCGAGCACGCTTACCTGAAATCCATTGGTCGAGCAACGTACACTTCAGCCACCGACGATCAAGCACTGGAGGCGTTCATGGAATTGAGCAAGACGGAAGGAATCATCCCAGCCCTAGAGTCAGCCCACGCAGTCCATTACGCAGTTCAACTCGCCTCCAAAATGAAACCAGACCAAATTTTAGTCATCAACCTATCCGGTCGAGGAGACAAGGACGTCAACGTTGTAGCCGAAAAACTAGGCGTAACAGTATGACGAGAATTAGTGAAAAATTTGCAGAACTAAAGAAGCTGAGAGAAGGCGCCCTTATCGCTTACATTACGGTCGGAGACCCAAACTCAAGAGAAACCCTTCGATTCGTCAGCGCACTAATCGAAGGAGGAGTCGATATCGTTGAACTCGGCATCGCATTCTCGGACCCAATTGCAGATGGCCCTACAATACAAAGCGCAGTTGGACGCTCACTAGCGAGCGGCACTAGACCGTTGGACGTTTTCAATATAGCGCGAACAATAAACGAACAACACAACGTCCCCCTCGTTCTAATGACCTACTACAACCCTATCTTCAGGTTCGGCTTGACGAAGTTCTTGCAAATAGCAAAAGAAACGAAAATCTCGGGTCTAATTGTTCCCGATCTTCCAGTAGAAGAGGCTGCAGAATACCGAAAGGAGTGCGTAGCAGCAAACATCGACACAATTTTCCTTGCAGCACCGTCAACCGAGCCAAGTCGGTTGAAACAGATTTTCAACCAGACCTCAGGCTATCTATACCTAATTTCGCTGTACGGTGTCACCGGTGCCCGCACTACAATTCCCGACTCTGCCATCAACTTAGTCAAAAGCTACCACGCGAAACTGGAGGGTTCAATCCCACTCGCAGTCGGATTCGGAATATCCACAACAGACCAAGTTCAACGATTGATGCATGCGGGTGCCGACGGTGTGATCGTGGGAAGCGCCTTCGTTAATGTAATAGCGGACAATTCGCGAAACCTCGATATGGCCGCAGATAAATTGAAGAGCCTAGCACGCGAATTAAAAACCGCGACACGAACCGACGGGCAGGGCTAGTTTCTAGTTAGGGTTTCAGGTAGTTCTGAATGTGGATTAGAACGTCATCTAACATTTGTGGTGTCAATTTTCGCGTCTGAGTGTTCTGCCTACTCGGGTGATATGACGCAACTAGAGCGAGCTGAGAGGATGGTGTGTAGAATGCTCCGTGATAGAATTTGTAACCTTTAGTTCCAGTCCCCTCGTCCCTCAGATGCCTTACGTAAGCGTCGAAAGCGATCCGTCCGAGTGCTAATACGACTCGAATTCGTGGCAGAAATCGTAGCTCTTCAGTCCAGTATCGTTCGCATGTTTGAATTTCTTTTCTGCTTGGCTTGTTTCTTGGGGGCGCACATCGCACTATCGCTGTCATATACGCATCTTTCAACTCAAGTCCGTCGTGAACACTTTCTGACGTAGATTGGTTTGCGAAATTAAACCTGTGAAGTGCGGCCATCAGAAACTGTGCGGATCCGTCCCCGGTGAACATTCGTCCCGTCCTGTTGCCTCCATGCGCTGCCGGAGCGAGTCCAAGTATTAGCAACCTAGCATTCCTATCTCCGAAGCCTGGGAGCGGTTTACCCCAATATGTCCAATCTTGAAACTGCCTCTTCTTCTTTCTTGCAACGACTTGGCGGTAACGTGTCAGTCTAGGACAGAGTTCACAGCGTGTAGCTATCTCGTTGAGTCGAGTTAATGACTCAAATCTTTCTAGACTCATGCATCGTCTGTGACCTTGTTGATCGGAGAGGAAGATTAGAGATTTTCACCGGGCAGGCTGAATACTTGCTGGAGCCCCTCATGCTGGGAATCACCGAAGTAGGTGAGCGTTAGGGGCAGCCATCCCGTCCAGTTCATTGGAAAGTGAATCTCGAAGTATCCGTTAGCATCGGTCGTCGTGACTTGAGTTCTGTACGTAGCCTCCAAGTAATAATGTGCATATACTTGCGCTCCCGAAACCGCTTGTCCCGAGACAGTTTGCAGATACCCGCTCACACCAACCGTTACCCCGTTCTGGATGATGGGGGTCACAGAGTTCAACTTCGTCACCGAACCAGATCTGGATAGTGGAGTGATTGGCATAGTAACGAAGTCCGACGGCGGAATCTGAAATGCGCGGCTAACGGTCACGAGCGCCCATCCGGAAATTATTACCGCTAGAAGAATTAGGGCTAATATCGACACGTTCTTCATGTTGAAACGGCTCGCTTTACCTAGTTCAGGTTCTTTTGACATCCGAGTTCAGCTCGTCAGATTTGAAAATCTCTTCGCACAACGACTCCTTGAGAGTTAAAGTCTTTACGGCATGCTACTTGTTCGAAGTTTCATTAACCTCTTCGGGGCTCTTGGCGGGACAGACTTATGTATTGCGTTTCGTAAGCTCCCGCTGGAGTTTATTGTAATGTCTGAGGGCACTGTCCCAGTGCTTATTCTTAAGGAAGGGGCGAACCGTTCTCGTGGGCGTGACGCTCAGAGGAATAATATTCTCGCAGCCAAAGTTGTAACCGAAACTATTCGCACGACTCTCGGACCAGAAGGCATGGATAAGATGCTGGTGTCCGGAATGGGGGACGTCGTAATCACGAATGACGGCGCCACCATCATGAAGGAACTTGACGTCCAACACCCTGCAGCGAAGATGCTCGTAGAGGTTGCAAAAAGCCAAGACAATGAGGTCGGCGACGGAACAACAACAGCCGTCGTACTGGCCGGCGAACTACTTTCAAAAGCCGAGAAACTCCTAGACCAAGAAGTCCATCCAACGATCATCGTGGACGGTTACAAGAAAGCCTCCGAGAGAGCGTTGGAGATCCTTAACGGCCTAGCGATTCCTATTAAGGCAGACGATGAGACAACACTCAAACGCATAGCCCACACATCGATGGCAACTAAAGCAACGGTAGGAACCAGCGATCACCTAGCTACCCTGGCGACCAAGGCAGTAAGCCAAATCGTTGAAGACCGTGACGGAAAGAAGATTGCCGACATAGATAGGATCAAAGTGTTGAAGAAGAAAGGTGAGAGCATGGACCAGAGCGAACTCATCAAGGGCATCGTTGTCGATAAGGAGGTTTCTCACCCTCAAATGCCTAAACAGGTCAAGAACGCAAAGATCGCTCTGCTAAACGCGAAACTCGAGATTGAGAAAACCGAATTCGACGCGAAGATCAACATTAACTCTCCCGATCAAATCAAGAGCTTCCTCGACGAGGAGGAAACGATGCTCCGGGATATGAGTGAGAAGATAGCGAAGAGCGGAGCGAACGTGGTCTTCTGCGAAAAGGGAATCGACGATCTTGTGCTACACTTCCTATCCAAGAAGAACATTATGGCGGTCAAGAACATCAGCAGTAACGACATGGAGAAATTAGGCAGAGCCACTGGAGGCACGATACTCGCCAGCACCAAGGACATCTCCGTCCAGACACTTGGAGAAGCCAAAGTTGTAGAGGAAGTGAAGATCGGTGACGACAAGCTCGTCTATGTTCGAGATTGCAAGGATCCAAGAGCGGTCACCGTCGTAATTCGAGGCGGATCGGAACATGTCGTAGACGAGGCGGAACGATCATTCCATGATGCGCTGTGCGTAGTCAGAAACGCGGTAGAAGATCAGAAGATCGTGGCAGGCGGAGGCGCGCCCGAAGCAGAAACTGCTAAACAATTACGTGAATTTGCAGTGAAAGTTGGCGGTCGAGAACAACTCGCTATCGAAGCCTATGCTGAAGCATTAGAAGCTATTCCGCTCACACTCGCGGAGAATGCAGGCCTCGACCCCATCGATATAATGGTTGAATTAAGGTCCAAACACTCAGAACCAGACCACAAATGGTACGGCGTTCAGGTGCATACTGGTAAGATTGCGGATATGCTGGCGGACAATGTTGTAGAACCACTAAGAGTGAAGCAACAGGTCGTCAAATCGGCTACGGAGGCGGCATGCATGCTCCTAAGAATCGACGATGTAGTCTCCTCAAAAGGCGCCAAAGAAAGCGGACCACCAGGTGGCGGAATGCCACCCGGAGGCATGCCGGGCGGAATGGGTGGCATGGGCGGAATGCCACCGGGAATGATGTAAACAAGACACCAACTCCGTTCGCTCGGTAGAGAGCGAAAGGCTCTAACGAAAGCAAACCCGGCTCTACAGGGTAATCTTCCTCTCTGCGCAAAACTTCGGTACGCGACACTCGATACGCTGTTAACGTCCCTAGTGCGCACGTCGATCGCGGCGATATTCAACCCATATGGCGAGATAATTGGGACGATCACAACTCCTGTTGACGGATACATCTGGGATATAGCACACCGGCTTACCCCGAACTTTGACTCGAGCGCCCAGGCGATAGCTTCGCCTTCATCTACCAAAACGCATGAAACTAACGATTCAAACAGTCACAAGAAAAAGTGGCTGGCGTCACTGAAATGCCCGATTTTCTTAATCGAGCATTTAGAAGCCTAGAAGGAGTCCAAGTATACTTGTGTAATAGACTGTATCCTGCGGTACACACGCGTTGCATGGGACAGTATTCGTGACCGGATTAACGACTGAGCTTGTCATTGTATTGGTCACGGTGGTCGTAGTTGCAACGGTGACAGTTGCACTCCTTGCAAGATCCTCGTAGACTACGTGCTTGTAAGTGTCCTGCGTTCCATCGTAATGTGTTAGCACTAGGGTGATTAGACCGTTGGCCTCATTTGTTGTCTGAACGTTCACGACACGGTCACTGGGATCGATAGTGGCTTGCCCCGTGTAGGATTGGTAATTATACCAGCCAGTGTAGTTACAGTAGTAGTATCCGTATGAATCGTAGTAGCAACCGGTATAGTAGTACGGGTAGTAGCTGTAGTAGTAATTGTAGTAATTGTCTGAGACCCACGAGATGCTTCCCTTGTAAACGTCAAGTTGAGTGGGAGTAGTTGACACAACGGTTTGGTAGGCGGTAGAGTAGGATGTAGATTGAGTGATCGTTTGTGTCGTTCCTGCAACCATAATCGTCTTGTGCACGGGTATAACTGGAACTATTAGCACTATAACGATCAGGCCTATGACAACTAGCCACACAGGAACTCCGCCAACTTTCTGAGACATCCGCGAACCAGATTGTGAGGACGTAGTCGCTTGTGTTTGCGTCGTCACAGGCTTGCCGCATTTCGGGCAAAACTCGTTGCCGGCTGCTAGCGGCGCTCCACACTGAACACAAAAACTATTTTCCGGCAAGTCTAATCAGAAGTACGTACGCGGTGTATAGTATATAATCTTGCATTTCTCCGAAGGATACTGGTCCGAGAATTAGCATTTTAACTGCGTTCAACTTCGCTATCGTGGACAGGATGATATTGCCGTCCGCACGTATGCCCGTCGACATTCTCACGAAATTAACGGAGTTTCCCTCATACGAAGAAGAAGGAATGAGACGTTGCAGCGAATTCATTCTCAATGAAATGGAATCGTTCGGATTCAACGTAGAGACCGACAAACTCGGTAACGTGTACGGTGAGAAGACTTTCGATGGTGATGGCACATTCTTGGTAAACGCCCACTTTGACACGGTCACAAGCACACCTCGATGGACCAGGAATCCGTTGGAGGCGACTCCGAAGGACGACCGAATATATGGCTTAGGAACGTCGGACGATAAGGGATCCGTTGCCGCAATCCTCCATGTATTACAGAGGATGCAGAATTGTCGTTTCAGGAAACTTGAGATCCTCTTCTCGAACTATGAGGACAATAGCGCGGTGGTTGATGGTGAAACGTGGCTGGGAACGCCATACTTCCTAGCCCACCACAAAATCGAGGCTAAGAGCGGAATCAACGTTGAGGGCACAGTCAAAGAAGGAAGGTTGTCAGTTTCGATTGGTTGCGGTGGCAGGGTCGGTTTCACTGTCACGACGTTGGGGAAGGAAGCGCACTCATCTGACCCGCGCAAGGGCCGCAATGCAATATATGATATGGTTAAAGTAATTGAAGCGCTCCGCCAACTTCAGCCTGCACGTATGACCATGGATGGACAAGAAGCGTACACTGAGTTAAATGTGAACAAGATTCAGGGTGGCGTCGCGCTGAACATTGTCCCCGGCGAATGCACAATAAACTGTGAACGCCGAGTCCTCCCAAACGAGAACTGGGAGACTGTTAAGGGAAAAGTGGAGGAAACGCTAGGAAAAGTGAGAGATGTGAACTTCAAGGTTACATACTCGACACCTCAGAAGTCGTACCTAGGCGACAGAACCCACCCTACAGTCACACTAGCGATGGAGAGCATAGAGAAAGTGCTGGGTTATACGCCGCAAGTGCGTGTTGAATCTGGTAGAACAGATTCAACATACCTGAACGAGGCAGGTATTAAGACTGTGATTCTAGGGCCAGGTGAAACCGCGCATATTGCTGACGAGTACATCAACGTGAATCGATTGGAGGAGTTCACCCGAGTACTCTACCAGATGCTAAAGAATCCAGCGAGTTGAGTCCTTACTCACGATTCACGATCCAACGTGACTGTTCACGCATGAATTGAGGAACGTAGTATGGTCCGAGTCCGCTCTTGCCAGTTGAGCCACTACCCTTCCACCCACCAAACGAGTTAACCCCCGGCCAAGCACCAGTTGTGGCGCCTGCACGTCGATTCGCGTAAGTAACACCTGCTTGAATGTGATCGAAGAAGTTCTGTACCTCGCTCTTGTCCTTACTGTAGATACACGCACAGAGTCCATATTCCGAATCGTTCGCATGTTTCAAAGCTTCGTCAAACGAATCGACGGCGCCGACGACGAGAAATGGGACGAACAACTCTTCCTTGAAAAGTTGATGGGTGAGGGGAAGGTTGTCGACGATAGCTGGTTCCACGAAGTAACCGTTCTCTAACTCTCCACCGCTGAGCTGGTTTCCACCGGTCACAAAGCCACCTCCACCACTTTTCGCGTCTTGGGCAGCATGCAGGTAGGTATCGACCGCGCCTTTGTTTATCAGCGGTCCTAGGAATGATTCCTTTTTGACTGGATCGCCCACCTTGACGAGTGTTTTGGTGTGTTCGGCTAGAAGGTTTAGGAATTTTTCTTTGACCGACCGCTGTACGTAGACACGGGAGCAGGCGCTGCATTTCTGTCCGCCGAAACCGAATGCAGCCCGGACTACCCCCTCGGCGGCTTGGTCTAAGTCGGCGCGGGCGGTTACTATGGCGGGGTTCTTTCCTCCCATCTCAGTTATGACGGGTTTCGGGTAATCTTTAGCGAAGGCATGGTAGAGACCCATCCCGACAACTTTTGAGCCGGTGAAGATCATGCCATCTATGCCTGGGTTTTCTTGCAACTCCAGGCCGACCGTGCTCCCGGGGCCGGTGACGAGGTTGAAGACGCCGGGCGGGATGCCTGCGTCAAGGTACACGCGGGTAAGCGCCTCGCCGAGCACGGGGGATTCGCTTGAGGGCTTGAAGACGACGCTGTTTCCTGCGAGCATTGCGCCGGAGGACATACCGGTGGAGAGTGCCAGCGGGAAGTTCCAAGGTGCGATGACAGCCCAGACACCGTAGGGACGGAGGATTGTGACTGTTTCTTGCCCAGGTGCGGGGGGTTCCATAAGACGAGTGAAGCCCTTGTTCGCTTCCATCTGGTCACAGTAATAGCGAATGAGCTCCGCAGCCTCGTTCACCTCTGCTAGAGATTCGGCGCGATTCTTACCGACCTCAAATGCCATCCAAGCCGACAGTTCGTAACGACGTTGAATTATCAGATCCGCAGCCTTACGGAGGATACGAACACGGTCCTTGTAAGATGTGGCAGTCCATTTCGGGTGCGCGTCCCGGGCCGCATCTATGGCTGATTTCACATCATCACGCGTACCTTTGGGAAAATGGCTTACGGTAAGGCGCGTATCGACCGGGCTCGCATGGGAAAAATCTTCACCTGTCCCGGTCCATTTTTCGCCGTTAACGTACATGGTGAATCGCGAACCAAGTTGGCTCCGGACTTTTCCAACGGCTGAATCGTATGCGCTATCATCGTCAGGAGTAATCTTCAAGCTGGCATAGGTTATTCGAGGAACTTTACCAGCTTTCGAGCGAATCTTACTCGATCTTCTTACAAGTTTCTTTGACGAAGGCAAAAGAAAACAACTCCTCAAGATTCGCGAGTTACAGCTCGGTATTTAGCCTTACGGACCATTTGCATTTCGAATCAAGTAAGCTAAATCGACTGCCAGATGACGAAGAAATCTTGCCTCTTCGTCTTGTTTAACGCCAGCCAAGTTTGGCAGTGTCTCACAGAGTTGTTCACTAGATGTTTTGCCGGGACTAGCCGGACTAATCTCATCAGATGCATCATGGGATCCGAACATGGTAATATTCAATGAGACTTCCTACAGCTACGCTCTACCTACAACTAGCAGTACCCGTCAAACGATCGAGTTAAGCCTTAGAGGTTTTTCGTAGAGCCATACCAAGCCACACAATTCCAATAATTAGTATTATCAGGCCAAGAATTGTAAGCCAGTTAGTTGCACCGAATCCGCCGCCGAACCTTGGCCCGGCGTACGCACCGTAGCCTCCATAACCGCCAGGAGGCGGTCCAGTTCCGTTGAAGCCTCCGGGCCGAAACATTGCCCTAAACATCATTGCCCTTACTACTCCGTATATCTCGGCAATTGCGATGAGAATAACGCCCACAAGAGTGATTATATATGGATTCCTTACTTGAGACCAGGTCATAACTAATTTCTTCTTTGCAACTACGCCTTGTAGTTGACATACACGTAAGGGGGTTATTTAACTAATCCGGATGAATCATATACAATCTTAGGGTCCTTGAGATTCTTCGGAATCGATCAGGCGACATAGCGGCGAGATCGATTCTTCGACATCATACTGTCAATTTTCTCCAACACGACATCTCTGATCTTGTTCTCGTCGAGTCCGACGTTTACCTTACCGATTTCCAGTTTGGTTACTCGGGCTTGCTTGGTTCGGAGTGTTTTGATGACCCAATCTACTAGAAGAGCAACGGCTGTTTCTTGATCTAGACTCTCGGTTACGATAAGCGTTATCTGAACCATTTCGGCAAGCCCTACGGTTGTTCTGATCTTGGCGCCATCATATCTAACGGTCAAGGCTTTGCTTAGTTGCTTCTGTACACCGAGTCGTCCTCTGCTTTCTCCGAGAATATCGTAGATTAGGCGATGATTCTCAGTGTATATTGTAAGAGGAATCTCCAATCCAACTAGCATTTGCGGTCATTACAATTTTGGACAATATGAGTTGATCTGACCCACTATCTCCAAATCACCTCAACGATACTAATTGCCCAAATGACGGGGTTGACCTCAGCTGAGATCAGCGCATCTTAAACCATTGAGTGATATGGGATCAACGCTGTTGAAGAACAACTCAATTGCGAGTAATAATGTCCCGGAGACGCACATGGGAAGAGCGCTATGCTCAAATTTCCGAATATTAGCCTCCAAGCAATTTGAAATTCGTCTCTTTGAAAAGTTCACTAGATATTGTTGTTATTACAATTGGCATAGCGTCAAATCTAAAAAGCTTAGACGCATAATATACACGGGGGACCAGTTGGTTAAGGTCGCGGTTATCTCGCTTACCTGCAAGCAAGATGAACATGCGCCGTCTGCAGTGTTGGAGCACGAACTCTGGGAAAACCTCATTCAAAACGACAAAATATCCGGCAAGTGGAAGATAGAGAAGGTCACTATACTCGACGATACCGAGTTAATACACGGCGGGCGCCCTCGCGACCAAGCATTCAACATCAATCGAAGCAGTAGTCGGTCAAGGGTGAATCGATAGCCTTGCAACGACCTTTTCTTTCAAAGCCGAGCTTTGAAGTTCAACCTAAGTATTCAACTGAAAATTAGTCTTGATAATAGTGTTCGAGAGTAGGCAACTCCTTCCTGCGCTTCCAAGCCGTCAACTGATGAGATCGCAAACAATCTTCCCACCGCTTCCCTGCCATCTCCTTTAGCTATGAGTCAGCAGCAAAAGAAATAATCTTTTATTTTGACCTCAAATGTTCACGCAATTCTCCTCATTTTATCCGGAAAAGTTCGACCCTAGATTCTTCGTAAACGCTTAACCGTCCTTGCAATCATTTGGGAGAAAGGAGACTCCCATCATGAATGAACGTGAACTTTTGATGATACCTGGTCCAACGAACGTTGACCCTGCTGTTCTACGTTCACTTAGCCAACCAACTCTGTCACATGTTAGTGGCGCTTTCGCAACAATACTGAAGGAAACTGTGGACGACTTAGCTACAATCTTCAAAACCAAAGGCCTAGTCTTGCCTCTAGCTGGCTCTGGAACTTTGGGCGCAGAAGTTGCCCTCGCAAACATAGTTGAGCCTGGCGATAAAGTCTTGGCGATATCTGGTGGCTACTTCGGTGACAGACTGGCAGATACGGCTGCGACTTTAGGGGCTAAAGTAGATCGGATTAACGTGACTTGGGGAGCGGTGCCGAACCTGGATGAGGTTGAGCGTAAACTGTCTGATGGTGGAAATTACAAAGCATTGCTCGTGGTCCATGTAGACACCTCAACTGGTGCCGCGAACCAGATCAGACAACTTGGAGTTCTAACTAAGTCTCGCGACACCCTGTATGTTGTGGACACGGTCTGTTCCATGGGTGGGATGGAAGTTCAGGTTGATGGATGGGGAATCGATGCTTGTTTTACTGGTTCACAGAAGGCCCTTGCAGTACCTCCAGGCCTTACCATCGTATCATTTAGCGCTAAGGCGGAAGCGATTAGGGATCAGAGAAAAACTCCAATCCGAACCTATTACGGTGACCTCAAGCGCTGGAAACCGATAGTCCAAGACCCGACGATGTACTTTGCCACCCACCCGGTGAACATGATATACGCACTTCACGAAAGCTGCAGCCGAATTCTCAAAGAAGGATTAGAGACCAGATACGCTCGCCACGCGAAGATAGCCGCAACATTTCGAGCCGCGATGAGAGCAATAGGCCTCCAACTCTTATGCGAAGATGCCGACGCATCCAACACTTTGACAGTGACGCGATACTCCGATACTATCAATGATGCCGAATTTCGGAAAACGCTAGCAGACAATTACGGGGTTACCACGGCAGGCGGCCTCGGACCACTAAAAGGAAAAACATTCAGGATCGGCCACATGGGGAACGTCAACAGAAATGACATACTTGCAACGATAGCCGCGATCGAAGGTTCTCTCGAACACCAAAAGTACAATTTCCAGCCGGGTACAGGGATTGCAGCGGCAAACCAGATCCTGTCTGCCTAAGTCAAATGTTTAGTCGACTTTCACACTTTTGCCAGTTAGTTTCCAATCTTGCTCAATTAGCAGATAATGGCAAGCAGCGAAATACTCGTTCCTCAACTCAGCGGGCTTTGGCGCGTCGGTTGAACACATTTCTTAGCCGCAAGACAACGTGTGTGATGAAACGTTAAATCAGCTTCATCTGATCTTTTGATGGTCTACAGCAAATGTAATACATCGACCCTTATTGAAAGATCGATTATCGACACACGTTCGACTAGCAAAAGAACTCTTAGGGAACAGAACGCAACAATTTCTTACGGTAAGAGTTTCTCTCTCTACGCATGAATAAGATTTGGGTTAGAGATAGAACGAGTACTGTTATGAAAACGACTAGAATTGATTGGAATTCTGGTACGACCGTCATGGTGTTGGGTGCGCTTGTGGTTGTGGAACCTGCGTAGTTTGAGTCACCTGCGAAGTCGGCGCGGAAGTAATATGTGCCGGTCTGGGGAGGTAGCCAAGCGATTGTGTACTTGCCCGTCGGGTCCGTGTGGCCCACGCTGAGGGTTGTCCAATTGCCGGTCGAAATCGTGCTATAGTAAAGCGCGATTGGTTCTCCTGCTACCGCTGGGGTGAGGGTTACTGTGATCGTTCCGGTTCCTGAAGGCGCTGTGAGGTTTAGGGTTGTTGGAATGAAGCTTATGCTCAATGTTGTCGGGGTGATGCCGGGTGGACCATAGGTTTGGAACAGGTAGTCGGCGTTGGGATCGACGACGTCGCTGGTGATTGCACTCCCTGCCGGGTAGCTCCCTCCGGGGTCAACAATGAACCAGCGCATCGACTGCACAGTCTGATTGAGTTCAATAACGTAGTGGCCGCCGGGCGTAAGAGGAATTGTTCCGGGGAAGTCTACGTGAAACAATGCGTATGGAGTTAATGGGACGGTAGCAGTGGTTGAACCGATCATGGGGCCGCTAATTGAATTTGCCCTAATGCTTACAATCAGTACGTTGCCTGCCCCATAGGTGTCGAACAGATAGTCACCGTTTGGATCGGGTTTTCCGCCGGTGATGGCGGTGCCTCCGTGATAACTACCTCCAGGCGTTACGATATACCATCGCATGCTTTGCGGAGTTTGGAGGAGTTCGATTACGTACACGGCCCCGGGCGATACCGAAACTGGTGTGGTGAAGTTGAATCTCATCATGATTGGAGCATCCATCACGGGAATAGATTCTGTTTTAGACGCCAGGATTGGTCCGCTGACCGTGTTCCAATGAATGTTCATGGTGATCGTATTTCCGAACCCTGATGTTTTGAAAAGATAGCTAAGGCTGGAATCAGGAGACCCGTTCGTGATCGCGGTGCCACCAGAATACCCAGCTGGAATCTTGTCGTACCACCTTACAGTATTCGGCCCCGATCCAACTAGGTCGAGTACGTACTTTTGCCCCGGAGTCACCGTTAAGCCGGGATATGGATAGAATACGACTTCGACAAAAGCCGGTCCACCTATTGGCAGTGAAAAGTTCTGTTGAGCAATAACTGCTCCATTAATCATCCCTTGTCGCATCACCAAGGTAAGCGAAGCGTCACCAGGACCGACGTTTTGAAGTCCCAGCTGAACATCCCACAACTGTGGATAGGAAGGTGTGAATGATTGTCCAATTGGTTGATGGGCTTGCACCCAATTCCAACCAACGCCACTTGCCGAGAAACCGGGATCGAAACTCTGATCCAATTGAACTTCATTCAAGACCCCGACATCTACGGCTCCTAGAAGCGGTAGGGACGGAGTGAAGGATTGGCCGATCGGCGAGCCTGCGTTGATGTAGTTGTAGCTCGCGCTGTTGAAGCCTGGAGTATAATTCTGGTCTGGGACGAGCACATTACCTATACCCACATCAACGCCGACAAGCGCGTTGACGGTTGGAGTGAAAGATTCTCCGATGGGCATATGTGGATGAATCCAATTCCAGCCGGTTGGCGTGTGAATGTAGCTCTGATCCACTGCACCAGCGGCACGTACCGGGCTAGGAAGTGCAAAAAGCGCTAAAACAAGAAGGAAGAGTAGAAGGGCTGCGCCCCTACCGAAAGAGTACATATGACTTTTCTGCTCGATCAGCGATTTAGGCTTACGGTGGAGACTCGATACTTCGAATTAGCAACCATCACAGACTCAATCTAGCCAGACTTACACAAGACACCATCTATAATTTACCTACGCGTTGACTGAAACTGAATCGATTTTTCTTTTCAGCGTCTAAAATAGATTAGATGCATGAACCAAATGACATGATTGCTTATTGAAGCAGTTGTAGCAATCGCAGATTATTTCAATCTCCGAAATGTCGGATTTGATCAAAATGCCAATTCGATTCTGATGAAACGTCTAAATTCTGCTGCACGCTGACTTCGATGATAGAGGGTTACGGATTTGAGATTACCGCGTTCTATCGCTATAGCCGCTTTTCTGTTAGCCTTTATGCTTCTCGTTCCGACGCAGAGTTTTGCGATTTCACCTCTTTCAGCCTCTGTCTCCTTGAATCCAAACTCTGGCTCTTCTGGGTCAACGGTTCAGGTGAGCGGCTCAGGTTTCCTAATGTCAGATTCGGCTTGTTCGATCTCGGGCACTCCTGTTGCGTCCCAGACTTGCTCAATATCGGGAGGCGCGTTGACAGGATCTTTCACTGTCGGTAATGTAGCCCCTGGATCTTACACGATCGTCATTAGCGGCACGCCAGGCGGCGACTCGGTTTCGCCAAGCTTCACGGTTACAGCTCCATCGAGTTCAGGCTTCTTGGATCTTAATCCCAATAACGGCGTCGCTGGAACGGATGTTGAAATCAACGGACAAGTAACGAGCGGAATCACCAACCTAGACCAAAGCTGTTCTCTCTCAAGCCCCAATAACGCCGGAATCATCACGGGCGCGGCTTGCGCTGTTAATGGAGGGGGAAGTACACTTGGGAATTTCACTGGAAGCTTCGTAGTAGGAAACGTTTCTCCTGGCCAATATGTAATTGAGGTTACGGCTTGCCTTGGTAACAATGGTTGCGCACCCAGTGTCGGAGACTTTGTTCAAGCAGTTTTTACCCTAACGGCTACTCCTGACTTCTCCTTGACCCTCAGCTCCAACGCGATGACGATTGGCGGAGGCAGTTCGGCCATGAACACTGTCACTATCGCATCTGTTGGATCGTATGCTAACCCGGTTACGTTGAGCACATCGACATTGCCTAGCGGTATTCATGTCTCGTTCTCTTCGAATCCGACAACGCCACCCCCGGATGGATCGACTACTTCAACAGCTACTGTGAGCGTTGATTCGGGAACTCCCCCCAACGTTTACTCAATAACTATCACAGGCGTAAGCGGAAGCCTAATTCACTCGCAAACTCTTTCGCTCACTGTCCTGTCAAATGCCGATTTTACAATGACTCTAACACCGTCCTCACTTACCATGCCGGTTGGGAGTAGCGCAAGCTCAACGGTCACGATTTCATCTGTGAACGGATTCAATTCTGCCGTTCAACTGACTTACTCTTGGCAGGCCTCAGCTCCTAGTGGGGTTACCGTGACAGTAACTAGCCCCATCACTCCTTCGTCGAGCACACCTGCTACGTCGTCGCTGACTGTCAGTTCGACCTCATCTTCCTCCACGGGAAGCTTTACACTCGCCCTGACCGGCTCTAGCGGATCTATCAGTCACACGACCGACCTGACTGTGACGCTTTCAGGCCCAGCCTGTTTGATCGCTACAGCCACATACGGTTCGCCCGCAGCTCCAGAGGTTCAAATGCTCCGCAGCTTCCGCGACAACTCAATAATGCGTACTAAGGCAGGATCCAGCTTCATGATGGCCTTCAACGCATGGTACTACTCCTTCAGCCCAACCGTCGCAAACTACCTTAACGGCCACTGGGCTGAGCGGGACGCGATGAAAGTTGTCCTTTACCCGCTCATTGGGATACTCTACTTGACCTCAAACGTATACACAGCCACATCGACGTTCCCAGAATTTGCCGTCCTAATCTCAGGCCTACTAGCGAGCAGCCTAATCGGCGCCTTCTACCTCGGCCTCCCACTCAGTTTCATTAGAGCGCGTCGACTCAGAAGACTAGTGGCCCTCGAGAAGTGCCTGGCAATAGTTCTGTTGAGCGGCTTGGTAACGCTAATAGTTGGAGAAATCTACGGCTTACATGTCCTCATGATGATTAGTTCGGCAGCAATCGTACTATCGACATTGTTCCTTTCAGCCTCATTAACCTCAGGACAAATTGCTAGAAAACTAGGACGAGCTAACTAACCCGAAACCCTCTACAAGACAGAATCACGTTCCTTCCGTTTCAGGTGAAACGGAAGGGTTTTTTGCGTTCCGTCTTTTTCTGTAATCATGTGGCTCTAGCTTTGAAGACTTCAAATCTACTATTCGTTTATTTTCTAATAGTTTCTTTGGTCATCACATTTCCCTGTGCCAACGCTGCACCGACAAGCATGATAAAAATCCTTCAGGTGGGAAGCGGCGTTGCTGGCGGCCAAGAACCAATCCCGGTTACTATAGCGGTAACGTACAATGGGACATCATCGGGGGATCAACTGCTCATTGGCATATTTAATGCGGAAACATCTCCGCAAACGCTCGTGCCAGGCATAATCACATCCTCGACCCAAACATGCATGTCCACCGGTCCCGCCCTCGCTCTCTGCAGAACTACAACCTATGCATTATCAGGCGCGGTAAGAGTAAGTTTTCAGATCGGTGGAATTTTCGGCGACGCGCGTAGACCAGGCAACTGGAAGTTGAATGCAACGGCAACTCTAGTCGATTCGAATAACACCTTGATTCCTGACTCTGCTACCAGCAGCCTCTTCACTGTCACGCTAACTCCGGTAATCCTGCAAATCAATGCTCCAAGTGTTGTACCAATCACCATCAATGGCATGCAAGAAGCTCCTGGCCCTGCATCCGTTGGCGTCGCCTTGGGAGACAATAACGTCTCCGCGCCCGCGTTCGTGCAGATGAACGCGACTACGAGATTGAGATTCGATCATTGGTCTGATGGATATGGCCAAGCGAACCGAACTGTAACGGTTACGGGCAACGCTACATACGAAGCTGATTATGTGACTCAATACAGGTTAACCATCACGGGCGCTGAAGAGAACATAACAGGGCCCGGATGGTTCGATTCCGGCACAAATGCCTCCTTCTCCATCTACCCATACGAAACCGTGTCAAGCATACTAGGTGCACTTGGCGCAAAGCAAACGTTTCAAGGCTTCTACGAGAACGGCCAATTGCTCACGAGCCAATCGAGCGGGACGATAATTATGGACGCACCACACACGTTAAACGTAGTATGGCAAATAGACTACACAACTCCCGCGATAATTCTGATCGGAATCATCCTCGTTATATCCCTAGGTGTGCTAGTTCTTAGGCGAAGAGCAACTAGGCGCGCTTCAACAAGACGACGACGAACGGCACGAGGATCGCAAAAACCTCTCAAACCCAGGAAGCCTAAGCGTAAGTGAATCTTTTTTCAACTCCTTCGACGATGGCCTAATCATGGCTGATGCGTTTGTGCGAACGAGACGTAGGATTAATGGGGCTTGGTGTTATGGGCCAGAGCCTGGCCCTGAACCTGCAAAATCATGGTTATTCGGTAACCGTGTTCAACCGAACCGAGCAGAAGACAAGGGAATTCTCTGAAAAGCATCCTACGTTCGAGGCAACCTATTCACTGAAGGATTTCGTCAATGCCCTCAGGCGACCGCGCAAAGTTATCCTCATGCTAACGGCAGGGCCTGCAGTTGACGCTGCCATCCAAAGCTTAACAGAATTTCTCTCATCAGGTGACGTGTTGGTTGATGGAGGTAACTCCTTCTTTCAAGATACCGAGCGTCGCTGTAATGAGTTGGATAAACAGGGAATCAACTACTTGGGCACTGGGGTGAGTGGCGGAGAAGAGGGCGCGCTAAAAGGTCCCTGCATAATGGTCGGTGGACCAAGACAAGGGTATGAGCAGGTTAGGGAGATGCTAGGGCGTATAGCCGCACAAGTTGACGGCTCGTGCTGTGATTACTTAGGCCCTCGAGGTGCAGGCCACTACGTGAAAATGGTTCACAACGGAATCGAGTACGCGATCATACAAGTAATCGCTGAATCCTACGACCTACTAACCCGAGCCAGCCATCTCAGCGTAAAGCAAGTCAGAAATGTTTTCAAAGCATGGAACGAAGGCGTCCTCAACTCTTTCTTGATGGAAATCTCAGTAGAGGTTCTCAGCAAGAACGATCCTGAAACTCATCACCCATTAGTCTCACTCATCCTCGATCGGGCACAACAGAAGGGGACAGGCAAATGGACCTCGCAGAACGCATTTGACCTAGGAATTCCTACGCCGACGATCGACGCAGCTGTTAGCGCCCGCAACCTGTCAGCACTGAAAGGTGAACGCATAAATGCGTCTAGAATATTCCCGAAGAAAACTGGCGACAGACAGGTTAAGGGAAACTTCACCGAGCGACTCCTCGGCGCTGTTCATGCATCGATTATAATTTCCTATGCTCAAGGCTTTCACCTAATGCGCGCCGCATCCGACGAATATGGCTACAAGCTACCACTATCTGATGTGGCAAGAATCTGGAAGGGAGGCTGCATAATCCGCTCCAAGCTACTAGACCCAATCATGAACGCCTTCGAAAACAACCCCCAACTAGAGAACCCAATGGTTGCTCCAGAATTCGCGAAATCATTGAAGGAATCGGAGTCTAGATGGCGTCAGACAGTTAATTCTTCCAAGTCGCTTGGCATTCCGATTCCAGTCATCAACGCCTCACTAGACTACTACGACGGTTATAGAAGCGAGAAGCTGCCCGCGAACCTCATCCAAGCACTAAGAGACCGGTTCGGAGCACACGGCTATGAACGAGTAGACAAACCAGGCCAATATCACAGCGACTGGCTACAGTCCTAACAAAAGAAATCGGGTTTTCAGTAACACTCGAAGATACTCATTCACGAGTGGGTTCATTTTTCCTTGGACGTCACGAGGGAAAGTATGTTATATGTTCCCTCTAACGTTATTGAGGAGTAGTTCGCCGGGTTCGGTATTGAAACTTATGCCACGTCTTCATCTAGGCGAGAGAAGTGGCGTCGACCGTTGTGAAGTTTGAGTTTAATTTTTCGTCTCTTGGCCAAAATCGCTTACCTCTAACCATTCGTGATGAGTGTCGGTGAAGGCCGGGTATTAAGGTAGAGTGGAGAAAAATCACATAAGAATGTAAAGACCAACTTCAAGCTTGTATGGAATTCGCGAACTGCTCAGCGTCCTGAACGAAGTGTGTTCGTTTCATTCATACCCGGCAGATATGATCATTAGAATGCATAGCTAGGCGTGGTTTCGCCACATGACACAGCCGTACTTCGTGTTCATGATCTTACCGGGCTGGCTCGATTCAAGAGCATAGGGAATCAAGCCTTGGCCATGAAATGTTGACAGGCCTGTTGATCGTTGAAGAACTATATGGTCTTCAATCAAAAAACGCGACTGATGCTACTGCATCGATTTGTTCTTGGAATTGCGCAAAAAACGCTTGCTAAGTTTTCAGCGTTAGCACTAACTTCACTCGATTAAAGAAAAGAAGAAAGGAAGTCGCGGGGATTTTACTTGGGTTTCAAGTTGAGGAGGTAGTTGTAGGCGCTGAGTGCGGCGTTTGCTCCCTCGCCGATTGCGACGACTACTTGTTGTGCGTTGATGTCGGTTATGTCGCCGGCTGCGAAGAGGCCTGGTATGTTGGTTTGGTTGTTTTCACTGATCATGATCCGTCCCTCGGCAGTAGTTTTGACCATGTGTCCATAGAGGTCTTTGTCGGGCGAATACCCTAACTCCACGAACACTCCTCGTACTGAGAGAACTTTTTCGGCTTTGTCCGTCTTGTGTCGGATTAGGATTTCTTGGACGGCCTCTTTGCCTCGTATCTCTTCAACCTCATAATCGCTGAAGAACTCGACTTTCCCGGACGCCTTAAGCCTCTTGCCTGGGTCGGAGTCGACGAGTTTGCTGGGTGCTCCTATGACGGTTACTCGTTTTGCAATTTGTGCTAGCTCTGCCGCGGCTTGAAGTGCAGCGTTTCCATCTCCCACGACCGCTACCTCCAAGTCAATGAAGAGGGGTGCGTGGCTGACTGCGGAGTAGCTGACGCCTTTGCCCAGGAGTTCTTGCTCGCCTGGGACATTGAGGCGTTTTGGCATTACGCCGGTGGCGATGATTGTAGCTTTACTTGTGAACGTTTTCCCTGCCTTGGTTGAGGCGATGAATCTTCCATCGGTCCGCTCAAGTTTCGTTACTTTGTCGAGCTGGCGTGCGAAGTCTAAGTATTGGATTTGGCTCTTGAATTTGCTTACTAGTTCATCCCCATCGATTATTGGATGTGTCTCAACGCCGGGTAACGAGAATTTGTAGTTCGTCTTTCCTCCGAGATCTTCGCTAACCAAGATTGTTTCGACGCGTTTTCTGATTGCGTATGCTGCTGCGGTTAAACCGGCTGGGCCGCCACCAATAATCAGTAGATCGTATTCTTTCTCAGCCTGATCTTTAGCCATTTCACTTTCATCTCCTAATCTGGGGCTTTGGGGATGTAGCCTAGTTTCATTGAGTTTTGTGTGATCTCTCTAGAGCGTTTGATGATTGCAGTAGCGGTTTCGAGGAGTTGGGTTCTGGTGAGCTTTATGCCTGCAACGCCTACGTCCTGAGCTTTGAGACCCACCGCCATTGCCTCTCTTGGATAAACCTCCCACTCGTCCATCGTTGGGGCTATGTAGTCTTCGGTTAGGCCTTTCTCTCTTGCGCATAGGGCCAGTTCGTTGGCTGCGGCGATGCACATCTCATCTGTTATTCCTCGCGCTCTAACGTCGAGTGCTCCACGGAAGATTCCTGGGAATCCTAGTGAGTTGTTTACTTGGTTGGGAAAGTCTGATCGTCCTGTGGCGACGACGCGTGCGCCAGCCTCCTTCGCCTCCCACGGCCAAATTTCAGGAATTGGGTTCGCGCATGTGAAGAGAATGGCGTCCTTGTTCATTGACGAGATCCATTCTTTCTTAAGTGTGTCTGGGCCTGGTTTGGAGAGGGCTATGCAGACGTCGGTACCTTTCATAGCTTCAGGTATGCCACCGCTGCGTTGCTCTTTGTTGGTTTTTTGGCATATCTTCCATTTGTCAACGAATTCTGTCTTGCGAAGTTCAATATCCTTGCGTCCCAGGTTAAGTATGCCCTTAGTATCCACAATGTAGGTGTTCTCTGGCTTTATTCCGAATGCGAACATCAATCGGCTGCACGCAACGTTAGATGCCCCTGCTCCTACCATCGACACTGTCACGTCCTGCGCCTTCTTGCCTACCAGATGCAACGCGTTGATCAGGCCTGCGAGAACTATTGTAGCGGTTCCTTGCTGATCATCGTGCCATACGGGGATCTCGCATTCCGGCCTGAGGGTGTCGAGGATGCGGAAGCATTTGGGTTGCGCGATGTCTTCAAGGTTTACTCCCCCGAAGGATGGCTGAAGCCATTTGACGGCAGCTATGATCTCATCCGGATCCTTCGTCCCTAAGCAAATTGGGAAAGCGTCAACGCCGCCTAAGTACTTGAAGAGAATCGATTTGCCTTCCATTACGGGCAACCCGGCCTTCGGGCCGATGTCACCTAACCCCAGTACTCGTGTTCCGTCTGATACGATTGCGACCATGTTCCATTTGTTCGTGTAATCGTAGACAAGTTTCGGGTCCTTAGCTATCGCCCTACACGGGTCGGCGACGCCCGGCGTATACCAGATTGCGAAATCGTTGAAGTCTCGAATACAACATTTGGGAGCAATCTCCATCTTTCCGCGGTAGAATGGATGAAGTTTCATTGCGTCTACTGCAGGTTTCTTCGCTTTCTCCAGAAGTTGTTCTTTCGTAAGGGTTTGCAAAATTCATCCCTTTAGCAAAGAGCGAAGGAGAAATATCGTCTTTTATTTATCACGCACGTTTAGAATATACTTCTACATAGGCGACCCTGTTGTACTAGGTAACCGTCAAGCCGGCGGCTACTCGGCTTTCATAGGGCCTATGGGGAGAACAGTCTTCTTGTAAGTCTCGTTCAGCACTTCAGCCATCGAAGTATAGAATGCGCAGAAACCGCAGAAAACACCCTCAACGCCTGCGATCGGAAGCAATTGAGGGATGAAGTGCGAGGCGGTGAGGAGGAAGAAGAGTACGGCTAATGTGAGAAAGATCGTTTGCAGAGCCCGGTTGAGTTTGAGGGTTCCAAAGAACATCATCAAAGTGAAAAGCCCCCAGATGAACAGGTATGCAGCCCACGTCGCGTTGTCTGGTGTAACTGCTGGGCGCTCGACTGTGGATATGATAATGAAGACGAGCGTTAACCAAAAGAGTCCGTAGGAGGTGAAGGCGAGAGTTCCGAAAGTGTTCCCCTTTCTAAACTCCATCGCGCCTGCAATAATCTGTGCAAGCCCCCCGTAGAAGATCCCCATTGCGACGATGACGCTGTTGACTCCGAAGAGGCCCATGTTGGTCAGGTTGAGAAGGATAGTTGTCATACCGAACCCCGCCAACCCTAACGGTGCTGGGTTCGCAAGAATGGGATTCTTCTCGCTCATCGTATACAGCCTCTAATTCTCTCAGCTCTTCTGCATATCAGCCTGGAGGGTGCTGTATGCGTTTTTCATTTCCTCAACGCTAGTTTCGTCTTCGATTGTGGTTGTGTCGCCCACGAGCTTATTCTCAACCACTGCTTTCATTACGCGCCGCATGATCTTCGCGCTCCGAGTCTTCGGTAGTTTTGTGACGAAATAGATAGCCTCCGGAACGGCGATTGGACCAATGGTCTTTCTGATGTGATTTGAAAGCTCCTTCCTCAATTCCGCGGAGGGCTCGAAGCCTGGACGTAAAACCACGAAGGCGACCGGAACCTCCATTTTCACGGGATCGGATTTTCCGATGACGGCTGATTCGGCAACAGCTGGATGCGCAATCAAGCTGTCCTCTAACTCCACTGTCCCGATTCTATGACCTGCAACTTTCAGCACTTCATCCGCTCGGCCGAGAAGCCAGAAGTATCCGTCATCGTCCTTCATGGCGAAATCGCCAGCGTAGTATATGCCTGGAAACCGCGCATAGTAGACTGTCTTGAATTTCTCAGGATCTTGCCACAAGGTCATTAACTGACCCGGCCATGGCCGTTTGATAACGATGTACCCCTTCTCACCCTCCTTAGCGGAGACGCCGCTGTCGCTGAAAACGTCCGCGTCAACTCCCGCGATAGGGAGCGTTGCTGAGCCGGGTTTCAGTGGAATTGGCGTGATTCCGGGTTGTGCGCTGATTAGGATTCCACCAGTCTCGGTTTGCCACCAAGTGTCAACGATTGGAGTCTCTTCGCGGCCGATGTTCTTGAAGTACCATCTCCAGGCTTCTGGGTTGATTGGTTCGCCGACACTGCCGAGCAACCTTAGGGATTTGAGGTTGTGTTTCTGCGCCCATTGCTCGCCAAACTTCATGTGCATTCTTATTGCGGTTGGGCTGGTGTAAATGATCGTCACTTTGTACTTCTCGACTAAGTCCCACCAGCGGTCAGGTTGTGGATAATCGGGTGCTCCCTCGTACATGAGGGATGTTATGCCTCTTAGAAGTGGGCCGTAAACGATGTACGTGTGTCCAGTTATCCAACCGATGTCCGCCGTGCACCAGTAAATATCGTCATCATTTACGTCGAACACTGCCTTCTGGGTATAATGCGCCCAAGTCATGTAACCTCCATTGCTGTGTGTAGTTCCTTTGGGCTTTCCAGTTGTGCCTGAGGTGTATAAGATGAAGCTTGGGTCAATGCCATTCATTTTTTCAGGCTCGACGTATTTGTCGGCTGAGACGATAAGGTCGTGGTACCATAAGTCGCGCCCGCTCACCATGTTGACTTTTCCGCCAGTTCTCTTGACGACGATTACTTTCTCAACTGTGGGAGTCTTTGCCACGGCCTCGTCGACGATTGATTTGAGGTCGAGCGTCTTGCCTTTTCTGCACGCGCCATCCACGGTTACGACGATTTTAGACTTTGAGTCGTCAATTCTGCTTGCCACTGACTGGGCAGTGAACCCTGCGAAGATTACGGAATGTATGAGACCCAGCCTAAGGGCCGCTAGCATACTGATGGGTAATTCAGGAACCATGGGCAGATACATTGTGATTCTGTCCCCTCTCTTCATTCCAAGTTTCTTCAGCGCAGAGGCGAACTTGTTCACTTCATCGTAGAGTTCTTGGTAGGTGATCGTGCGTTTCTCACCATTTTCACCCTCCCAATAGTACGCCACTTTGTTCTTGTTGGGACCGGCAACATGTCGATCTAGCGCGTTGTAGGTTATGTTGCTCTTCCATTGAGGGAACCATCGCCCGTAAGGAGGCTCTGACGTTTCCTCAAACGCGGGCCCATCTTTTCCATACCAGAATAGCTCGTCGGCGACCTTCCGCCAAAACGTATCTGGATTTTCTAGGCTTTTCTTATGAATCTCCACAAGCGTCTTCACATTGGCACGGTCTTCGGGGAATACCATGCTAGTGGTGTTCAGGATCTCCTTCATTGACATCGCAAAGCTTCCCTCACTGAAACGTTCTTTCGTCTCGAACTTGGCAACTTCTTAACTCTTTAGTTCGAATCCCAACTAGAGCGCACCAGAACATGGACTGGAGAACGTCGACGGAAGTTTTCCGGAGCCTGTGCAGATTACTTTTTGGAAGCATTCTCTCTGAGTTGTCTTCTGAGAATCTTCCCCACAGAACTCGTAGGTAATGCGTCGCGGAAATCCACTATTCTTGGAGCTTTGTAGTCTGCTATTCTGGATTTGCAGAAATCGATTATCTCACTCGCCTGGACTTTTCCTCTATACTCATCGTTCAGAGTCACAAATGCCTTCACAACCTCCCCGGAGATAGGGTCGGGAGATGCCACTACAGCTACTTCTTTGATGGCCGGATGATCATACAACACATCCTCGACCTCCCTCGGCCAAACCTTCAAACCCGATGCGTTGATCATATCCTTCTTCCGATCCACAATACGGAAGTAACCATCCGAATCCATGCTTGCAATATCGCCAGTGTAGAGCCAACCACCCCTAAGCGCCATCTTAGTCTCCTCGAGGTTGTTCCAGTAACCCAACATCACCTGAGGTCCACTGATCACTAGTTCTCCAATTGTTCCCGAAGGCAGAGCATTGTCACCAGTTTCCACATCTACTATTCTAGCCGCTGTATCAGAAATCGGGATACCGATCGATCCTGACCTGTTCTTTTCCGGATTATCAATTGGGTTCACATGAGTTACTGGGCTGGCTTCCGTCAAGCCATAACCTTCCACAAGTCTCCCACCTGACAATTCCTCAAAACGCTTCTGGACTTGGATGGGAAGTGGCGAAGCCCCAGAAACGCAGACACGTATCGAACGGAGCCCATGTTTCGCTATGCCGGGATGATTTAGCAGAATCTTGTACATAGCTGGAACACCGCAGAATATCGTGGGCTTGTATTCGTCGATCGCGCGAAGAACTGCGTCAGTATCACGTGCGTCGGGTATGAGTACTAGTGATGAGGAGGTGGAGATTGGAACGTTCATGGCGACCGTCATCCCATAGATGTGAAAGAGGGGCAGAGCCGCGAGATGCACCTCTGTCCCCAAATTCAGCCGTAACCAAGTAGAGAATTGAATCGCATTAGCCACCAGGTTGTAGTGAGTAAGCATGGCGCCCTTGGGGCTACCCGTCGTTCCACCCGTATACTGTAGCAACGCCAGATCTTGTTTCGGTTGGATTTCCACTCTTTTCGGCGAACCGCTC